>CAYJVC010000001.1:0-38327 GCA_964373505.1 uncultured Planctomycetia bacterium
CGATAAATTCTATTAACTCCAAAGAAATGTGTTTGTAACATCCATGCTTAAAATTCATAGAGTGATTTGAGAGTTGAATTGTAAATGAGGAGAAGCCTATGGATATGAAAGTAGCGGTTGATACCATTTGGGTCCTTGTCACGGCAATGCTGGTGTTCTTTATGAACCTCGGCTTTGGTTGTGTGGAAGCAGGGTTTCAACAAAGTAAGAATTGTGTGAACATTTTATCCAAGAACTTTGTGGTGTTCGCGGCCTCGACGGTCGCGTTCTGGTTTATCGGGTACGGACTGATGTTCGGCGACGGCAATCCGTTTGTCGGGCTGCAGGGATTGTTCATGGTCGGAGGAGCGGACAACAGCCCCGCGACGGGCGACGCCTATCAAGGTGTTTACAGCGCGATCAACTGGACGGGAGTGCCGCTGGCGGCCAAGTTCTTTTTCCAGCTTGTGTTCGCAGGCACGGCGGCGACAATTGTTTCGGGAGCGGTGGGCGGACGGATCAGGTATTTTTCGTTCATTGTGTTCTCCCTGCTTTTGGTCGGACTGATCTATCCGGTCACCGGACACTGGATATGGGGCGGCGGCTGGCTGGCCAAAGCCGGCTTCTGGGATTTTGCCGGTTCCACCGTGGTCCATTCAGTCGGCGGTTGGGCAGCACTCACCGGGGCCATTATTCTTGGGCCCCGCTTCGGTAAATTCGGCCCTAACGGGAGGATCAATGGGATCCCCGGGCATAGCATGCCTCTGGCCCTCGTCGGCGGCATGGTCCTGTGGCTTGGCTGGTTCGGGTTCAATCCGGGCAGCACGATGGCCGCGGATCCAGGGCTTATAGCGCATATTTGCCTTACCACGAACATGGCCGCGTGTACGGGGCTTTTAGGCGCAACGATCATGTCGACGATCATGCTTAAGAAACCGGATTTTGGCATGACCATCAACGGCTGCCTTGCGGGCCTGGTGGCCATAACCGCTCCTTGTGCATTTGTGAGCGTGTCGAGCGCTGGAATTATCGGGCTGATCGCCGGGGCGATCGTGGTTCCTGCGGTTATCTTTTTCGATAAAATAAGAGTGGACGATCCCGTCGGCGCAACGTCGGTGCACCTTGTTTGCGGCATTTTTGGAACGCTCTGCGTGGGTCTTTTTGCTCAGGATTGGGTCAGCCCCAATACGACCGGCAACGGCCTCTTTTTTGGCGGCGGCACCCAGCTTCTCATGGCGCAATTGAAGGGTGTCGTAGCGGTCGGCGGATTTATGCTTGTTGCCTCTTCCGCTGCATGGTTTGTGATCAAAGCCGTGATGGGTATGCGCGTCTCCCTTCATGAAGAGATCGAAGGACTGGACATAGGCGAACATGGCAATCAGGCGTATCCTGATTTTGTCAGCCGTAAATCACACATCAGCTATATCGGGGCTTCAAACGGCCTCACAACGGTTGAGACGGCCCATACTCAGCCAGCAGGAAGGTAAGGTAATCACATGAAAAAAATAGAAGCTATTATTCGGCCGGAGAAACTCGACGATGTAAAACGGGCGCTTGAAGCCGCAGGTTATCCGGGTATCACGATCACGGAGATAGAAGGGCATGGAAAGCAAAAAGGCGTGACTCAACAGTGGAGGGGGGAAGTTTTCAAAGTGGACCTCCTTCCCAAGACCAAGGTTGAGGTCGTGACGTCGGACAAGGACCAGGAAAAAATCCTCACGGCGATACAGAACGCTTCCAGGACAGGTTCTGTCGGTGATGGGAAGATCTTTGTATCCGATATTTCGGAAGTGGTCCGGATCCGGACAAACGAACGCGGGGAAAAAGCTATTTAACCGTGTTTATATAGACCGAAACTCATACGGCGCCGTAGAGAAAATCTACGGCGCCGGTTTTTTTTTGCCATCCGAAGTTATCTCCTCCAGGGCGTAAAC
This sequence comes from uncultured Planctomycetia bacterium, assembly GCA_964373505.1. GTDB lineage: Bacteria > Omnitrophota > Gorgyraeia > 2-02-FULL-51-18 > 2-02-FULL-51-18 > CAYJVC01. Next base: position 1,914 of record CAYJVC010000001.1, read on the forward strand.
TTTTCTCTTGGGTATGCCCTGTGGTACAATCCCAAGATCATCCATGCCTCGATTCCACATTGAACTGTCCAGAATCACCGGCGGAATGGTTCGCCTGAACCCAAAAGAAAGTCGCCATGCGATTTCCGTCTTGAGACTCGGCATGGGCGATGCCGTGGAACTTTTTGACGGTCAGGGCCACGGGTTTTCCGGCGTGATCAGCCGGGTGGAAAAGGGTGGGGTCGAGGTGATGATCACCCGAAACGCCAAGACAGCCGAGGAGTCGGTCCACGTCACGCTGGGCGTGTCGGTGATCAAGTCCGAAGCGATGGATTTTCTGATCCAGAAAGCTTGCGAGCTCGGCGTCCATGCCGTCCGGCCGCTTGTGACGACCCGCAGCGTGGTCAAACTACCGCCGGACCGCTGGCTGTCTAAGGTTGAACGCTGGAGAAAAATCGCTTTGGAGTCATGCAAGCAATGTGGTCGGACAAAAGCGCCGGATATTTGGGCCGCCACAGGCTTGAACATTTTTTCGAAAGAGTTCGGCGCGTATGAAAAGGTGCTGCTGCCCACACTGGCCAAAAAAGGGGGCCGGCTGTATGATGTTCTTTCTTCCGGCCCGCCTGTCAAAAAGGTGCTGGTGTTGATCGGGCCGGAGGGCGATTTTACGGAAGGGGAAGTGGAACTCATGGAAGCTGCCGGCGCGCAAACGGTGGATCTGGGCCCGTACGTGATGCGGAGCGAGACGGCGGCTTTGTACGCATTGTCGGTGATCCAATTTGTGTTGAGGGAGGTGTCCGGTGTTTCGGAAAAGCGTTAGTTTCTTGTTATTTTTCTTCCTCTTTTTGAATTCGGCAATTTGCCTGGCCGCAGACCGCCTCGAAACCAAGGACAAAAACCAAGATGGGAAACCCGACACCTGGCATTACTTTCGGAAGGGCTCTCTCTACAAAAAGGAGTATGACCGGAATTTTGACGGCCGCCCGGACTTCGGGATCGTGATCGAGGGCGAGCGGCTGGTGGAGAAAGAATACGACGATAATTTTGACGGGAAATTTGAAAAAAAAGTTAAAGCGCCCAAACAAGGTTCGACAGGCGGAATTTTAGCAGCGGTTCCGAAATAAGAGGGGATTATCTACATTTTTATATCAGCTAACAATTTGACAAACCCATAGGCCGATGGTATACTTCCAAAATACTCGGGGTGTCTTTTCCATCGATTTAACAAAACGCATAAGCGCTTTTATTCTAAAAGCTTCCGCTCTTTCAGCAAGGGATGGATGTGAGTGATTTTTTTTCTCGTTTAGTCTGGGTGGATTACCTCGTGGGCCTAGCGGCCTTGTGGGGTGCCGCCGTGGGTTTTCGCGCGGGATTTTTCCCTGAACTCTTGCGCATTGCCGCGTATTTGGTCACGGTGATCGTGACCTTTCACTACTATGAAGTGCTGGCCCAAATGTTGACGCTGAGAACTTTTTTGAATTTAACGACGGCCACGGCGGTTTCATTTTTTGTGCTTTTGGCCGGAGTTTTTGTGCTGTCCAAATTGGCAGTGGCGATCTTTCTCAAGTTGCTCAAAGTCGGCAAAGGCGGTTTCATGTACAAATTCATAGGTCTCGTGCTTGGCGCTTGCCGGTGGCTGATCCTGCTGAGTCTCGCATTCATGCTGATCGACTTTTTGCCGCTGGCGCCTTTGAAGACCGATATTCATGAACGCTCGATCGTGGGCCCGCAGGTCTCGAGGATTGCGCCGGCGCTTTTCGGCTTTTTGTCGAACCTGTCCCCGCAGTTGGCGGTCGCGAAAAAGGGGTTATGATCCCGGACGCGGTTCTAAACCAGATCCAGGACAGGACCGACATTGTTGAGATCATTTCCGCTTATGTGCCGCTCAAAAGAGTGGGCCGTAATTTTAAGGCGCCGTGCCCGTTTCATCACGAGAAAACGCCTTCTTTTATCGTGAGCCCGGACAAACAAATTTTTCATTGCTTCGGATGCGGCGCCGGCGGCAACGTGTTCGGCTTTTTGATGAAATTCGAGAAGAAGGATTTTCGGGAGGTTGCGCAGACACTGGCCGACCGGGTGGGTATCGAGATCCCGAGGGACCCGCGCGCTCTCGCGCAAGAGAAAAAATTCACTGAGTACGCAAGGGCCAATCAGTGCGCGCGTGATTTCTACCGCAGCTTTCTTTTGAAAGACCCCCAGGCGGAGAAGGCAAGGAGTTATTTAAAGAAACGGGGTATCCTCGAGGCAACAAGCGCCGTATTCGAGCTCGGCTTTGCGCCGGCCGATTGGGACAGGCTGGCCCGGGCGCTTGACGGAAAAGTGGCCACTCCGGTGCTTGAGAGACTGGGTCTGGTCCTTCCGAAAAAGGGCGGCGGTTTTTACGACCGTTTTCGGGACCGCTTGATCTTTCCGATCCTGGATTCCAAGGGGATTTGCATCGCTTTCGGCGGGCGGGTACTTGACGATTCGCTCCCCAAGTACCTGAATTCTCCGGAGAGCGATTTTTACTCGAAGGGCCGGAATCTTTACGGTCTTTACCAGGCGAAGAAAGCCATCCGTGACGAGGATAGGGTGATCATCGTCGAAGGTTACATGGATCTCATCGCCTGCCATCAGGCGGAGGTGCGGCACGTGGCGGCGGCGCTGGGGACCGCACTGACCGTGGAGCAGGTAAGACTCGTCAAGCGCAACACCCGAAATGTCCTTATTCTTTATGATGCGGATAAGGCCGGGGAGATGGCCACGCTGAGGGGCCTCGAGCTCTGCGTGGAAGAAGGGCTGGACGTGAAGATCGTGCGTCTGCCGCAGGGCCATGATCCCGATTCATTCCTCAAGGAATTCGGGGCGGAAAAATTCAGGCGGGCGCTTGAAAACGCACAATCGCTATTTGATTATCGCCTAGCGCTTTTAAAAACGCAGTTTGATGCCCGGACGGTGGAAGGCAAGGTCAAGATTGCGAATGAACTGGTGGGCCTTTTTTCAAGAGTGCAGAACGAAATTTTACGCTCGGCGTGGACCCGGGAGCTTGCGAAGGAGCTGGCATTGTCGGAGGAAGCACTTCTGGCCGAAATGCTAAAGGGCACTCCGAGAAACCGTTCCGTGAAGATTGAGCCTGACGCGTCACCGGGCCTGGCGGTGAGCATGACCGAGAAACTGCTTTTGGGGCTTATGCTGGACGAGAACCGTTTTATGGACAAGGCCCGGGAAGAATTACGGGGTGAAGATTTTCAGCACCCGAAGGCGCGGGAGATTGCTGCGCGCATTTTGCAAGGCGAGGCCTCGACCGCAACGCCCGCACAACTCATCAATTTTTACAGCGAGGACGTCGAGGCCGCGCGCCTCATCTCGCTGGCATGCGCGGAATCGGAAACGCTCGGCGATAAGCCAAAGGCATTCTCGGACTGCGTCGTGCGCATGAAATTGTCCCGCATTCGCGGCGAGCGCGAGGAACTGAAAGCGCGTCTGGCGGCCGCCCAGCGCGACGGCGATAAAAACAGCGTGACACGGCTTTTAGTTGACTTTAACCGATTGAACAAGGGGATGAAACAACTCAATGAAAAAAAATAGAAAGAAAAGAGCCGCCAAAAAAATAAAGGCGCGCCGCCCGGCCAAAAAGAAAGGCCCGAAGGCTGCTTTCTTGTCTTCCGAGCACGAGCCCCGGGCGCTTAATCCCTCGGAGGAGCTCAATGATCTTTCGAAATTCAAGCTCAGTAAAGCAAAGAGCGTGGAGCAGCTTGTGGCGCTGGGAAAGGAGAAGGGCTTCCTGACCTATGACGATATCAACCGGATCCTGCCGGGCGATGTGACGGCCTCCGAGGATATCGACGACGTCCTCATGGTCCTGACGCAACAGCAGATCGAGGTGGTCGATTCCGAAGACGAGGCATCCAAAAATCCGGAATCAGGCGCAGAGGCCGACAAAGACCAGGATTCGGAGGAGGTCGTTGAGCCGGAGGCCGAGACAAAGAAAGAAGAGCCTGAGATCACGATGTCACCCGCCCGGCTCGAGCAGATGGATGATCCGGTGCGCATGTACTTGCGACAGATGGGCCAGATCCCGCTTTTAACGCGCGAGCAGGAACTGGAGCTGGCCAAGCGCATCGAGGCAGATGAGCTGGAATTCCGCAAGGGGGTTTTTGAGTGCCACTATTCGAGACGGTTCATCCTTGATTTTACCAACCTCCTTTTGAAGCGCGGATGCGACGTCGAAGAGTATATCGAGGAGGATTTTAAATTTCGAGACAATACGCCGCGCACGCTCAAGCGTTTGACGACACTCGCCCGGCGCCTGCGGGGAGCCAAAAAGAACACGAACACGCTCAATCTTCTCCTCGAATTCAAAGTGAGCCCCCGTGTGGTCGAGGGGATATTTCATAATATTCGAAAAGGCCTAAGCCGTCTCGAAAGGATCGAAAAAGACACGCTGAAACATCGCAGGAAAAAACAGCGTGCCGAGGTTGGCAAGCTGCTGAAAGAGCGGCGCCGGCTCTTGTGGGGTTTCGGCGAAAAAAGCGTCGAGGACCTAAAAGAGCGGTACCTCGTCATCAAGCGAAAAGAAAATAAATACCAAAGAGCCAAGAAAGAGCTGGTCGAAGCCAATCTGCGTCTGGTGGTCAGTATCGCCAAGAAGTACACGAACCGGGGGCTGTCTTTCCTGGACCTCATCCAGGAGGGCAATATCGGGCTGATGAAGGCCGTCGATAAATTTGAATATCGCCGTGGTTATAAATTCAGCACTTACGCCACGTGGTGGATCCGTCAGGCCGTGACGCGCTCGATCGCCGACCAGGCGCGTACGATCCGGATCCCGGTGCACATGACCGAAACCATCAATAAACTTATCCGCGTTTCCCGTTCCCTGGTCCAGGAGACGGGCCGGGAGCCCAGCCCCGAAGAGATCGGCCAGCGCATGCGCATGGGCGTGCAGAAGGTGAGGGAGATCCTGAAGATCGCGCAGGAGCCCATTTCGCTTCAGACCCCGATCGGGGACGAAGGGGACACGCATTTTGGAGATTTTATCGAAGACAAGCGGGCTGTTTCCCCGGCAAGCGCGACGACCTACGCGATGCTGAGGGAGCAGATGGACGACGTGCTTAGGACCCTGACGGAGCGCGAGAGCAAAGTGCTTAAGCTTCGTTTCGGGGTCACCGACGGCTATCCGAGAACGCTTGAAGAGGTCGGATCGATTTTCAATGTGACCCGCGAGCGGGTGCGTCAAATCGAGGCCAAGGCGCTCCGGAAATTGCGCCACCCGACCCGCTCGAGAAAACTCAAGACCTTTTTGGAACTCGGTGCAGGCGAAGAGCTGGAGTTCTAGCGCTTTAAGCTTTATCGGTTTACCCGCCAGTCGTTGTGTGTTAAAATCCTTGCCTAAATAATTTCCGGGCCTGTAGCTCAGTCGGTTAGAGCAGCTGACTCATAATCAGCCGGTCCCTGGTTCGAGTCCAGGCAGGCCCAGGGGTTCCGACAGGTACCAGGAAGGGCAATTAGCTCAGCCGGTTAGAGCGCTTCGTTCACATCGAAGAGGTCAGTGGTTCGAGCCCACTATTGCCCACCCTATAAACGATGCCCATAACTATCCAGGACCAACTCAAGGTTCTCATCGAACTTCAGAAGATCGATGCCGAGATCTATCGGCTGAAGAAGGAGTTCGACGCGTTCCCCGCCGAGCAGAAAAAGCTTGAGGCTGATTTTGAAAAAAAACGCGCCGCCTTGAAGGCCGCAGAAGAAGAGCTCAAGGCGTTCCAGATGAAACAGAGAGAAAAAGACAACGAGCTGCTTTCCAAAGAGGACAAAATAAAGAAGCTCCAAACGCAGCTTTATCAGCTGAAAAGCAATAAGGAATACGCGGCCATGGAGCTTGAGATCAAAGGCGGCAAGGCGGACAAGTCCCTATTGGAAGAAGACATTCTGATGCTGATGGACGAGGTCGAGCGGGCGAAGCAGAAGTGCGCCGGAGAAAAAGAGGTCTTAACCCGCGAGGAAAAGAAATTAAAAGAAGAAACGGGCGCCATTCAAAAGAGGGCAGCCGAGATTGTTTCCCAGATAGCCGCGCGCGAGGATAGTCGGAAGAGCTATCTGCCGGGCGTCGAACCAGGGCTTCTAGCCCAGTACGAGAAAATGGTGAGAAGCCGCGAAGGCCTGGGCCTGGTGCCCGTGAGAAATAATTCATGCGGCGGCTGCCACATCGGACTACCTCCACAGATCGTGAATGAGATCCAGATCGGGGAAAAGCTGATCGCCTGCGAGTCCTGCGCGCGCATTATTTACTGGCCCTCGTGACCCCGCCCCCTCTTTTTAAATCTTTGATTTTGACGCATCGCGTTGAGGCGAATATATCACCTCAAAAAGAGGGGGTGGAGTGAAAGTGTCTAAGAGGTCCAAAGCGCTCATTTTTATCGATGGCGCTTCACGCGGCAATCCCGGTCCCGCCGCAGCCGGCGTGGTCATTCAGACCGCCGACGGGGAGATACTTAAGACGCTTTCGAAAAGGATAGGGAAAACCACGAATAACATCGCGGAATATTTTAGCCTGATCTTTGCGCTGCAGGAAGCGCTTAAAATGAGGTTTGCGGAAATAGAAGTTTTCACAGACAGCGAACTCCTGGCCAGGCAGTACAGCGGTGAGTACAAAGTCAAAGACGATTTGCTTAAACTTTTTTTTCTGGTTATAATGAACCTATCTGAGGCTTTTAAAAAAGTGACCGTTTCGCATATTCCGCGTGAGAAAAACAAGCTTGCGGATGCGGCGGCCAACAAAGCCTTGGACGACGGTTTCTTTTTGTAGATCGGATGGTCGCTCTTGCTTCGCCATGTCCCTGCCTGCCGGCAGGCAGGCTTAACGGCATGGCTACGCAGGAGAGGAAAGTCCGGGCTCCAAGGGCAAGCGTGGTGGGTAACACCCATCCCCCCGCAGCTATGCTTCGCAAAGCGAAGCTGCGGGGGAGGATATCCGCCGCAAGGCGGATCCGCGGATGATTTAGTGGCGGAAGAGCTACAGAGACGAGTTCTTCTACGCAACGTCCGTAAGGGCGTTGCTTCGAAGAAAGTGAAACGAGCAATCTCCACGCGGAGCAAGGTCAAACAGGGGAGAATTCAGACGGCCCGTCTGTCAAAAACTTCCCGGGTAGACCGCTAAGCCCCATCCCCTGATTTGTTCCATCTTTCGATGGAACCGATCGCGAAGCGATCGTTAAAATCAGGGGATGGGGATGAGCCTGGCGGCAACGTCAGGCCCAGAGGGATGATCATTCCTGCGAAGCCGCGCCGTTAAGGACGCGCCGTAGCAGAACAGAACCCGGCTTACAGATCTACAAATGTCATCCGCTCTTTTCCGGAAAAACCGGGAAAGAGCGGACCATTTTTCAGCGCGTGTTTCATCCCCGCATTATCTTATTCCTATTGCATAGGTGCCGCCTTTTTGTTAACATACCATATATTGCGGTGTCCAGGATGAACTAGTTTTGACTAGGTTTGACTGTTCGTTGTTTCGACGCGGAGGCTCGACTGGGGATCTCCAAAAAGGTTTCGGGTTTTTTACTTCTTACGGGAGGGTGTCTCTTACCCTCCCTTTTTCTTTGCGCGCCGGCGCAGGCGGACACGGTCATTTTAAAAAATGGTAAACCCTTGAAGGGGTTGGTCGTCGAAGAGCATACCGACCGCATAATACTGAGCACTGAAAAAGGCGAGATCCCTGTCCTGCGGAGCAGGATCGGCAACATTCGGTACGATGATCCTGCCCAAAATTTTTTACAGATCGGCAAGGCCTATGAGAAAGACGGAAAACTGGGCGAGGCGCTTGCGTTTTATCAGAAAGCGGCGGAAGTGAACCCGAGCCTTGAGGAGGCCAAAAAGGCCTCCGTGAGCGTGCGTAACCGCTTTTGGGCTTCTTCGACCGAGGGCCCCCGGAATGAAGTGGAAAAGCAACAGGTCATTTATGATTCCTGGGGAAAAGGGTTGGCCATCGAAGATTTGATAAAAAAAAGCGAACGGGAACAACACGAGATTTTGAGGCAAGGCCTCGGGATCGTGCTTGAAAAAAAGGGGGACTGGATCCACATAGAAACCGTGGATTCCAAGAAGGAGGCGGCGGCGGCCGGCTTAAAAAAAAACGACCGGCTGGTTTCCATCGACACGCGGTCGCTGCGTTATCTCGGAGTCGATGCGGTCGCCAAGGCCATGATCCTGCCGCGCATGTCCCATTTCATCCTGGAACTCGAGCGGAACTGTTTTTTACATAAAAAATCAGAAAAGATGAGTTTGAAAGAAATCGGGCTTAAATTGAGGTTGAATTACGAAGGTCTTGCGGCTGATTCCGTGAAGGCCGGAGGTCCGGCCGCCTCCGCCGGCTTAAGAGAGGATGACCTGGTAGTCGGTGTGAACGGCGAACCCACGCGCTATATGCCGGTAGCCAAGGTGGTGAAGTTGATCCAAAACTCCACCGAGGACCGCATTGTTTTCACCATTCGTCGCACGGCGCTCTTGACGAGGAATTAACATGAGCTCGAGTTTTCGCAGAAAAAAATATTTTGTGGACCGCGGCCTGCAGCTGCGTTTTGCGCGCATGGTCATTTTTTTCGCATTCGGGTCCTCGGTGGTCACGGGGCTTGTGATCTTTTATACGACATTCATGCTTTTGGGGGAGAGGCTCGCGAATGTTTATCCGCAGGGGAGGCTTGTTGAAATTTTCCGCTCGGTGCATATCGCGTTCCTCGTGAGCATGCTGCTCGTCGCGCCATTCATATTTTATGGCGCAATTGTTTTTTCACACCGCATCGCGGGCCCGCTTCCTAAAATTTACGAAGCGCTGCGTCAAATCGGAAATGGGAACTTTGATACGCACCTCATTTTGAGAAAACGAGATGAGCTGCGCGAGCTTGCCAACACCATCAACGGAATGGTCATAAGTTTGAAGGAGCGGGAAGCTAAAAAATGAGGCGCTTCATCTACGCAGGTTTTAACAAAATTAAGCAAAAAAATAACTCATTCAATGCTATTGACAGAATACGGTCTCTAGTGTACAATTTTCCCATAATTACCCATAAAGTGGTGGGAAGTGGGGAGACAGGTAAATGTTCTACGGCGAGCACGAGCATAGCATTGACCGCAAAGGGCGTCTCATCATTCCCTCTAAATTCAGAGAGGTATTCAAAGAAAACTATGTGGAACGATTTTACGTCACTCGGGGCCTGGATACATGTCTGTTTGTATTCACGGAGGATGAATGGAAAAAGCAGGAATCCAAATTTAAATCTCTTCCGTTTACATCCACCCAGACGCGGAACTTCAATCGGCTCTATTTTTCCGGAGCGTGTGAAGTTGCCTGCGACAAACAGGGCCGGATCCTGGTCCCGGAGTATTTGAAGGAGTACGCCGAGATCAAGCGCGACGTGGTCGTTGTGGGCGTTTCAAACCGCATCGAAATATGGAGCAAGGAAAATTGGACGGCCTTTTACAAGAATACGAAGGACTCGTTCGAGAAGAGTGCGGAAAATATGTTCGGTGCCACGCCGGCCGCCGGAACGGAACTCTAGGCAAGCCGATAGGAGAAGGCATGAAAAAAAATGTGAAGAAAAAATGGCATGAGGGTTTGTTCGTCGCATCGGAATTCCGTTTCGGCGAGACGCTTGAGAATTTCAAGAGGCGCCGCGCGTTGTCTCATTCCTCGCCGATCGATATGCGGTCAAAGCTTTTTTTTGAGCGGATCCTGAGCGTAAAGAAGGTAAGGGATCTGATTTTCTGCGGGAGAGGAAGATAAATTCCCGGGCATAAAAGTGTTCTGTGCGACGAGGTTTTGGAGTGGTTGGCAGTGCGGCCATCGTCGGTGGTCGTGGATGGAACTCTGGGCCTGGGCGGACACGCCGAAGCCATTTTGGAGCGGCTCGGACCGGAAGGAAGGCTGATAGGGTTTGACAAGGACCCTGCGGCGATTGAAAAAGCGCGCGAGCGGCTGAATAGATTCGGAAAGCGACTCATGATCATTCGCGATGATTTTAAAAATATGGCGGGCCGATTGAGGGAAAGCGGCACGGGGTCGGTCGACGGCGTCCTTTTGGATTTGGGCGTTTCGTCGATGCAGCTGGCGGACGGGGCGCGCGGTTTCAGTTTCTTGAAAGACGGCCCTCTCGACATGCGCATGGACCCTCAAAATCCACGCTCGGCGGCTGACATCGTCAATCGATCTCAGGAACGTGAGCTGACCAAGATCCTTTGGGATTTCGGCGAAGAACGCTATGCTCGGCGTATCGCAGAGCGCATTGTCAGCGAGCGTTCGAAAACAAAGATCTCTACCACGGGGCAACTTGAACGGGCCATTTTCCATGCGGTACCGAAGGCCGCCCGTTACGGACGCGTTCATCCAGCCACGCGTTCGTTTCAAGCGCTGAGGATCGTCGTGAATGACGAGCTGGGTTCCCTAAAGGCATTTTTATCCGCGGCGGTTTCGCACCTTTCTACAGGCGGGCGCGCCGTGATCATTTCTTTCCATTCGCTAGAGGACCGTATCGTGAAGCGCGCTTTCCGGGAGTGGGAGGCTCAGAGGCTGGGCCGCGCGCTGACGAAGAAACCGGTCGTGCCGGGTCGCCGCGAAACAAACGAGAATCCACGCTCGCGAAGCGCGAAGCTTCGGGCGTTCGTGAAAGAATGACAGAGGCATTTCGATGAAACGGTTCCTGATGTGCCTGGTGGGTGTGACGCTCGCGGGTCTTTTTTACGTCTCGCTCGAGGTGGAGGCGGTCAAGACCGGCTATACGATCCGGAAGCAGGAGGAAGCCAGGGTCCGTTGGCTTGACCGCACCCGGGCCCTCAAGTACAATATCGCGCGTCTGGAAGCCCCCCATAATTTGGAACGGAAATTGTTGGCTCAGAAAATACTGCTGACGCCGCCTAAGGAGTGGCAGACACTGGTCTTGGCCAACGGCCGAAGGGTTCAGCCGGCTGCGCCCAGCGCCAACTCATTTATCCAAACACCTCAATTTTTAAAGTTTTTTGTAGGTACGGCGCAGGCGGAAGCCAAAGACACTCGTTAAGATTTTTTGAGATCTTCTAAAAATTTTGCTCGACACTCAGCTTTCCAAAACGCGGGTTTTCGTTGTCTTTTTTCTGTTGTTTGCGACCTTTTTTGGCCTCCTTTTACGCCTCGGTTTTCTTCAAATATTCAAATCCTCTAAGTACCAGTCCATCGCGCAAAGCCAATCCCGCGCGACCATTGAAATGCCTCCGGTTCGCGGAAAGATCCTTGACCGCCATGGGAGGGAGCTTGCGCTCGACGTGCGGTTGGATTCGCTCTATGCGGTTTCGCGGGAAATAAAGAACAAATCGCGGCTTGCCGACGCTCTTTCGAAGATACTCGCCACGGACCGCGGTTTCCTTCACGAAAGGCTGTCGCGTGACAAACTTTTCGTGTGGCTGGCGAGAAAGATCTCGGAGGCTAAATCGGCCGCGGTTGCGCGTCTCAAGGAAAACGGGCTGGGTTTTGTGAAGGAATCTCTGAGGGTGTACCCCAAGGGTGAGGTGGCCTGCCAGCTCGTCGGTTTCACGGACATTGACAATGAGGGCCTGGAGGGAATTGAGTTTCATTACAACAGTTTCCTGAAAGGCGTGCCCGGATGGCGCATGGTGCAGAAGGACGCCAAGCAGCGCGAGCTTGTCTCGAAGGAGATCGAGATGGTGCCGCCGGTGGACGGTTACAACGTTCACCTGACGATCGATGAGGTGATCCAAACGCTTGCGGACAGGGAGCTTGCAAATACCTGTAAGAAATTCAACGCGAAGGGCGGCTCGATTATCGTGATGGACCCAAAAAGCGGAGATATTCTCGCGATGTCCACCTACCCGGTTTATGACCCGAACCAGGCGAAGAAATCAAGTCTGGAGCACCGGCGCAACCGGGCGATCACGGACCTTTTCGAACCGGGATCCGTGTTCAAGGTCTTCACGCTCGCCGCAGCGCTGGAAGAGAAAGCGGTCCGTCTGGACGATAAATTTTACTGCGAACAAGGCTCCTGGGCCGTGGCCGGGAAAGTGCTCCATGATCACCGGGGCCATGGTTCCATGACGTACCGGGAGATCATAGAAAAGTCGAGCAACATCGGAACCGTGAAAGGCGCGATGCGTCTGGGGGCGCAGAGATTTTACAAGGTGGTGCGGGCGTTCGGCTTCGGCACCGGAACCGGGATCCCGCTGGCCGGCGAGGTGAACGGTTTTCTGCCGCATCCAAAAAACTGGTCGAGGAGTTCTATCATCAACCTCCCGATCGGCCAGGGCGTGGCGGTAACGCCGATCCAGTTGGTTTCAGGCGTGGCGGCTATCGCGAATAACGGGGTTCTGATGCGTCCCCGAATCGTCTCGCATATTGACGATCCCGGGGGCCGTGTCATCAAGCGCGTGGAACCGGAGCCGGTCCGGCAGGTTATCTCAAAAGAGACCTCGCTTCAGGTGCGTTCGGTACTCGAAGGAGTCGTGTCGCGCGGGACCGGGAAGAAGGCGGCAGTGCCCGGTTTTAAGGCCGCCGGCAAAACCGGCACGGCTCAGAAGATCTTGCCGAGCGGCGCATATTCGCATGATCATTTTATCGGCTCGTTCGTAGGTTTTGTGCCCTACGACGAACCGAGGGTCGTGGTCGCCGTGAGCATCGACGAACCGCACCCAGTGTATTACGGCGGAGAAGTGGCCGCACCTGCTTTTTCAAAAGTGGCTGAAGGGGTTCTGGCTTACTGGCGCATCCGCCAAACGCTTCCTCCTCCTGAGGTGATCAAAGGCGCCGTGAAGAAGCAAAAGAAGAAGGTCGGAAAGACTGCCTATGCGGGCTCTCTTCAGGCTCCCTTGGAGTCCGCGTCCCAGGTGAGCGTTGTCAGACAATGATCTCATTAAAAAAGCTGCTGCTCGAGGCCTGTCCGGACCAGCTCGCCGGTTTTTTCGCCCCCGAACTTCCTATTCAGGGGATCGAGTGTGACTCCCGGAAAGTTCGGCCGGATTTTGTGTTTGTCGCCATACGTGGTGCCAAACACGACGGGCACCTTTTTATAAAGGAAGCGGTCAGCCGCGGCGCGGTCGCCGTTGTGGCGGAACAAGCGACACAGCTCTCTCCTAAAATTTCCTTTCTCCGGGTGCCGGACTCAAGACGGGCGCTCGCGCGATTGGCCGGCGCCTTCTATTCACACCCCTCTCGGGCCATGAAAGTGGTCGGGATCACCGGCACGAACGGAAAAACGACTTCGGCTTTCCTGATCGAGCACCTGTTGCGGTGTGAGCACATCAGCGCCGGCGTGATCGGCACCATCCACTATCGGTTCGCCGGAAAGGAGGTTCCCGCCGCAGAGACCACCCCCGGACCCTTGAGGCTGCAGGCGCTCTTGTCGCAGATGGAGCAAAACCGGTGCGGCTACGTAGTCATGGAAGTTTCGGCGCATGCGATCGACCAGAGCCGTATTGAGGACATTTTTTTTCAAGTAGCGCTTTTCACAAATCTAACGCAGGACCATCTGGATTATTTCGGGTCGCTTGACAGGTATTTCGCTTGCAAGGCGTCGCTTTTTACTTCGCTTTTACCGGGCCAGTGCGCGGTGCTGAATCAGGATGACACGAGGGTGCGGTCGCTGGGGGATAAGACGAGGGCGCGCGTGATCAGCTTCGGGATCCAGAACCCTGCGGACTTGAAAGCGGAAATAACCGAATCTAGTCTCAGCGGCACACGCTTTCGGCTGTTGGACGGCCCCGCCGCCCTTTCCGTCGAAATTCCACTGGCGGGGGTGCATAATGTGTACAATGCACTGGGTTCTTTGGCGGTGATGAAAGCGTTGGGTTTTGATCTGGCCGCGGCCGCGCGGAACCTTGCGAGTTTTGAAGGCGTGCCGGGCCGACTTGAGCCGGTGGACCGGGGACAGAATTTCTTTGTGTTCGTCGATTACGCGCATACGCCCGACGGCCTCGAGAACGTATTGAAATGCCTTAGGCCTTATAAAAAGGCGAAGCTCATCACGGTGTTTGGATGCGGAGGGGACCGGGACAGAGGCAAACGGCCCCGGATGGCGAAGATCGCGGGTGAGTATTCGGATTATGTCGTGGTTACTTCGGATAATCCCCGCTCCGAGGATCCGAGCGAGATCGCCGGCCAGATCCGCGCGGGCTTTTCTTCGAATTTCAAAAATTACGCGGTGACGCTTGACCGTAAGAAAGCGATCCGCCAGGCGCTTTTGATGGCCCGCAAGAATGACGTGGTGGTTTTGGCCGGCAAGGGACATGAAACGACCCAGGTCGTCGGAAACGAGGCATTTCCTTTCAACGACCGGGAAGAAGCCGAGAGGGTGTTGGATGGACGTTAGGATGGAAGAGGCCATACGGGCAGTGGGCGGCCGGATGCCGGAACCTGTGAACGGGGAACTTCTTGTCCCCATCCGCAGAATATCGACGGACAGCCGGACGATCGAAAAAGACGACCTTTTTTTTGCGTTGAAAGGCGCGCGGTTTGACGGCCATGACTTCATCCAAGAGGCGTTTGGGAAAGGCGTCCGGCATTTTGTGATCTCCGAACTTCAAGACGTCCCGCCGGACATGAAAAGATCGGCTCGTTTTGTCAAAGTTCCCGATACGCTCAAGGCCTACGGGGACTTGGCCAAATTTTACCGGCAAAAATTTAAAATACCGTCCATTGCGATCACCGGAAGCTCCGGAAAAACCACCGTCAAGGAATTGGTGGCGCATGTTTTGTCGCAACAATTCCGGGTGCTCAGGAACCGCGGCACCGAGAATAACCTCATTGGCGTCCCCAAGACCATTTTCCAGCTCGGCCGAGAACACGAAGCGCTTGTGCTTGAAATGGGCACGAACACTCACGGCGAGATCGGCAGGCTTTCCTCGATTATCGATCCGCAGATCGGGATCATCACTCAAATCGGCCCCGCGCATCTGGAGGGATTGAAAACACAAGCGGGCGTTTTCAAAGAAAAGTTGGAGCTCGTCGCCAACATGCGAAGAGGCGGGATAGTCATTCTGAACGGCGAGGATCCGTGGCTCAAGGACGTGACGTGCGGCGTTCAGAGAAGGATCCGGGTGGGGTTGTCAAAAGGTTCCGGGGAGCTTGTGGCCGACCGGATCTGGTGTCATGAAACCGGGAACTCCTTTTATGTGAATGGCCGGGTGTATGAGACGCAGCTTTTGGGACGCCACAATATTTTGAATTGTCTTTTTGCCATCGCGGCGGCGGAGACGCTGGGGGTGGAGGGCTCCGCGATCCAAAAAACGGTGGCCGATTTCAAGCCGGTGGCGGGACGCATGACTCTGAAACTTATCGACGGCATTCATTTTCTGGATGATTCTTACAATTCGAATCCCAGTTCCTTTAAAGCGGCCCTGGAGACCCTGAAAGAATTCAAAACCCGGGAACGAAGGGGGGTTGTTTGCGGGGATATGTTGGAATTGGGCGACCGGTCCGAGATGTTTCACCGGGAAATGGGGGCGCTCGTCGCGGAGATGCTTTTTGATTTCCTTATTGCGGCGGGACCGATGTCAAAATCGCTGGCGCAGGAGGCCCGGCACCGGGGCCTGGACGCGAAAAAGGTCCACTGGGTGAAAGACAGCCGGGAAGCGGGCAGGTGTTGCCGCGAGATCGCTCTCGCCGGAGACAAAATTTTAGTGAAAGGTTCTCGCGGCATGCAAATGGAAAAGGTCTTCGAATGTTTTACCACCTCCTCTACCCATTAAGGGAGTTTTTTTTCGGGTTCAACGTATTCCGCTATATCACTTTGAGGGCCGCGATGGCGAGCATCACCGCTTTTTTGGTGAGTCTCGTGATCGGTCCTCTCGTGATCCGGTTCTTGCACCATTTGGATCTAAAGCAAACAATCAAGCGCGAAGGCTTCTCACAACTTTACGCCGTGCACCAGGAAAAAGAGAAGACGCCGACGATGGGCGGCCTTTTGATCTTGGGCTCACTCCTTATCTCAACGCTTCTCTGGGCGGATCTGGCCAACCGGTATGTCTGGCTGTGCATGGGCGTCGTCGCGGTGCTCGGCGGCATCGGGTTCATCGACGACACCCTTAAGCTATTGAAAAAAGACTCTAAAGGACTCAAAGCCGTGACGAAACTGCTGGCGGAGTGGGCCCTTGGGCTTGCGGTCGGCGCCTGCCTATATTTCGAATCCTCCTCCTGGCAGTTCGTGAGCGTACCCTTTTTGAAAGGCACGTTTTTGGCCCTCGGGCCTTTGTTTATTTTTTTCACGGCGCTTGTGATCGTGGGCTCGTCAAATGCCGTGAACCTCACGGACGGGTTGGACGGCCTTGCGATCGGTTGCACGGCGATGGTCGCGGTGACTTATGGCGTGTTCAGTTATGTCGCGGGGAACGTGAAGTTTAGCGAGTACCTTCAGATCCCGTTCGTGAACGGCGCTGGGGAACTGGCGGTCTTTTGCGCGGCGCTTTTCGGCGCCGGCATTGGATTTTTGTGGTTCAACTCGCATCCGGCCAGTGTTTTCATGGGGGACACGGGTTCGCTGGGACTCGGCGGAGCCCTGGGAGCGGTCGCGGTCTTCACGAAAAAAGAGCTTTTGCTTCTTTTGGTGGGCGGCGTGTTTGTCGCGGAAGCGCTCTCGGTCATCCTGCAGGTCGCCAGTTATCGGCTGAGGAAAAAGCGGATCTTTTTGATGGCGCCGCTTCACCATCATTTTCAATTAAAAGGGGTCAGCGAATCCAAGGTGGTTATCCGGTTTTGGATCGTTTCATTCATTCTTTCCCTTTCGGGCCTTGCGGCGCTGAAATTACAGTAAACGGCTTACCATGGATCTCAAAAATAAACGAGTGACCGTAATAGGCCTGGGGCGCAGCGGTTTTGCCGCCGCGAAATTCCTGGCCCGGTACGGCGCGCGGGTGTTCGCGACGGACGCGTCCGCCAAGGCGGAAGTTGTTCAAACCGCACGGCTCTTAAAAAATCTTGGGGTCGCGGTCGAGACAGGAGGTCATACGGCGGCGTCTCTTTGCAAAAGCTCGCTGGTTGTTGCCAGTCCCGGCGTTCCGAAAACGAACCCCGTGTTTATGCGGGCCCGCGGGGAGAGGATACCGGTCATCAGTGAAATTGAACTGGCTTCCCGTTTTTGCAAAGGCAAAATTATCGGGATCACCGGCTCCAACGGCAAGACCACGACCAGCCACTTGATGCACCGCGTTTTAAAGGATGCGGGAAATAAAAGTGTCCTCTGCGGGAATGTCGGCCGCTCGTTTCTGGATGCAATGCCCCAGATCGATCGGAATACCTGGGTGGTCCTGGAACTGAGCTCGTTCCAGCTGGAATCGAGCCCCAGCCTACGGCCCCGCGTCGCCGTGGTGCTCAATATCAGCCCTAATCATCTGGATCGCCACCGGACGCTCGCTAATTACGTGAACGCAAAGAAAAATATTTTTTTGCACCAGAAAAGATCCGACACGCTCATCCTGAATTTTGATGACCCGAGGGTCAGAAAAATGGCGCGGGAGTCCTCTTCGCGCGTCGTATTCTTCAGCAAAGAGCCTTTAAAGAAGGGCGTATTCCTGGAAAATGGGTGCGTGGTCGTCCGACAGAAGGGCGCGCCATGCCTCCGGCTAGCCATGGCAAATTTTGGACTCAAGGGCAGCCACAACCTTGAAAATATCATGGCCGTGGCGGCGGTTTCCTATGCACTCGGGATCCCCGAACAGTTTTTGCAGAGGACGCTCGACGACTTTAAAACGCTGGCGCATCGCGTGGAACCACTGGGGGAAATAAACGGTGTTCGGCTCGTGAACGACTCCAAATCTACGACCGTCGACAGCACCCTGGCGGCGATCCGGGCGATCGAGACCCCGATCGTTCTGATTGCCGGGGGACGGGACAAGGGGGCGGATTTCACCCGGCTTGAGCCGCTTCTCGTGAAGCGTGTAAAGGCTGCCGTGCTGTACGGCGAGGCGCGCGAGAAGATAGCCGCTTCCTGGGGCGTGTTCCGGCAATGCAAGCTTGTGGGAGATTTCAACTCCGCCGTGAGGCTTGGATTTTCGCTCTGCTCGCCCGGTGATACACTGCTCCTTTCGCCGATGTGCACGAGCTTCGACCAGTTCAGTTCCTTTGAAGCCAGGGGCGAGGCCTTTAAGCGTTTGGGTGAATCGCTCAAACGCCGACGGCCCGCGAAGACGCTCCTTTCCACTTACGTAACTCAGTAAATGGAATCCTTGCGGAAAGCCAGGGACCTTCTTTTCGCCTCGACGCTCGTTTTGGTCGCGATCGGCGTTGTCATGATCTACAGTGCGAGCGCGATCTACGCGAACGACGAGATGAAAGACAGCGCTTATTTCCTGAAGAGGCACCTGGGGTATCTTGCGCTGGGGGGCTTCTTGGCGTACCTGGCCTCGGCGATCAACACACAAAAGCTCCGGAAACACGCAAAAAAAATACTCGGAGTCCTCATCGCACTCCTCGTGCTTGTGCTGATCCCGCATGTGGGGCATTCGTCGGGCGGCGCCCGGAGATGGTTCAAGGTCCTCGGCTTCACTTTTCAGCCTTCCGAGTTTTTGAAGCTGGCGCTTATTTTCTATTTCGCCGATTTTTTGGAGCGCCGCCGTGAGGTCTTGACGGACTTGAAGCGGGTCGTGGTTCCGGCGTCCATGGTCGTGGCCCTTTGTGCGGGGCTCGTACTGCTCCAGCCGGATCTCGGGACCGCCGTCACGGTGGCGCTCGTGGCCTTTGTGTTGTTCTTTGCCGCGGGCTTTAAGGGCAAAGTTCTTTTGACGGTGGTTCTTTTGGCGATCCCGGCGCTTGCCTTCGCGACGCTCTCAAAGCCCTACCGGAGGAAAAGGATGCTCGCGTTTTTCAATCCGTGGGACGATCCGCGGGGGGTCGGGTTTCAAATTATCCAGTCCTTCCTGGCTTTCGGCTCCGGCGGGATCTTCGGCGTGGGGCTCGGACAGTCCCAACAAAAACTCTTTTACCTGCCGGCATCGCACACGGACTTCATATTTTCGATCATCGGCGAAGAGCTCGGTTTTCTGGGGGCGGGTGCGGTCGTGGTCTTGTTCACCGCGTTCGTGTTCGCGGGGATGGTGATCGTGATGCGCGCGCCAAGCTTTTTCTCCCAGCTTTTTGCGCTCGGGATCGTGGGAATGATAGCTCTTGAAGCCGCCATCAATATCGGCGTGAGTGTGGGCGCCTTGCCGACCAAGGGCCTTTCGCTCCCGTTCATCAGTTACGGCGGTTCGGCGCTTTTGGTCAACCTGATGGCGGTCGGGTTCCTGGTCAACATTTCCAAAGAAACGCCGCACGGATCGCAAGGCGCGCCATGAAAGTGTTGTTGGCA
The DNA here is from genome assembly GCA_964373505.1 of uncultured Planctomycetia bacterium. Lineage (GTDB taxonomy): Bacteria > Omnitrophota > Gorgyraeia > 2-02-FULL-51-18 > 2-02-FULL-51-18 > CAYJVC01. Next base: position 21,185 of record CAYJVC010000001.1, read on the forward strand.
TGCGGGGGCACGGGCGGCCATATTTTTCCGGCGTTCAGTGTGGCGGAGGAACTCAAGCGCCGCGATCCCCGGATCGAGATCGTGTACGCGTGCGGCAAGAGGGACATCGAGGACGCAATTTTTAGGATCATCGGCGGTGAAAAAGTCCTGCACGTGGAGAGCGTTGGTTTCCGGGGCGCTTCGTCTTTATTGAGCCCCACCTTTCTGTTAAAATCAATCAAGGGAGAATGGCATTCATTCCGGATACTGAGAAGTGAAAGACCCGATGTCGTGGTGGGTTTCGGGGGCCACGCCTCATTTCCCCTCGTGATGGCGGCGGGATTTCTGGGGATCCCGACGCTGATCCACGAGCAGAACGTGGTGCCGGGCAGGGCGAACCGGTTTTTGGCGTCCTTCGTGAAAGGTTTAGCGCTCAGTTTCGAGGACACTAGGAAGTATTTCAGCCGGCACCGCTGTGTCCGTGTAACCGGCAACCCGATCCGGGCTTCCATTGAGCATTCGAACCGTGAGGAGGCGCTCCGGTTTTTTGATTTTTCGGGCGATAGGACGACGCTGCTCGTGCTCGGGGGGAGCCAGGGAGCCCAGTCCATCAATGCGGTTTTTTTGGAGGTTGTGAAGGATTTGCCGCGCGAGATCAAACAACGGCTTCAAGTGCTTCACCTCTGCGGGCAGATGCGCGTGAGCGACGCCGAAGCTCAATACGGCGCGGCGGGTGTGCCGGCCCGCGTCTATTCCTTTTTTGACCGCATGGAGCTGGCCTATGCCGTTGCGGACGCGGCGCTGGGAAGGGCCGGAGCGACTTTCCTGGCGGAAATAAAAGTTAAGGACATTCCGGCGGTCCTCGTGCCTTATCCGTTCGCCGGCGGCCATCAACACGTCAACGCAGAGGTGTTCGTGCGTGAGCAAGAAGCCCAGATCATCCCGCAGGGGGAACTGGACAGGGCCAGACTGCAAAGCTCTCTTGAAAAATATTTGACTTTATCGAATAAAAAAAAGAAGCCCTCGGCAGTGTCCGGGGACACGATGAATGCCCGCGCGCGCTTAGCGGATTTTATCGAGGAGTTCGCATGACCCCATCCCCTAATTGCAACGATCCGAAGGATCGGTTCGCATCCGCGAACCCATTAGGGGATGGGGTGACAACGCCGGGCACCGTGCATTTCATAGGCATCGGCGGGATAGGCATGAGCGGACTCGCGCGGATGTACCTGGCCGGGGGTTATGCGGTGCAGGGCAGCGACGTGCAGCGGAGCGCGAACCTGGATGCGCTGGAATGTGCGGGCGCCAAAATTTTAATAGGCCATGATCCGGGCCACGTGGCCGGGGCGGATCTTGTGGTGTATTCCTCCTCGATCTCCGAAAACCATCCGGAGCGCCTCGCCGCCAAGAACAAAGGGGCGCGTCTCATTCACCGTTCCGAGGCACTGGCCGAGATCTGCCGCGGCAAGTTTACGATCGCCGTGACCGGCACGCATGGAAAGACCACCACAACGGCCTTGGTGGGCATGATCCTCCAGGGTGCTGGGCGCGACCCTTCGATCGTGGTGGGGGGGGTGGTGAATTCATTCGGCGGAAATGCCTGTTTCGGCCAAGGGCCCGAGATAGTGATCGAAGCCGACGAAAGCGATTCGTCTTTCTTGAATTTTTCGCCCTCGATAGAGGTGATCACGAACATCGAGGCGGAGCACATGGACCATTTTGGCACGATGGCGCGCGTGGAAGGGGCTTACCGGGATTTTATTCGCCGCTTGCCCGAGGGCGGAGAGTGGCTGGGTTGTTCGGAGGACCCGCAAGTTTTAAAAATAGCGGCGCTGGGGATCCGCCGCGCCGTGCTCTACGGGTTTGATCCCGAAAGAAGCGAACTGGTCGCGACCGACATTGTGGAATGCGAGAACGGCGAGCGCGGGATCGCGTTTAAAGTCTGGAAAAAGAACGACTGCCTGGGCCTTGTGAAGTTAAGGATCATCGGAAGGCATAATGTTTTGAATGCGCTCGCGGCCATCGGGGTCGGGTTGAAGCGAGGGGTCAGTTTTGATTCCATCGCCGGATCGCTTGAGCGGTTCGAAGGAGCCCGCCGCCGGTTTGATGTGAAATATGAGGATTCTAAGTTCCTGGTGGTGGATGATTACGCGCATCACCCCACGGAGATCCGCCAGACGCTCATGGCCGCCAAGGGCCTCCATCGAACGAGGATCGTCGCACTTTTTCAGCCGCACCGGTACACGCGGACACAGGCGCTTTTGGCGGAGTTCGGCGAAAGCTTCCGCGCGGCCGACAGGCTTATTGTGACCGACATTTATGCGGCGAGCGAAAAACCCATTCCCGGCGTGAGCGGGGAAAATGTCTGCCGGGCCGTCAAGAACGCGGGGCACCCGAATGTTTCGTTCGTAGAAAGGAGCCGCATCACGGATGTGCTCCTGAAGGAAGTCCGATGCGGGGACCTGGTGATCGCGCTGGGCGCCGGCGACATTTTCGAGGTTGCCACAGAGCTTTCAGACCGTTTAAAGCAAGAACTGTTTTCGGGCAAGCTCCGCGGCAAGGTGCTTTTGAATGAGCCGCTTTCGAGGCACACCTCGCTTAAAATCGGCGGGCCGTCCGAGTTTTGGGTTGAGCCTGAGGATGAAGAGGATCTGCGGGTTGCCTTGTCTATTTGCCGTGAGCACGGACTGAAGATCACGGTGCTGGGGAGCGGCAGCAATGTGCTTGCCCCGGATCCGGGTTTGAAGGGTGTTGTGATCCAGCTAAACTCGCCGTATTTCCGGAAAGTTTGGGAGGAGAATGGCAAGCTCGCGGCGCGCGCAGGCGTTCCGAATACGCTCTTTATCCAATACGCATGGGAGCGGGGCCTGGGGGGCGCCGAGTTTTTATCGGGGATCCCGGGTTGCGTCGGCGGGACTGTGGCGATGAATGCCGGAAGTCACGGGCAATCGGTCGATGCGCTGATAGAAACCGTGAGCGTGGTTTGTTTTTCGGGCCAGCGGCGCACGTTCAAGAAAGATGAGATCGGCTTTAATTACCGCACCTCAGGCCTCAGGGACTGTGTCATCACGGAAGCCCGTTTTACGCTACCCAAACGCGACCCGGCCCAGACACAAAAGATCCTGGACGAGTATCGCGCCACCCGCGCGAAAAGCCAGGACTTGCGGCATGCGAGTGCGGGTTGTATGTTCAAGAACCCCAGGCACGGCGGTTGCTCAAGCGGCCAACTGATCGAGGAGGCGGGTTTAAAGGGAAGGAGCGTAGGCAGGGCGCAGGTCTCGGCGACTCACGCGAATTTCATTATCAATCTTGGCGGCGCAACGTCCGGGGACGTGCTTGCGCTGATCGAAGAGGTAAGAAAAACTGTACGCGAAAAGTTCAGCGTGGAGCTGGAGACGGAAGTCAAAATTCTATGAAGAAGGCGGACACGAGTTTTCTAAAGAACGAAAGGATAGCGGTGCTCGCCGGAGGCACTTCCTGCGAAAGGGATATTTCGCTTCTTTCGGGTCAGGCGGTCTTTGAGGCGTTGTCATCCCAGGGCCTGCCGGTGAGCCTGCTTGATCCTGCCAGGGATTTTATCGACCAGCTCAAGAAACAAAGGATCACGGTCGCGTTCATCGCGCTTCACGGCACGTTTGGGGAGGATGGCACGGTGCAGCGGATGCTGGAGGAAGCCGACATCAGTTATACGGGACCCGGACCTTCGGCCAGCGAGGCCGCGTTTCATAAATCGAAGTCGCAACCGATCTTGAGGGAGGCGGGAATACCGGTCCCCGAATTCGTCGTCGTGACGAAAAAGGATGCCCCCGCCGCCTCGGCCTTAAGGATGCCTTTGCCGGTCGTGGTCAAACCGTCCGCCGCCGGTTCGAGCGTCGGTATAAGCATTATTTTCAATGAGGGAGAGCTGTCGGAAGCCTGTGAGGAGGCATTCCGGTATTCCGACGAAGTTTTGATCGAGCGCTACGTGAGCGGGCGTGAGCTGACAGTGGCCATTTTGGGGGACGAGCCCCTGCCGATCGTGGAGGTGATCGTTCGGAGGCGCTTCTATGACTATGAGGCCAAGTACCATGACCCGGCTACGCGTTATGAATGCCCGGCAGAGCTCGACCCGGTGAAAGCGCGCAGGGTCACGGAGATGGCGCTTCGCGCGCATCGGGCGCTTGGCTGCGAGATCCTGAGCCGTGCCGACGTGGTCCTGGGAGAGGAAGGAAACGCCTATCTATTGGAGCTCAATACGGTGCCCGGACTCACCGGCAAGAGCCTGCTTCCCAAAGCCGCCAAGGCCTCGGGTGTCGATTTTTCCGATCTTTGTGTTAGAATCTTAGAGCTGTCACTAAAAAAGAGGCGGGTGTCATGGTCAGGCCGGTAAAAAGCAGAACCAGAAGGAAGCCCCTGGGAGCCTTATTTTCCGTCAAGTGGATGAGGGGCCTCAAGTCATTTTTAATCTCCTCGCTTCCTTATATCCTCTCGCTCACGGCGGTGGGTGTGTTGTTCGGCACTGTCGTGGCCTACGCGGTGAACTCCCCCTCGTTCCGTCTCGAGGAGGTGAGGGTGTTGAACAGCGGCACCCTAACGCCCGATCAAGCATTCAAGTTCTGCGAACTGCAGAGAGGCGAGAATTCGATCACGCTGGATCTCGTGAACGTGCAGGAGGTCATCAAGCGAAAGCACCCTGAGTTTAAGGAAGTCCGGGTCAGACGCGTGCTGCCGAGCCGTATCGAAGTGCTTTTAAAGCGCCGCACGCCGATCGCGCAGATCGCGTTCTCATCCCACTACATTCAGGTGGATAAGGCCCTGGTTATGCTGCCGGGCTCAAGCGCTTTTCCTTTCCGGAATTTGACGATACTCGAAGGCGTGCCGGTGCCGTCCAAGGGGCTTCAGGTGGGCGTGACGGTCCGTGACGCATCCACGGTCAAGGCTTTGAGGCTGGCCGAGCTTATCAAGCAATCCGATATATTGAGAAAGCATGAACTCACCAAAATTGACATAAGCGACGCCAAGAACATCGTGTTGACTGTGGATGGCGATATCGAGATCCGCATCGGCTCAACGCATCTTGTGGAACGGCTTAAGATCCTTGCGGAAACCTTGAAGAACGTAGATTTCGACAGGGCAAAGATCCGTTATATTGATCTTCGGTTCGACGACGTCGTGATCGGCCCCCGGTGACCCCGTCCCCTCCGTCCGCGTCTTCGACGCGCGCGACACGGTTTTTAAGGGTGGAATCGCGCAGAATCGCGCATAGCGCGATTCTGACCCCATCCCCTGATTTGCCCGCCAAAGGCGGACCGATTGCAAAGCAATCGAGGAAACTAGGGGATGGGGTGACGGAGGGGATGGGGTGAATTTCGTCAGAAAAATTTATTCGAAGCAAATATTGTCGGTGCTGGATTTCGGCTCAGACAACGTCATCGTGTTGATCGCGAGAAAAACAGGCGCCCATGCGTTCGAGGTTTTAGGCGCCGGAAATTCGGCCGCGAAAGGCGTGCGGCAGGGCGTCATCACCGATATCGGCGACGCCGTTGAAGCCGTGGTGGAGGCGCTTGGGAAGGCCGAGCGCGCCGCAGGGACCGGTATCGAAACGCTTTATTTCAATTTGAATGACCCCGAGATCCAAAGCGTGATCGCGCGCGGGTCGAAACATCTCCCCGGGGAGGGGGAGATCAGGCGTTCCGACGTGGAACAGGCGGGCCTGGCGGCGCGGCGTCTCGTGGACCATTTTGACCGCTGTATCGTCTATTTCAAGGAGCTTGAATATGTCGTGGATGACCGCGATCACGTCACCAACGCCGTTGGCGTTTTTGGGGATAAACTGGAGGTTGTGGCCCGCGTGCTGCAGGCGCGCTCGAAGCTCTGCGAGGATTGGCTGAGACTCATGCAACGAGCGCATGTAAAAAAATCGGCCAGTGTTTTTTCGGGGTTGTCTACCGCCTATGGCATCCTGCCGGGCGGGGACAGGGTCCGAAAAAGGTTCATCGTGGACGAGCACGGCGGTCTTGTGGGCGTGTTCGTGTTCGCGAATAACGGCATCACGGACTACACGGCGTTCCCAGCCGAATCCATGTCGGTCGAGGATTTAGGCGTGAGGATCGTGCAGTCACTCCGGGATTTTAGTCACAAACACGAGGCACCCGAAGAGATCATTTTGACGCAGGACGCTGCGTCCGATGAGCCGCTGGAACGCACTTTGATCCGTGGAGCGGGCGTTACGATCCGGCGTGCTTCGCCGCTCGGCGTAGAGCGGTTGAACCACCCGAAGTACACGGGCGTCGTGGGCCTTTTACACGTGGCCGACGAGCTTGAACGAAAGACCCCAGCGCTTCGTAAAGGCAATGGTGTTTTTGCCGAAATGAGGGAACGGGTGGTTTCTTACATCAACGAATATTTTTGAGGAGCGCTGTTTTGTACAGAAGCCAGATCACTGAAGTAGTTACCGACCTCAAAAAAGGAAAATTGATCATTGTGATCGATGACGAGGACAGGGAAAACGAAGGAGACTTCGTCGTGGCCGCCGAGTTCGCAACACCCGCCGTCGTCAATTTTATGGCCAAGCACGGCCGCGGGATTATCTGCGTTCCCATGGAAGGCCGGCGCCTTGAGGAGCTCGGCGTCGACCTTATGGTGGCCAATAATGCCGATGAGATGAAGACCGCATGGACGGTCTCGATCGACGCCAAACACGGCGTGACAACAGGCATTTCCGCCTACGACCGGGCGCGAACGATCAAGCTTTTGATCGATCCTAAGACGAGGCAAGACGATCTGGTGAAACCCGGCCATCTTTTTCCGCTTCGCGCGCGCGATGGCGGAGTGCTGGTGCGCGCAGGCCATACGGAGGCGTGTGTGGACCTCATGAAGCTCGCGGGGCTTTATCCGGCCGGAGCCATTTGTGAAATTATGAACGATGACGGCGGGATGGCGCGAACGCCCGATCTCATCGCGTTTGCCAAGAAGCACAAGCTTAAGATCTGCACGATCCGGGACCTCATCGAATACCGACGCAAGAAGGAGAAGCTTGTCTTTAAGGCGGTTGAAACGCGGGTCACGAACGATTACGGTGAATTCAAGCTCGTTGCTTACGAATCTACGGTCGACAGGGATTATCACATAGCGCTCGTGAAGGGTGAGATCTCGCCGGACAAGCCCGTTCTGGTGCGCGTGCATTCGGAGTGTTTCACCGGGGATATTTTAGGCTCGAAGCGATGTGATTGCGGCGAACAGCTCCACAGCGCGATGAAACGGATCGCCGGGGAGAAACGGGGTGTGCTGCTTTACATGAGGCAGGAAGGGCGCGGCATCGGCCTCTTGAACAAGTTAAAGGCGTACCAACTCCAGGACCAGGGGCTCGACACGGTGCAGGCCAATGAGAAGCTGGGTTTTCCCGCCGATCTTCGCCACTACGGCGTGGGTGCGCAGATCCTGGCGGACCTCGGGATAAAGAAGATCCGGCTTTTGACGAACAACCCGAGGAAGATCGTGGGCCTGGAAGGCTATGGACTCGAAGTCGTGGAACGGGTGCCGATCCGGATGAAACCGCACGCGCACAACCGGAAATACCTTGAAACCAAGAAAAAAAAGCTCGGCCATTTTTTGGACATTGCCGGTGGGCATAAAAAACACAAGCGCAACGGATAACGTCCGCCGCGTGAAGGGCAGTTTCTCGGCCAAAGGCCGGACGTTTGCGGTCGTGGTGTCCGACTTCAATGAGGTCCTGACCCGCGAGCTTCTTTCCGGCGCGCTCGACACGCTTTTGAGGCAGGGCGCGCGTGAAAGGGACATCCGTATTTTTCATGTGCCGGGCGCGTTTGAGATCCCGCTCGTGGCCAGAAGGCTTGTGCGGAAAAAAAAATGGGATGCGGTGATCACGCTCGCGGTCGTGATCCGGGGCCAGACGCGCCATTTTGATCAGGTGGTCCGGGAGACCGCCCGGAGCTTACGGGATATTTGCGACCGGAGCGGAACTCCGGTGATCCTCGGCGTCATTCCTGCGAATACGGTTGCGCAAGCGGTCGAACGTGCCGGCGTGAAACGCATGAACAAAGGCAGGGAATGGGCCCTCGCGGCCATTGAAATGGCCAACCTTATGAGGCACCGTTCGCTGAAATTAAATGCGTAAACGCACCCAGGCGCGCGAATTCGCGCTTCAGATCCTCTACCAGTCGGATATTTCACACGGCGACGCGGCCGAACTCTTCGAGGACTTTTGGAAGGAGAAGGCTGACCTTGTTCAATCCTCCGAGGAGAAGGGGCCGGGGCCCGTACTTGAAAATGACCCCGAGGTCCGTCAGTACACCGAGCGTATCGTGCTAGGCGCGATCGAGAGACTCGAGGCCATCGACAAGATTATCGAGAAGTTCACTGAGCATTGGGAAATGAAGCGCATGGGGTACATCGACCGGAACATTCTGCGCCTGGCCACTTACGAGATCCTGTTCATGGATGATATTCCTGTCAAAGTCGCGATCAATGAGGCGGTGGAGCTTGCCAAGCGATACGGCGAAGACGATTCCTCGAAGTTCGTGAACGGCATCCTGGACAAGATCGCCAAGACCGAAACCAAGCCATGATCCCCAAAGATATTTTATTTATGCAAAAAGCGCTCGAGCTTGCCAAGCGCGGGGAAGGTTGTGTGCATCCGAACCCGCTCGTGGGCGCGGTGATCGTGAAGCATGGCGTCGTGATCGGGCAGGCGCACCACGAAAGGTTCGGCGGCCCCCATGCGGAAGCGCGCGCGATCCAAAACTGTCGTGAAAATCCAAAGGGCGCCACCCTTTATGTGACGTTGGAGCCCTGCTCCCACGTCGGAAAAACTCCGCCGTGCTCGGACGCCGTTATCCGAAGCGGCGTAAAAAGAGTGGTGATCGGCGCCAAGGACCAAAACCCGCTCGTGAACGGGCGCGGGATCCGCAGGCTTAAGAATGCCGGCATTCAAGTGAGCGTGGGCATCTTGGAAAAAGAGGCATCCGATTTGAATGCGGATTTCAATCGCTGGGTGCGTGATCGCATGCCTTATGCGGTGATCAAGCTTGCGCAGAGCCTTGATGGGAAGATCGCCACGAAAACCGGCGAGTCCCGCTGGATCAGCGGCCAAAAAGCGCGTGATTTTTCTCAGGCGCTTCGAGCTTCTTCCGACGCGATCCTCGTGGGCGTCAACACCCTCTTGACGGATGATCCTGCGCTGAACGTTAGGAACGGGATGGAGAAGAAAAAGGGTTTTAAAGCGCCATTCAAAGTGGTTTTGGACAGCTTCCTGAGGACGCCTCTGGATGCAAAAATATTTTCTGAAAAAACCCGAGGTCCGGTGATCCTGGCAACAACGCGCCGCGCAAAAAAAAAGCGTCTGGCTTTGCTGCGAAAAAAAGCCCAAGTCCTGATCCTGCCGGGCAAGAAGGGCCGTGTGGACCTCGAGCTTCTTTTCAGGGAGCTGGCGAGACGTGGGATTGTCAGGGTCCTGGTCGAGGGCGGCGGGGAAGTGACCGCGGATATTTTAGGCCGAAAGCTCGCTCAGGAGATCACCTGGTTTGTGGCTCCGAGGATCATCGGAGGGAGACGCGCCGTGGCCTCGGTGGGCGGCGAAGGGGTCGGTTCGCTCAAAGATTCCGTGACGGTCCACCATTTAACCGTCCGACCGGTCGGGGGGGATCTATTGATCCACGGATACCTTTCTTAGCATGTTCACGGGCATTGTCGAAAAAATAGGCGTCGTGCGGGAATTAAAAAAAAATTCGAAACGCCGCACTCGAACCCTGGTCCTCGATGTTCGAGGTGGTCTGTCGAGGACGCTCGGGATCGGGGGGAGCGTAGCCGTGAACGGTGCCTGTCTCACGCTCGTTCGGAAAAAAGCGGGTACACTTTCTTTTGAACTCGTGGCGGAGACGCTCCGCCGGACCACCCTTCGGGACCTAAAGCCGGGTGACCGGGTTCATTTGGAACTTCCGCTCAAGGGGAACTCGAGGCTTGACGGGCACTTTGTGCTCGGCCATGTGGACGGGGTGGGAGAAGTGTTGCGGGTCAAACGGTCGGACGGAGAAATGAGCCTGCTGGTCTCCCCCCCAAAGCCTTTAAGGCCCTTTTTTTTGGAAAAAGGCTCCATCGCTGTGGACGGTGTGAGCCTGACGGTCGGCAGGGTCTCGGCGCGCTCGTTTTGGCTTCACCTTATTCCGCACACGCTTAAGAAAACCTGTTTTGGCGGATTGAAGGCAGGGGACCGGGTGAATCTTGAGGCGGATATTCTGGTGAAACTGCTTTCAAAGATGTTCCGCAGGCCGCTCAATGGGTTGACAACCCCACGGGCTCAAGTTAAGCTATAGGGTCTATGAAGAAGAAACCAGCCGTTTTTTTGCTGTTATTCGTCTCACTTTTGCTCGCAGAAGTTTCCCACGCGTATTGGCTATGGAGCCCGGATCTCGGCAAGTGGATCAACCCAAAAAAATCCGCCAAAGACACGCCGGAAGAGCAGTATGAATGGGCGAAGCAATTTTACGAAGAGAAGAACTGGGACCGCGCGATAGAGGAATTCGAGAAATTGCCGGAGGCGTTCCCGAACTCGAGGCTCGCCGCCGAAGGCGTTTATTACACCGGCCTATGCTGGGAAGAGAAGCAGGACCTGGCAAAGGCCGCAGACTCGTACCAGAAACTCGTGGACCGTTACCCCTACAGCGACCGCATCAAAGACGCGGTCAAGCGCGAGTTTGAGATAGCCAACCAGTTCGCCTCGGGAGAGAAGATGAAGCTCCTGGGGATCCCGGTGCTCTCCGGGCAGGACAAGGCGATCGAACTATACAAACATGTCGTGAAAAATGCGCCTTTCGGCACTTATGGCGACCAGGCACAGTTCCAGATAGGCGAGGTCTACAAAAACATGGGTGAATACGAAGAATCCCAGAAGGCTTACCAACAGGTCGTCGACGAATACCCAGGTTCGGGGTTGCTGACGAAGGCGCGCTACGAGATCGCGGCTGTGGCGATGGAAGCCTCGAAAAAGTCCCAGTACAACGAGCAGTACGCGGAGCGCGCGATAGAGCAATTTGAGGATTTCAAGAAGAACTTTCCCCAGGACCAGCAGGCGATGGAGGCCGATGAGTCGATACGCGTGCTGCGCGCCAAAAAGGCGGAGCAGAACTTTGAGGTAGGCGCTTTCTACGAGAGGCAGAAGAAGCTGTCGAGCGCCAAGGTTTACTACAGTGAGGTCACGCAAAAGTACCCGGACACGCCGGCGGCGGAGGATGCCAGAAAGAGGCTTCAGAATATCCTGCAGGCTGAAAGCGGAGAGAAAAAGCCCGGATCTAAACCCTGGTTTCGCCTATGGTGAGAACCCACGCGCGATTATTCATGTTTTTCCTGGGATTGGCGCTGTTGGGCACTCCTCTGACGGGCTGCGGCTACACTGCAAAGTCCAATCTCCCGGAGCAACTCCGGACCATTCACATCCAACCCGTGAAGAATGCGATCGACCTGTCGTCGGAGATCAGCGATAAAAAACGCTTCCGCGTGTACCGGCCGGGCGTGGAGATCGACATCACGAACGCGATCATCAACCGTTTTATATTCGACGGGAATTTACAAGTCGTCTCGCAGGACAAGGCCAATGCGGTCGTAGAGGCCAAGCTCATGGATTACCGCCGGGATCCCTTGAGGTACAGCGATGCCGATGACATTCAGGAGTACCGCTTAAGCATCGTGCTGGACGTGGCGGTGACTGAAACGGCTTCCGGCAAGATACTTTGGAAAAATTCGGGCTTGACAGGAGACACCACCTTCTTTCTTTCCGGCTCGCGAGCCGTCAGCGAAGATGAGGCGGTGATCAAAGCTGTCGAGGACGTGGCGCGGCGTGTGGTTGAGAACACTATTGAAATATGGTGAACCCGTCTCTTTACCTTCTCGTAGGTAAAGAAGAATTTTTAAAAAAAGAATTCATCCGGAACCTTAAAAACTCCCTCTTTAAGAACGCTTCCGAACAAGACCTGAATTTCCGGGAATTTGACGCTGCCTCCGGCGGCTTGGCCGGGTTTAAAGAATTCCTCCAGACCCAGCCGTTCCTGAGTGAAAAGCGACTGGCGGTGTTGTCAGAGCTGGAGAACCTGGAGGAAGGCGCAGAACAGGGACTTCTTTCTTTTTTGGGTTCGTTCCCGTCTTCGGCCGCCGCGGTCTTCATTTCGAGGGAAACCAGCGACAAAAAAAGTCCGTTCTTATCGTCTCTTTCCAAATGCGCAAAGACGGTCCCCTGCCACCCTCCTTTTGACAAGGATCTGCCGTTCTGGGTGGCGACGCGGTCGAAGAGCCTGGGGATACGCTTGGAGCCTTCCGCGAGCCGGCTTTTGATCGATAAAACAGGCAAAGATATTGCCGCGCTTTTATCGGCGTTGGAGATGCTCGGAACCTATGTTCATCCGAGAAAAGAGGTTGCGGCGGCCGACGTGGAGGCGTTGCTTGGCCGGTCGCTTCAGAACGACGTATTTTCCCTTGTGGACCTCCTTTTAAAAAAGAACGCGAAGTCCGCGCTTTCCACGGTCGCGGGTTTTCTGAAGGAAGGGATACGGGGTTTTGAAATTGTGGCGGTTTTGGCCGGGCAGTTTGAAAGAATGCGAAAGGCCAATGCGCTTATGGACCAGGGCTTTTCAGGCGCCCAAGTGGGGGCGGAGCTCAAAGTGCACCCGTTCTTCCTTGATAAATTTATCGCGCAGGCAAGAAGCATTTCGCGGGCGGATCTCAAGAAGATCTTTCAGGAGCTTCTTTTGTGCGACGAATCGATCAAAACGAGCGCTCTGCGGGAAAGCCTGGCCGTCGAGCGGCTTGTGCTTTCGCTCTGCGTGTTATAAGGGAAAGATTTAGGTTTTGATCGCGTTGATCCGGCGTGTCGTGCGGGATTTCTGGCGGGAAGCGAGATTTTTGTGAAGCACGCCCTTTTTGACCGCTTTGTCCAGCTTGGAGCAGAGCGTTCGCAGCCACGTGAGTGCCTCTGCTTTCTTTTTCTCGGAAATGAGGGCTTTCACCTTACGTATCGCGGTCCTAAGATCCGACAGGACCTGCACGTTCTGGGCATGGCGCTTTTTATCACTGCGGATCTTTTTTATCGATGAACGTCTATGAGCCATAATTTCTCCCCTAGCGGAAGAGTATCTTACAAAAAACACCCGGGAGTGTCAAAATGAATCCGTCGCTTGCCAAGTCTGCGGGAACTCTCGGTTTTTTCACGGCTTTAAGCCGCGTGCTTGGTTTCGTCCGGGACCTCATCATTGCCGCCGCACTCGGAACAGGCGTCGCGGCCGAGGCGTTCGTCGTGAGTTTCAGGATCCCGAACCTTCTGCGGGACCTGGCCGGGGAGGGGGCCATGAACTCCGCGTTCGTGCCCATCCTCACTGAGTGCCATGAGAAAAAAAAGGAGGAATTCTGGCGGCTCGTGTCGACCCTATTCTTCCTCATGGCGGCCGTTTTGTTCCTGTTGTCCGTGCTGGGGATCGTGTTCGCGCCCCAAATCGTCCGGCTCATGGCGCCGGGATTTGTCGCTTCGGCCGACCTGGAAAAATTCCCCCTGACCGTGAAACTCACGCGTGTGATCTTTCCATATCTTTGGCTGATCGGACTCTCGGCGCTGGCGATGGGGGTGCTCAATTCGCTGAGGGAATTCGGAAGCTCGGCCGTGGGGCCTGTGCTTCTTAACCTCTCCATGATAGTGGCCGGAGCCTTTTTCGAAAAACAATACGGGCCCATGGCGCTCGTGGCGGGCGTGCTGGTGGGGGGCGTCTTGCAGCTGGGCTTCCAGGTACCTCCGCTCCTGAAAAGAGGGCTTCGATTGACTAGACCGCGGTGGAACCACGACTTCGTCCGGAGGATCGGCAAGCTCCTTTTGCCGCGCGTGTTCGGTTCCGCGCTTTATCAGATCAACGTGTTCGTCGATTCGATCCTTGCTTCATTCGAGAGCATCGTCGGCCCGGGCGGTCAGGCCGCGCTTTATTATTCGAACCGCCTTTTTCAGCTGCCGCTCGCGGTCTTCGGCTACGCGATCGCCCAGGCCGCGCTTCCCACCTTCTCGAGTCAGATGGTGCGCGGGGACATGGAAGGCTTCAAGTCGACCTTTTCATCGGCGGCGCGGTCGCTGGCGCTTGTCGCGCTGCCGGCCTCGGCGGGTCTCGTCATCCTATGCGAGCCGATCGTGCGGATCATTTTTGAACACGGCCGGTTTGACGCTTATTCGACCGAGATCACGCGGACTGCGCTTTATTTTTACGCGTTTGGGCTGCTCTCTTGCTGCGTCATCAAGCTTCTTGTGAACGCTTTTTACGCGATGCAGGATACGCGCACGCCGGTCAAAACCATGCTTCTATCCGTAGCGCTCAACGTGATCTTGTGCTTGGTGCTCATGCGGCCTTTGAAGATCGGCGGGCTGACCCTGGCCTCCACGCTTTCGGCGACCGTGAATGTCGGTGCGCTTTACTTTCTATTGAGAAAGAAAGTGGGGCCCATGGACGAGCGGCGGATTCTTGGGAGCCTGCTTAAGATCTTCGCGGCGGCGACCCTCATGGGGATGTTCTCGTACTTATTCGATCGGTTTGTCCTGGAAGCGAACCTCGCCCAACCGGTTTTTTTTCAAGCAATATTACTTTTTCTGGGGATAGCTTTGAGTATTCTCGTGTACCTGGGCTCCGCGTGGGCCTTTAAAGTCGAAGAAATCAATAAATTCTTCAAGCGATGAATCCCCGGCTTATCCCTGGATCCTTACGGCGGCGTATCCAAGAGTTGCCGGACACTCCCGGCGTATATCTCTTCAAAGACCGCGACTCGCGGCCGGTCTATATCGGCAAGGCACTGTCGATCCGGAAGCGTGTCCTGTCGCATTTTCGGTATTACGGCGAGGGCTTCTCGAAAGAGGGGAAGATGCTGTCCGAGGCGCGGCACATTGATTATATCAAAACGCCCACCGAAGCCGATGCGCTTCTTTTGGAAGCGAGCCTCGTCAAGGAAAACCAACCCAAATTCAATCAAGAACTGAAAGACGATAAAAGTTATCCGTACCTCAAGATCACCGACGAGGAATTTCCCAGGCTCCTCGTGGTGCGTGGACGCAAGGCGGACGGTGGCAGGTATTTTGGTCCTTACACGGACGCGCGGCTTCTGAGGCAGGCCGTCGGGATGCTCCGCCGTCTTTTTCCCATGAGGACTTGCCATCCGATACCGGACAAGGTCTGCCTCATGTACCACATCGGCCAATGCAAGGGTCCCTGCGTGGGTGAGATCGACCGATCCAAATACGGCGAAATCGTTAAGGAGCTCGGTCTTTTTCTGGAAGGGCATCGGGCGGCGCTTGTGCGCGGGCTCTCGCGGCGCATGAAGGAATATTCAGTCAAACGGGAATATGAAAAAGCCAAAAGCGTTTATGACCAGATGCTTGCGCTTTCTTCACTGCCGAGGGCGGATGTGTTGAAAAAAAGAACGAATCAGGTGCTTACGGCCCTGAAGGAAGCGTTTTCATTGCCGACCGAGCCGAGGAGAATGGAAGGGTTCGATATTTCCAATATCGCGGGGCGTGAACCGACGGCCTCCATGGTCGTGTTTTTGGATGGAAAGCCCGCGCGGTCCGAGTACCGCCGCTTTAAGATCAAAAGCGTGAAGGGCATTGACGACTACGAGATGATGCGCGAGGTGATCAAACGCCGCTTCACGCGCCTCCTGGAGGAAAGGCAAGCGCCGCCGGACCTTGTGGTGATCGACGGGGGGAAGGGGCACTTGTCGGCCGCGTGGGGCCAGATGCAAAAGCTCGGGCTCCAGAAGATCCCGGTGATCTCCATCGCCAAGCAGCATGAGCATATTTTTGAACCGGGACGCGAGACGCCGCGCATCTACCCGCAAAACTCGCCGCTGTTGCAGCTCATTCAGCGCCTGCGCGATGAGGCACACCGTTTTGCCGTCACATTCCACCGGCGGCTTCACCGAAAAGAAGCGCTGGCGTCGAGGCTCGATGAGATCCCGGGCATGGGCCCCAAAACGAAGCGGAGGCTCATTAAAAAATTCATGACTGTGAGCGCCATTAAAAAGGCAAGCGAAGAGGAGATCGCCGAGAAGTGCTCCCTGAGCGGGAAGGTGGCCCGGAATATCTTGAGAATTCTAAACGCCTAGGGAAGGTTACTTCTTCTTCGACTTCTCTTTTAGCCTGTCTTGTTCGGCTTTTTCCTTTTCTTTCTGCTTTTTCAACCGCACCTCAGCGCGTCTGGGCTCTTCCGACTGGATGTAATGCGAAAACGGGTGCTCCGGGGGGAGTGTGGCGGGCGACAACTCGATAAAGTCAAGCTTGGATATCTGGAGCACACGCTTGACGGGAAGCTGCGTGTCGTAGATCGAGAAGCTGGAGCCTCTTTGGTGCAACATCTTCATAAGCTCGATCAGCTTGCCCAAGCCCACACTTGAGATGTACCCCACGCCGGCCATGTCGAGAAGCAGGTGGCGCGTCTCCTGCTCGAGGAGCTTGTGGATCCTCCGCCCGAACTCCTCGGCGTTCGCCGAATCGATCGATCCGCGGGGCTGGGCGACCCAAACCCCGTCGCTGATCTGATAATAAGAAATATCAATGTCCATGAGGGAATTATACCATGAATGCTAAAATAACTTTATATGGTAAAATAGCCATATATTTGGAGCCGGTTATTGGCGCAGAGGAAAGGGGATTTATGAATCACAAAATAAAATACACGAATGAACGCATAGGTAAACTCCGACTCATCAAGGATTTTCTGCCTCCGCCTGAGAAGCTGGCTTTTAAAGAAGAGCCGGTGAAAGTTACGATGGTGTTGAGTAAATCCAGTGTGCAGTTCTTTAAGAAAACGGCGCGTAAATACCACGCCCCTTATCAAAAAATTATTCGAACATTGCTGGATACCTACGCTGCACAATACACCACTTAACGTCATGGCATTGGCATTAAAAGAGGACAGCGCCCTTTTTAATTTTATCTCAGTGAAAAAGGGCGCTGTCCTCTTTTACCGATTATTATAGAAAGGAGCCAAAATGGATTTATTGGGAAGATTATGGCGAGGCGAAGTTAGTTTAGGGAAGACTTTTTGGAATTATGGTTTAATTGGCTGGACTCTTTTTTATATATCAAATTGGTTATTAGTCTTTGTTTTCTGGCAGATTTTGAGCTGGGTGGGTGTCCCTTGGGTTTTTGCGAGGT
>CAYJVC010000001.1:38427-106992 GCA_964373505.1 uncultured Planctomycetia bacterium
TGTTTCAATTGGATGTTTGCCCTCTAAATAATTTTGATGCCTCCAATCCCCAAGCTATTGTGGAGGCCCTAGCAGTTCCCATGTTAATGCTGTATCAGGATTTTAAAACAGTTCAGGGTCCTGAGAATACAATAATGAAGGGAAGAAATGCCGGGTACATGAGAGGTAATTATTCAATGAAAGTTCCAGATGGACGCACGTTTCCAGCTCGCATTGAAATGTGGATTATTCCAAGAGAAACTTACTTCTTCGTGGTCACGGCTGCGACGCGGCAAGATGAGAAGACTGGAACGAGAGACGAGATTAAAGGTATCGTGAATAGTTTAGTGATCAAAAACTAGGGTAGAAGGAAAGAGATTCAAGAGAAGAAAAATATCAGGAAAGATTGACCTTCCTCTTGCAATTGATCCACTCACAAGAATGGTACCAGGTACCGTGGGGACAGGTTTAATTAACCGTTAACTGGACTACGTGCGACGGGGAGGGGTTAGAGATTTTCTCTGACTAGCGATAGGACTTCAAGCGCCGAAGGCGCTCCGATTTAGTGGGATATGGATACCTAAGGAAAAGGGGGACAAAATTCCCCCTTTTCCTTTTATAGCTGGAAGCGACCCTTCAGATTTGGAAAGGGGTTCAGTGCCGAGGCGGAGCGCTGGAAATGGCCGAGGAACGCGCGACGCCGAGGACACGTCAAAGGGGGAAACTACGTTTCCCCCTTGAAGAAGTCTCTCGTCGCAATACATTCCCAGGTATTTTCAAAATGCCGTCGAATTTATGTGCTAAAACGATTCGTTAATGTTAAAATTTACGCTTATTTCAAACTAAAGGAAGCGTTATGAAAAAGGACTTAGTTGCGAAGTTACAGGGCGCCAACGAGAAATTACTCGCTCTGGGGAGGTTTCTTTGAGTTTGAGAAGCTTGAGGCGCGGATCCACGAGTTAGAAGAAAAGACCTCCGACCCCGCTTTCTGGTCGAACCAAGATAAAAAAAACTCGGTGATCCAGGAACTGAAAGGATTGAAGGCGCAAACGGGAATTTACAAGGAGCTTCTGGAAGCCCAAAAAGACCTCGAGGGGTTGCTCGCCATCGTACCCGAGGACGACGCCGAGTCGATCACGCATCTGGCAGATGAATTCGGGAAGCATTTAAAAAAGCTTGAGCTTCTCGAGTTCCAGAAGCTTTTGAGCGGACTCGATGACCGCAACAGCGCGATCCTCGCCATCAACGCCGGCGCCGGAGGCACGGAGGCCTGCGACTGGGCCGCGATGCTCTTACGCATGTACACGCGCTGGGCCGAAGACCAGGGCCATCAGGTGAGCGTGATCGATGTGTTGACCGGTGAAGAAGCGGGCATCAAGAATGTCACGATCCTGATCGAGGGCGCCTTTGCCTACGGGTACCTCAAATCCGAGAACGGCGTGCACCGGTTGGTAAGGATCTCTCCCTTCGATTCCAATAAAAGACGCCACACCTCGTTCGCATCTGTGGAAGTGATCCCTGAAGTGGAAGAGGACATCAAAATAGACGTGAAGGAACAGGAACTGCGCGTTGACGTGTTCCGCTCGGGCGGCAAGGGCGGGCAGGGCGTCAATACGACGGATTCGGCCGTGCGTATCACGCACATTCCCAGCGGCATCGTCGTCCAGTGTCAAAATGAGCGTTCGCAGCTCAAGAACAAAGCGACCGCGATGAAGGTGCTCAAAAGCCGCCTTTATGAAAAGGAAATGCGCAAAAGAGAAGATGAACAGCAGAAGAGCTACAGCGCCAAACAGGAGATCGCCTTCGGCAGCCAGATCCGTTCGTACGTGCTGCATCCCTATAACCTCGTGAAAGACAATCGGACGAATTTTGAAACCTCCAACGCCAACGCGGTGCTTGAGGGTAAGATCTCCGGGTTCCTCGAAGCCTACCTTCGTTCGCAAGGCGGGAAATAATGATAAACTGGGCGCTGACAAAAATTTTCGGCACCCAAAACGACCGCATGCTCAGGCGTTTCACGCCTGTCGTTCAAAAGATCAATTCATTCGAACCCGCCCTTGCCGCCCTGCCGGACGATCAACTGAAGGCCAAGACCCAGGAATTCCGCGCGCGCCTGAATAAGGGCCAGACGCTGAACGAAATTTTGCCTGAGGCATTCGCGGTGGTCCGGGAAACCTCCAAGAGGCTTCTCCACATGCGCCACTTCGATGTGCAACTCATCGGCGGCATGGTGCTGCATGACGGGAAGATCGCCGAAATGGCTACCGGGGAGGGCAAGACGCTCGTCGCCACACTTCCCGTGTATCTCAACGGGCTTACGGGCAAGGGCGTTCACGTGGTCACCGTGAACGATTACCTGGCCAAAAGAGACCGCGAATGGATGGGGCCGATCTATGAATTCCTGGGGCTCACGGTGGGGGTGATCCAGCACGGGATCGCGCCCCCGGACCGGCAGAAGGCCTACGCCTGCGATGTGGTTTACGGCACCAACAATGAGTTTGGGTTTGATTTTTTGCGCGACAACATGGTGCGGCACATGAGCCACCGCGTCCAGAGAGACATGCATTATGCGATCGTCGACGAGGTCGACAGCATCCTGATCGATGAGGCGAGGACTCCGCTCATTATTTCCGGCCCCAGTGAAGAATCCACGGACAAATACGAAAAAATAGACCGCGTCATTCCGAGTCTTGACAAAGAAGATTACCAGATCGAAGAAAAAACACGCACGGTGGCGCTCACGGAAAAGGGTGTAAAAAAGGCCGAGACTCTTCTGGGGGTTGAAAATCTTTACGACCCGGGACATGTGGAACTTGTGCATCACGTGAACCAGGCGCTTCGGGCGCATACGCTCTTCAAGAAGGACGTGGATTATGTCGTGAAAGACGGGGAAGTCCTTATCGTGGATGAATTCACGGGGCGGCTCATGCCGGGGCGCCGCTATTCCGATGGGCTCCACCAGGCGCTCGAGGCCAAAGAGGGCGTGAAGGTCGAGGAGGAAAACCAGACGCTCGCGACCGTCACTTTTCAAAACTATTTCCGCATCTATGCCAAACTCGCCGGTATGACCGGCACGGCGGCTACGGAAGCGCAGGAATTCCACACGATCTACAAGCTGAACGTGGTGTCCGTCCCGACCAACCGCCCGATGAACCGCCAAAACTATGCCGACCAGATTTACCGCACCGAACGCGAGAAATTTGACGCGGTCGTAAGCGAGATCGTCGAATGCCACAAGAAAGGGCAGCCGGTGCTCGTGGGCACGATATCGATCGAGAAATCCGAGCATTTGAGTTCGATGCTCCGAAAGGCCAATGTGCTCCACAACGTGCTGAACGCAAAATACCACGAAATGGAGGCCGAGATCATCAAACAGGCCGGCCAACCGAGTACGGTCACCATCGCGACGAACATGGCCGGACGCGGCACGGACATCGTGCTGGGCCAGGGCGTGAAGGAGGCGGGAGGGCTGCACGTGGTCGGCACCGAGCGCCACGAGGCACGGCGCATTGACAACCAGTTGCGCGGCCGCTCGGGCCGGCAAGGCGATCCCGGCTCTTCACGGTTTTATCTTTCGCTCGAGGATGACCTGATGCGCATTTTCGGCTCCGAGAAGATCTCGGGCCTCATGCAGAAACTCGGCATGGAGGAGGGCCAGCCCATCGAGCATCCTTTCATCACGCGCGCGATTGAAACCGCGCAGAAGCGCGTTGAGGGCCGTAATTTTGAGATCCGCAAGCAGCTTCTTGAGTACGACAACGTGATGAACAAGCAGCGCGAGGTGATCTATTCGGAAAGAAAAAAGGTCCTCGAGGGCGAGAATTTGAGGGAGCACTACCTCGGCATGATCGAAGAGGTGATGGATTCGGTTTGTACCGGCCACAATCCCGATGAGGAAGGCGCATTCAAAACTCTTTCCGATAGGGTGAAAAATGTATTCCCGATTTCGCTCGAAGGACTGCAGGCAGAATCGGGCGAACTCCTTGTGAACGGCCTGATCGAGCGCGCGAAGGCCGCGTATGAGAACAAGGAGAAAGAAATAGGCGCGGACTTCATGCGGCACCTGGAACGTATGATCCTTCTCGACGTGGTGGACTCCAAATGGAAAGAACACCTGCGCAGCATGGACAATTTGAGGGAAGGGATAGGCTTGCGCGCTTACGGCCAGAAGGACCCCCTCGTCGAATATAAACGCGAGGCATTCGAGGCGTTCCAGGCGATGATAGCCATTATTAAGGAGGACGCCTTGGGGTTCATTTTCAGGGTCCAACCGGTGCCCGGTGAAACGGTTCGGGAGCTTCCGGCCGAACGCGTGGCGCCTTTGCAGTTTTTGCATCCCGAGGCGGCCTCGGCCATGAATCAAAGGCCGCAGGCACCACTCATGCCTTCCGAGCTCTTAGAGGCCGAGGAAGGATCGGTTCCGTCCGACGGCGTCCGGCCCTCGCCAATGGCTCACGCGGAAAAAAAGGTGGGGCGAAACGACCCCTGTCCCTGCGGCAGCGGCAAAAAATATAAGAAGTGTCATGGGCGATAGGAAGAAGTACGCCTTGCTACCCATCACGGGTGTTTAAAATGCCTCGTCGCTTTCGAGATATTTTTCTAATCTTGGTCTCCTCAGCTTTACTCGCACTGCCTTATCACTTCGATGGGTTGTGGCCGCTGGCTTATGTTGCCTTCGTGCCTTATTTTTTTGCGCTTGAGCGCCAATCGTCCGGCGCCGTCTTTAAATATTCCTATTTTTTTGGTTTTCTTTTCTTCTCGTTCGTCGGTTACTGGCTCACCCATGTAAACTGGCTCGGGTTTATTCTGCTGGCCGCGTACCTGGCGCTTTATTTCGCGTTCTTCGGGCTCGCAAGCGCGCGTTTGCTCTATCCGTCCGACGAGACGGAGCGGCTCGATTCCAAAAAAACGCTCCGGGCGGTGTTCTTTGTTGCGGCGTTTTGGGTGGTCGGGGAGTACTTGAGGGGATGGCTATTGAGCGGGCTTCCCTGGGCGCTTTTGGCCTACAGCCAGTGGAAGAACCTCCTGGTGATACAGATCTCAGATATCACCGGCTGTTACGGCGTGTCCTTTTTTGTGATGAGTGTGAATCTCTTAATTTATAGAGTTTTAGGGGCCCTTGGTCCGTCCCGTGCAAGGCTCATCAAGAACGCGCTGGTTTTAATGACGGTTTTTGCCTTGGTGGTTTGTGTGTATGGAGCCGCTGTTTTGAACAGGGGGTCCGCCCCTCAGAGCGCCACGCGGAAGAAGGAGGTCCGAGTTTCCGTGCTGCAGGGCAACATTCCACAGGAGCAAAAATGGGACCGGAAGATCAAGAACATTATTTTTGAAAAATACAAGCGGCTCATGTTCATGAGCGCGCTGGAGAAGCCGGACCTCATTGTTTGGCCTGAAACGTCATTCCCCGGTTACCTGGAGGACGAACCCCTCTTGGCATCGCAGCTTCGCGGCGCGATCCGGCAGGCCCGCACGGACGTATTGGTCGGTACGCCGACGCTGGGGGATATGGAGAAGGGCCTTCGGTTCTACAACAGCGCGATCCTGTTCAGCCCCGACGGGGAAGAGCGAAAAAGATATGACAAAGTGCAGCTAGTGCCGTTCGGGGAGTACGTGCCGTTTGAGCCTGTGCTTGGCTTCCTCCGCCGGTTTTTCGCCATCGGTCACTTCAGTCCCGGCCGCGAAAAGACCCTCTTTGAGATTAAGACGCGCAACCAAAGTCCGAACCCTTCGCTTAAATTCGGTGTTTTAATCTGTTACGAGGATATCTTTCCGGGCCTTGTGCGGGATTTTTGCCGCAATGGGGCGGATTTTATGATCAACATGACCAATGACGCCTGGTTCGGAAAAACGGCTGCGCCCTATCAGCATGCGCAGGCGTCCCTTTTCCGCGCCGTGGAAAACCGCGTGCCGGTGGTCCGCGCGACTAACACGGGCCTGTCCTGCTTCATTTCACCCGAGGGCAGGATCCTGGCCTCTGTGAAAGACAACGGAAAAGAGATCTATGTAACCGGCCATCAAGGCTACAATCTAACCCTCCGGAAAACCATTTCCTTCTACACGCGATTCGGCGACGTTTTTATGGCTTTGATGTTCGGCTTTTGTTTCCTCGCTTACCGTCACCGTTCCCGCCAGCGCACCTATTCTGACAACTAACTTTTGTTGTGGGGTGTCGAAGTCTTTGACAGCAATTCACCGTGCCTATATAATAAAGCAAACTATTTTATAAGTTTACGGAAATAAATAGGTTATGACCCCACCCCCTCATTTTGAGGCGGACTGTTTTTGGGGTTTTTTGAGTCGTATTTGATTCGCCTCGACGCGCTTTGCGCCTCGGCGCGTAGCGCAAATGAGGGGGTGGGGTGACAGAACCAAACGATCTTATTAGCGAACGCCGGAAGAAGCTTGAGGCGATCAAGTCCATGGGGCTGGAGCCTTTCGGAGGCAAGTTCCATAAGCCGCACCTCATCGCATCGGTGGTTGAAGGCTACGAGGAGAGTAAAAAGGTGAGCGTCGCGGGGCGCCTATCTTCGATCCGCCTCATGGGCAAAACCGCATTCTGCGACCTAAAGGATGAAAGCGGCCGTATCCAGCTTTACATCAAGCGGGAACTTCTGGGGGAACAGGGGTTGAAACTTTTTGAACGGCTGGATCTGGGCGATATTGTCGGCGCGGAAGGTGCGCTTTTTAAAACCAAGACCGGCGAGATCTCGATCCACGTCGACAAACTGACTCTGCTGGCCAAGAGCCTGAGGCCCATGCCTGAAAAATGGCACGGACTTAAGGACGTCGAACAACGGTACCGCCAGCGTTACCTCGACCTCGCATCAAATGACACGACCAAAGAGATCTTCAAGAAGCGTTCTTTCGTGATCCGCTCGATCCGCAGGATGTTGGACGAGAAGGGCTATTTGGAGGTGGAAACGCCCATGATGCATCCGATCCCCGGAGGTGCCGCCGGCAAGCCCTTTAAAACACACCACGAGGCGCTGAACATGACCCTCTATTTACGGGTGGCGCCCGAACTTTACCTTAAAAAACTGCTCGTCGGCGGCTTTGACAAAGTGTACGAGATCAACAAAAGTTTCCGGAATGAAGGGATCTCCACGCGCCACAACCCCGAATTCACGATGCTGGAGGTGTACACCGCGTATGACGATGTGAATGACGTGATGCATTTGACCGAGGAGCTCCTCAAGGGCGCGGCGCTCAGCACGCTCGGTGCCTTGACCGTCCCCTGGGGTGAGGGGACCCTGGACCTTTCGAAGTGGCCGCGCGTGTCGTTCGCCGACCTCATGAAGAAGAATTTTGACATCAACCCGGAAGACCCTGAGCGGGTCTGGATCGAGAGGATGAAAAAAAAAGGCGTGAAACTGGAATCTCAGGACGGCCACGAGCTTTCGCGCACGCAGCTTATCAATATCGTCGGCGAGATCCTGGAGCCCGGCACGCATCTTTCGCGGAACGGTCACCCTGTTTTTGTGACGGATTATTTCACGGAGCTTTGCCCGCTCGCCAAGAAGAACAGGCGGAATCCCCATCTGAGCGACCGTTTTGAGCTTTATATCGGCGGCATGGAGATCGCGAACGGTTACTCGGAGCTTAACGACCCTCTCGAGCAGCGGGAACGGCTGCTGCGGGAACTGGAGGAGAAGGGCAAACAAAGTACGTTCGAGAGCCTCGATGAGGATTTTTTAAGGGCGCTTGAGCATGGCATGCCTCCGGCCGGCGGACTCGGCATTGGGATCGACCGGCTCGTGATGATTTTGACCAATCAGCCGTCGATCCGCGAGGTGATCCTTTTTCCTCAGATGAGGAAAGAATAAGTTGATTTTTATGCATTACGAATGGCTGATCGCGCAGCGCTACCTCTGGTCGAAACGCCGCCATCCGTTCGTGGGCGTGACCAGTACGATCTCTATTGTGGGGATCTCGGTGGGCGTGGCCGCGCTTCTTGTGGTGTTGGCCGTGATGAACGGATTTGACGGGGAACTGAAAAAAAGGATCATCGGCACGCGCGCGCATTTGGTCATCGAAAAAGACGGCGCCCTTAGCAATTACGCGCCTTTGTCGGCGTCGCTTCTGAAGCTCAAAGGCGTGGCGGGCGCCTCGCCGTTCGTGGAAGGCCAGGCGCTGATTCAAAAAGGCGAATGGGGAACGGGAGTGCTCGTGCGCGGCATCGACCCGGCTCTTGAGGGATCGGTGTCGAATTTCCATGAATACCTGAAAGAGGGCACGCTCTCGGGACGCGAAAAGTTCGCGGTCGTCGGTTCCGAGCTTGCGCGCCGTTTCAACCTGACCGTCGGCTCGAAATTCTCGGTCCTTTCGCAGTCCACAAAAAAACCGCTGGAATATGCGGTGGAGGGGATCTTTACTTCGGGGCTCTACGAGTACGACGCGAATCTATTGTTCCTGAATTTAAAGGACGCTCAGGAGCTTTTTGAAATGAACAACGCGGTGTCCGGTATTTCGCTCAAACTTCAAAATGCCGAGGAGGCCGATCTCTATAAAAGGGGAATTCAAAATAAATTGAAATACCCGTATGTCGTACGCACCTGGATGGACATGAACAGGACGCTTTTCGGGGCTCTCAAACTCGAAAAGATCGTGATGTTCCTGATCCTGGCGCTCATCATCCTTGTGGCCTGCCTCAACATCGCGGGGAGCCTCACGATGCTCGTGATGGACAAAACAAAGGACATCGGGATCCTGAAGGCGCTGGGCGCGACGCCCGGGGGTATTCTCAAGATATTTGCGCTTGACGGCCTTTTTATCGGGCTCTTCGGCGTGGGCGCGGGTTTCCTGACGGGAATGACGCTGTGCCTGGTCTTGGCCCACACCTCCTTCATTGATCTGCCGAAGGAGATTTATTACGTGGACCGGCTGCCTGTGAGCATCGATCCGCTCGACATCACGCTCGTGCTCGCGCTGGCCGTTATTTTAAGTTTTGTTTCTTCGCTTTACCCCGCTTGGGTGGCGGGCAGGCTTACTCCGGTAAAGGCGCTTCGTTATGAGTGACCTCGTTGCCTCTTCCAGCGCCGTTTTGGCGGCCGATGACCCAAGGGTAGGTTCTTCGAACGAAGAAGCGGGAAGCGGGATCGAAGCGATCGGCTTGCGTAAGGTTTACTCGGACGGCGAGCGCGAACTTCAAATATTCAACAATTTGTCTCTTAAGATCCGCAAAGGCGAAGGCGTGGCGATCCTGGGCCCCTCGGGGTCCGGCAAGACGACGTTCTTGAATCTCCTTTCAGGCCTGGACGAGCCGGAATCAGGGCAGGTACTATTGAACGGCGTTTCGATCCACGAGCTCAAGGCCACGGAAAAGGCGCGTTTTATCAACGGGAATGTCGGTTTCATTTTCCAGTTTTATCATCTACTCCCGGAATTCACGGCGCTTGAGAATGTGATGCTCCCCATGCAGATCAGCAAGCGGCCGGCCCTGCTTCCCGGGGCACGGAAGCGGGCCAAGGAGCTTTTGGACCGCGTGGGATTGGTGGAGCGCATGAAGCATTTCCCGAGCGAGTTGTCGGGCGGTGAGCAGCAGCGCGTCGCGATCGCGCGAGCGCTCATCCACGAGCCGCCATTTTTATTCTGCGATGAGCCGACCGGAAACCTTGATATTCAGAAAGGGCTTGAGATCGCGGAGCTTTTGAAGCGTTTGTTCGCCGAAGAGCGCAGGACCGTATTGATAGTGACGCACGACGAGAGAATTGCTAAAATGACGGATCGCGTCTGGAATATCGTGGAGCAGCGCTGGGAGAAGAATTCATGAGCCTTAAGATATTTTTAAATGACCGATTGGTGGACAAAGAGGACGCGAAGGTGAGCGTGTTCGACCACGGTCTTTTGTACGGCGACGGTGTGTTCGAGGGCATTCGCTCCTACAACGGCCTCGTGTTCAAGCTGGACGAGCATCTGGACCGACTGTTCGAATCCGCGCACACACTGATATTGGAGATCCCGATGACGAAGTCCGAGCTTGAGAAAGCGATCATTCGCACCTTAAAAGCCAATCGTTTGAAGGACGCGTACATACGGCTCGTCGTGACGCGCGGCGTGGGAGACCTAGGGCTTGACCCAAGAAAATGCCGCCGCTCGACACTTTTCATCATTGCGGACAAGATCGCGCTGTACCCGAAGGAATATTATGAAAAGGGACTCGAGATCGCCACGGTGCCGACCGTACGTAACCACCCGGAGGCGTTGAATCCGCAGCTCAAAACATTGAATTACCTGAACAATATTTTGGCGAAGATCGAGGCGACGAGCGCCGGCGTGGATGAAGCAATCCTGCTGAACAGCCAGGGCTATGTCACCGAGTGCACGGGCGAGAATATATTTTATGTGAAGGGCCGGTCGATTATCACGCCGCCGCCCTATGTCGGGATCTTGAAGGGGATCACGCGCAGCGTTGTCATGCGCCTCGCCCGGCAGCTCGGGTTCAACGTGAAGGAAGATGTGTTCACGCGGCATGAGCTTTATACGGCGGACGAGGTTTTCCTCACCGGCACGGCGGCCGAGATCGTGCCTGTCGTCCAGATCGACAATCGCCGGATCGGGAACGGGAAGCCGGGCAAAACAACAGGGATTCTCACAAAGGAATTCAGAAAGCTGACGCCCAAAGAAGGAGTGAAGTACCGGGTATGAGCTGCGACGAATGCGGAAAAAATAAGGCGACCGTTCATCTCACCGAGATTATCAACGATCAGATCACGAAGCTGAACCTCTGTGAGACCTGCGCGAAGGAGAAAGGTTCGGACGTGGAACAGCATTTCGGAATCGGAGACCTTTTGGCCGCGCTCTCCGACACGCACACAGCCTCGGCGACCGCGGAAGCGCCGGCGATGAAAGGCCGATGCGCGCAGTGCGGGCTGACGTATGATGATTTTAAGAAAATCGGCCGCCTCGGCTGCAGTGACTGCTACAACGCTTTCAAACCGAGCCTTGCGCCGCTTCTTAAGAAAATTCACGGATCCAATCAGCATTTGGGCAAGTCCCTTAGCCCGCAGGCGCTCAGTGAACTCAAGGTTTCTTCCAAGCATCACGATGAGCTTGAGCTCGTGAAGCAGGAGCTTCAAAAGGCGGTGAAGAATGAGGAGTTTGAGGAGGCGGCCGCGCTCCGCGACAAGATCAAGTTTCTGGAAAAGAAGATAAAAGAGGGCAAGGCATGACCCCATCCCCTCCTTTTTTATTTAGAGAATTGATGAATCCGCCCGCGGCGGGTTCATGCGCCGTTTCCCGGATGATGAGTATTGAAGCGGCGCAAAAGGAGGGGATGGGGTGAGCGTCAAAGTGGACTCCTTATTGAAGCAGACCTGCGAGTGGTTGAGGGGCACCGGGCCCAATTCCGAGATCGTCCTGAGCTCCCGCGTGCGGTTGGCAAGGAATCTCGAGAAGGCATCGTTTCCCCATTGGGCCACGAAAAAGCAGGAGAAGGAAACACTGGAGCTTCTGGATGCGGCGCTGCGGCACGTGGACCTCATGAAAGGGAGCTTGTTCGTCCGCATGACGGAGATCGATGACGTGGACAAGCAGTTCCTCTTGGAAAGGCATTTGGTGAGCCGTGAGCACATGATGCACGCGGAATCCAAGGCGGTCGTGATAGGTGATAAGGAAGTGATCAGCATCATGATCAATGAAGAGGACCATCTGAGGATCCAGGTGATCCAGTCCGGGTTTAACCTGCAGGAATGTTGGCGCATCGCCAACCGCCTCGACGACGGGCTTTTAAAAAGAGTGAAGTTCGCGTTCCATCCGGAATGGGGTTATTTGACGACATGCCCGACCAACACGGGAACGGGCCTTCGGGCGTCTGTGATGCTGCACCTGCCGGCGCTCGTGATGACCAAACAGATCTCGCGCGTGGTCCAGGCGATTTCGAAACTCGGCATGACGGCGCGCGGCCTTTACGGGGAGGGCACGGAGGCCGAAGGAAATTTCTTCCAGATATCCAACCAGGTCACGATGGGATCGCCTGAGGAGGACACGATCGATAACTTGGAGCGCATTATCCGCCAGGTGATCGGGCATGAGGAAAACGCGCGCAAGACCCTGATGAAACAGAATCGCGAGGTGCTTCAGGACAAGATCTGCCGCGCGAACGGCACTTTGAAAGCCGCGCACATTATCAGCACCAAAGAGATGATGGGTCTGCTCTCTATGGTGAGACTTGGCGTGGACATGGGGGTGATCGCCGACATCGACCGCCGGGCTGTCAACGAGCTTTTTATTTTGACGCAACCGGCGCATTTGCAAAAGATCGAGGGGAAAATGCTCAGCTCCACGCAGCGCGACGTTAAAAGAGCAAATTTGATCCGTCGGCGTCTTGAGGGACGGTAGTCCTCCTTCGCGAAGGCTTCGGAGGATAAAGTTGTTTTGAATTCATTTTTGTAATGTTATGATAAAGAACATCCAGGGGCCTTAAGTCATGTTCAACAAATTTACGGAACGGGCCAGGAAAGTGATCCTGCTGGCCAAGCAGGAGGCCAAGCGTTTCAATCACGATTACATCGGCACCGAGCACATTTTGCTCGGGCTTTTACGCGAGGGTGAGGGTGTCGCGGCCGCGGTGCTTCAAAGCCTCGGCATGAATCTCAACAATATCCGGCTCGAAGTGGAAAAATTAGTACAGTTGGGGCCCGCCACCGTGGTGTCGGGTGACCTGCCTTTCACGCCGAAGGCCAAGAAGGTGATGGAGATCGCAATGGAGGAGGCCCGAAACCTCGGCCACAATTATATCGGCACTGAGCATTTGTTGCTGGGGCTCATTCGTGAAGGCGAAGGAGTCGCGAGCCAGGTTTTCATGAACATGGGCCTTGACCTTGAAAAGGTGCGGGAAGAAGTGATCAAGCTTTTGGGTTCCACGACCCCCGGTTCGCAATACGGCCCCGGGCCCGCTCAAGGGCCTACGCCTTCAGGGCCTCCTTCTTCCTCTAAGACTAAAACACCGGCGCTGGATGCGTTTGGACGCGACCTGACACGGCTTGCGCGCGATGGGAAATTAGATCCTGTGATCGGCCGTGACGAGGAGATCGACCGCGTGATGCAAACACTCTCGCGCCGCAGGAAAAATAACCCCGTGCTTCTCGGCGAGGCGGGTGTGGGAAAGTCCGCGATCGTCGAGGGCTTGGCGCAGAAGATCGTGAGCGGCGACGTGCCGGAAATCTTGAAAAATAAACGGCTCATCACTCTGGACCTGGCGCTCATGGTAGCCGGGACGAAGTACCGCGGGCAGTTCGAGGAACGCATCAAGGCCGTGATGGATGAGATCAAGCGCTCGGAAAATATCATCATGTTCGTGGATGAACTCCACACGCTCGTCGGCGCGGGCGGCGCGGAAGGCGCGATCGACGCCGCGAATATTCTGAAGCCCGCGCTGGCAAGGGGCGAGATCCAGTGCATCGGCGCGACGACATTCGACGAATACCGCAAGTACATTGAAAAGGACACCGCGCTTGAGCGGAGGTTCCAGACGATCATGGTGGATCCGCCGTCGGTCGAGGAGACGATCCTCATCCTGAGAGGGCTTCGGGACAAGTACGAGGCGCACCACAAGGTAAAGATTACGGATATCGCGCTTGAGGCGGCCGCCAAGTTTTCGGACCGCTACATTGCTGGCCGATTTCTGCCGGACAAAGCGATCGACGTGATCGATGAGGCCGGCGCTTACGCGCGTCTTTCGACCCACACCACGCCTCAGGATGTAAAGGAGCTTGAGAAAAAACTCGAGCTCTTAAGGCGGGAGAAAGAAGACACGATCAAGGAGCAGGATTTCGAGAAAGCCGCGGCCTTGAGGGACCAGGAGCGCGAGATACGGCGGCAGCTGGACAAGACCAAAAAGGAATGGATGGAGTCGCGATCGAAGATAGAGCTTGAGATAGGCGAGGAGGATATCGCTCGGGTCATCGCGAAGATCACAGGAATTCCGATCTCAAGGCTCGAGGAAAAAGAAACCTCGCGCTTGTTGCGTATGGAAGAGGAGATCAAGAAGCATGTGATCGGCCAGGATGAGGCGATCGCCGCGATTTCCCACGCGGTCCGCCGTTCGCGCGCGGGGCTCAAAGATCCCCGCCGGCCGATCGGTTCGTTCATTTTCCTGGGGCCCACCGGCGTCGGCAAGACGCTTTTGGCCAAGGCGCTCGCAGAGTTCATGTTCAACGATGAGAGCGCGCTCATCTCGTTCGATATGTCGGAATACATGGAGAAGTTCAACGTCTCGCGGCTCGTGGGCGCGCCGCCCGGCTACGTGGGCTACGAAGAGGGCGGCCAGTTGACCGAGAAAGTAAGGCGTCGTCCGTACTGCATTGTGCTTTTGGATGAGATCGAAAAAGCGCACCCGGACGTGTTCAACATGCTGCTTCAGGTGCTGGAAGAAGGTCGCTTGACGGACTCGCTGGGCCGAAAGGTCGATTTCCGGAACACGGTGCTGATCATGACGTCCAACATTGGCGCGGAACTTCTGAAGAAACAGGGCAGCATCGGTTTTAAAGCGCAAGAGCAGTCCACCGACTACAAGGAAATGAAAACGCGTCTCTTGGAAGAGACCAAGAAGGTCTTCAAACCTGAGTTCATCAACCGCGTGGACGATATCATCGTCTTTCAGAAACTCACCAAAGAGGACCTCGACAAGATCATCGATATTGAGGTTGAAAATTTGAGAAAGAGACTCGGTGAGCGGGGCATTGAGATCCAACTCGATCAGAAGGCCAAAGATTTTCTGATCGCCCGAGGTTTTGACCTGATGTACGGAGCGCGCCCGCTGAAGCGCACGATCCAGCGTTACTTGGAGGATCCGCTCGCCGAAGAGATCATTTCAAAGAAGATCCGCACGAATGAAATGGTTCAGGTCACGGTCAAAGACGACGACCACCTCGTTTTTGAGCAGAGCGCGAAGATTTCAACATCCTAAGCGAGTGCAATCCTATTCAGTCAAGAGTCGAACCCGGTTCTGGATCAAAGGCGCGGCGCTGGTCCTGGTTATGATCGGCGTGTTTGTGTTCCTGAGGGAGCGCAAAGAAGCGCTTGTGCGGGAATGTGTCCGCTTGATCGAAAAAGGCTTAAGCCAATCGAGTCAAACCCGGGTCAAGATCGGGAGGGTCCGGGGGAATTTGCTCGGGTTTATCCGGTTTGAGAACGTGGAGGTCGGCGGGCTCGGGATCGCCGAATCCGAGCCTCCGGCGTTCAAGATCCAGGAACTGGAACTCCGCTTCCGCTTCCTTGATTTTTTATCGAAGAGGTTCGATTCAAAGATCGTGCTGATCGTAAAAAATCCGGAGGTTCGCTGGAAGCCGTACCTGGGGATCCGGGTCCCCCAATTTCCTATTTTCGGATGGATGCGTGAATGGGCCAGCTCCCAGAAAAGTAATTTCCTCCTGAAGGTGGAAGGCCTGTCGCTGTCTTTCGAGGGTTACAAGCCGTTCCGATTGAGTGGAATAAACGCGCAAGCCGAAGGAGAAACGTTCCACATGGAGCTGCCCGTTTCGCATGTTCCAATGGGCCGGTCGGACGTTACTTCGGTGATCGTAGTCGACGGAAAATTTGACCCAGGTCCGCGCGCCGACGAGGACATACTCGTGGGTCGGATCCACACCGAGGGCACCGTGATCGACTGGAAACCGGTTTCCCAGGAGTCGGTGTTTAATTTCGTGTTCACTCAGGAGGCATTTCGCTTAAGTTCAGCCAACTTTGTCGGC
The DNA here is from genome assembly GCA_964373505.1 of uncultured Planctomycetia bacterium. Taxonomy (GTDB): domain Bacteria; phylum Omnitrophota; class Gorgyraeia; order 2-02-FULL-51-18; family 2-02-FULL-51-18; genus CAYJVC01. The sequence goes on from CAYJVC010000001.1 coordinate 54,096, forward strand.
GGGATCCAGATAGATGGACAGGTTGATTTTACGAACGATTATGAGCTGTCCCTTTCCATCTACGCCAAGGACGTGCCTATGCGTGAGCTTGGATTTTTTCTGAAACTCGATAAAAGCCTTGCTTCTGCCGGTCGTTTTGACCTGGAGGTCAATTTTGAGGGCAATTTTTTGGCGCCTCAAATGGAAGCTCACGCGAGGATCTACGATGGTTTTATAGGCGCCCGCGCATTTAAAATGATGGACCTGAACGCCGAAGGGGTTTATCCCACCGTGCGCCTGAACAATTCCAGGATATTGCTTGAGGATGGTTCGACGATGCGTCTTGCGGACGATGTGCTGGAGATCGGGGATCTTCTTCGCAGCTCCACGTTCCATTCGCTGATCTCCGGGTCGCAGCAGGACACCGTGGTGTGGGGTGACTGGGAATTCAGCCGCCCGACCGACGATGAGGCCAGACCCGAATTTCTCATGCAGCGCCTTTTTGGAGAGCACGCGCGCGTACATTTCAAGAAAATGAATGAGGACCCGGAGGAATTTCAGGATCGCCGGTCCCAGGACATGGAAGTCGGTTTTGAATACAAGCTTCGCTCTGAAAACTCCTTAAAACTGGAATACCGGGACGACCAGGAAGTGGTCGGCGTCATAGAAAGGAAATCGAGGTTCTAGTGACGGCGGCTTTTAAGCAGACATTTCAGAGGATGGGCCAGGGGGTGATGGACGCCGTGGGTTATGCGGGCGGCGTGGTCACGCTTTTTTTTCAAACGCTTTTTTGGATCGCGGCACCTCCGTTCAGAAGCCGACAGGTTTTCGAGCAGATGGTCAAAGTCGGCGTAAGCTCAGCGCTGATCTCTACGCTCACGAGTTTTTTTATCGGCGTCGTGATCGCGCTCCAAAGCGCCTATCAGATGCAGAAAGTCGGCGGCGAGATGTATATCCCGAGTCTCGTGGCTATTTCCATGACGCGCGAGATCGGTCCGCTTTTGACGGCGCTCGTGGTGGCCGGCCGCGTCGGCGCCTCGATCGCGGCGGAGCTGGGAAGCATGAAGGTGACCGAACAGATCGACGCCCTGGAAACTTTGGCGACGCATCCGGTGAAATACCTCGTGGCGCCGCGCTTTATCGCGCTTTTCACGATGCTTCCGCTTCTCACCGTGTACGCGGATTGTGTGGGGATCCTGGGTGGTTATCTCGTGTCCGTGTACAAGCTTGGCTTGTCCCATTCGCTTTATGTCCGGATGACATTCGACCCGCTCGTGTTGAAAGATATTTTTACGGGTCTTTTCAAAACGCTCGTGTTCGCGTCGATCATCTGCATGATCTCCTGTTATGAAGGGATGAAGGTGGAAGGCGGCGCGGAAGGCGTCGGCGGAGCCACGACCCAGGCGGTCGTGACCTCGATCATTCTAATCATCGCGTCGGACGCCTTTTTTACGGTGTTGTTTTATTTCATCATCTAACGACTTATGGGACCGGCCAGACGATGATAGAGGCGAAGAAGATCACGAAGTCCTTTAAGGGACGTATGGTGCTGGATCAGCTCAGTCTCCAGGTGGACAAAGGCGAGACGCTCGTGATCATCGGGCGATCCGGCTGCGGAAAAAGCGTTCTTTTAAAACACATCATTGGGATCATGAAACCCGACGAAGGGGAGATCTTTGTGGACGGCGTGGGCGTGGAGGCCTTGGCGACGAAACAGCTGAACCAGTTGCGGCTCCGGTTCGGGATGTTGTTCCAGAGCTCGGCGCTGTTTGATTCGATGACGGTCGGCGAGAATGTCGGGTTCAACCTGATCGAACACACGGCGCTGAGCGAGCGGGCGATCCGCGAACGCGTGGAGGAGTCGTTGGAACTGGTGGGTTTGAAAGGGATTCAGGATCTGAAACCTTCGGAGCTTTCCGGCGGCATGAAGAAAAGAGTGGGTTTGGCGCGCGCGATCTGCATGCGGCCCGAGATCCTTCTGTATGATGAGCCCACGACGGGTCTTGACCCGATCATGGCGGACGCAATCAATGAGTTGATCATTGAACTCCATGATAAACTGAAGGTCACCTCGATCGCGGTCACGCACGACATGAAAAGCGCTTATAAGGTGGGGACGCGCGTCGCGATGATGTATCAGGGAAAGATCATTGAAACAGGGACCCCGGACAAGATCCGGAATACCGGCAATCCTATTGTGCAACAGTTCATCACAGGATCCGCTGCGGGGCCCATGACGGACGTTCAGGTGAGGAGCTTGGAGGAAATACAAGGAGGTTCTAAATCGTGAAAAAAGAAAGCCTGGAATGGAGAGTGGGATTGTTCGTCTTCATCGCGTTGGCGGCGCTCACCCTGCTCGTCGTAAAAGCCGGTGATTTTTATTTGAAACCAGGTTATTCGATCCGGATCGTGTTCAACCAGGTGCAAGGCATCGATAAGGGCGCGCCGGTGAAACTCGCGGGCGTCAGTGTCGGGGAACTCACTTCGATCAGCGCGGTCAGGAACGAAGCCGGCGAAACAAAAGTCGAGGCGATTGCAAGGATCGATCAAGGCATTTATCTTGAACAGGACGCCGAGATCCGCATCAACAGCTCCGGGCTCCTGGGCGAAAAGTACGTCGAGATCCTGCCGGGAACCGCCGGGAGTTCCACGGTCTCGGAAGGGAGCGTCCTGGTTGGGAGGCCCCCGGTGGGACTGGAAAAAGTGACGGAATCCGGAAGCCTGCTATTGGACAAACTTCAGCTCACGGCCGACAGCATCAATTCGGTCGTCACGGACCCGGAATTCAAAACTTCGGTGAAAAGCACGTTCGGGAAGGCCGCCAACACGTTCGGACACGCGGAAGTGGTCGCCCAGAATTTATTGGAGGTCAGCGAAGACATGAAGGACGCCGTTCGCTCGGCGAAAATGGTCCTGGCGCGGCTGCGGGACGGCGAGGGGACCGTGGGCCGGCTTCTCAAGGATGACACGATCGCCAAGGACCTGGAAGCGTTCGTGAAAGAGATCAAAGAGCATCCCTGGAAACTTCTAAAGAGGAATTGACGCAATGACGTTCGGATTCATCAGAGTATTGTTCGTTTTGCTGAGCGCCGTTGTCGGGTTTCAGCTTGGAAGCGCGTTCGGCGGAGTGGCAAGCGCGTCGGGCCTCTTGGGGGCCGGCGCCGGGTTTGTGACGGCCGTTTTCGTGATCATTTTCGAGCACGCGGTAGGCAAGGTGTCGCTTCGCGGCCTCTCGGCCGCCGTCTTCGGATTGTTGTTCGCTCTCATCGTATCACAGTTCCTGTCGGGCGCTATCGATCTCATTCCGGACATGAATCCCGGCCTTGCGTCGGCCTTCAAACTTGTCATAGTGCTCGTACTCTCGTACCTGGGCATGGTATTCGCAATGCGTGGCCGCGATGAGTTCAATTTGATCATTCCGTATGTCAAGTTCGACCGGCAGGATCAGAAAGACACGATCCTCATCTTGGATACGAGCGTGATCATTGACGGGCGGGTTCTGGATATTTGCCAGACAAAATTCCTGGAAGGCCGTTTCGTGATCCCGCGGTTCGTTCTAAAAGAGCTGCAGCAGGTGGCGGATTCGCAGGATGGTCTCAAGCGCGTGCGCGGGCGCCGGGGGCTCGATATCCTGAATAAGCTCCGTAAAAACACGCACATAAGCGTGAAGATCCATGAGGAGGATTTCCCGGAGCTTGGCTCCGTCGATGAAAAGCTCGTGAAGCTCGCGAAGGTGCTCAGCGCGAAGATTTTGACTAACGATTTTAATTTGAATAAGGTTGCGGAGTTTCAGGGCGTCACGATCCTCAATATCAACGAACTGGCGAACGCCCTGCGGCCTGTGGTGCTGCCCGGCGAGGCGCTTGAGGTGCACCTTGTGAAAGAAGGCAAGGAACACAATCAGGCGATCGCGTACCTGGAGGACGGAACGATGGTCGTGGTCGATAATGCCAAGCGTCATTTAGGCTCCGACCAGAAAGTGACCGTAACCTCGGTCCTTCAAACAGCCGCGGGCCGCATGATCTTCGGAAAGCTGGATCCGGAGAAGTGAAGTGAGGAGGTGAGGTGAGGGTTGCGGCGATCGTTCCTGCGGCCGGGTCGGGAAAGCGGCTTGGGTCGTCCGTCCCGAAGGCCTTCATCCGAGTGCGAGGAAAACCACTCTTCATCCACACCCTTCGTGGTCTGGACCGGGCGTACGGATTCCGGGAATTCATTCTCGTAGTCCGGAAAAACAAGATGCGTGAGGCCGAGCGCCTGCTTCGGCAGTTTCGCATCAAAAATTTTAAGGTCGTCCCGGGCGGCGCCACACGCGCGGAATCCGTGTGGAAGGGGCTTCAGGCAGTCTCGAAAAGCGCGGGATGGGTGCTCGTGCATGATGCTGCCAGGCCCCTCGTCTCTCGGGGGCTTGTGAGGCGTCTTCTTCAAAAAGCAAAGGAGTCGGGCGCCGTGATCTGCGGATTGCCCTCGGAGGCGACGCTCAAGCGCGTAGACACTCGTAACCGAACCGTCCGGAATACGGAAGACCGGAACAGCTTGTACCTGGCGCAGACGCCGCAGGTTTTCAGAAAAAATTTGATAGCCGGGCGTTACGAGGCGCTCGGCAAGAAAGCTTACGGATGTACGGACGAGGCGGCGCTTTTTGACGGCACTTCGGTGAGCGTGAAAATGGTTGCCGGAGACCCGGCCAACATCAAGCTCACGGTCCCGGAAGATCTGAAACTTTTGGAGTTTTACCTTGCGAGTCGGCATCGGGTATGATATTCACCCACTGAAAAAGGGTCGGAAACTGCTGTTGGGCGGGGTCCGGATACCGTTCGCGAAAGGCCTTGGCGGGCATTCGGACGGGGACGTGTTGCTCCACGCCGTCGTCGACGCGGTGCTGGGAGCGATGAGCGCGGGGGACATCGGAGAACATTTTCCAAGCCAAGACAGCCGTACTCGGGGCGCGAACAGCCTTTTATTCGTGAAAAAGGCCGTGGAAATTCTAAAGCGCAGAAAGCTGAAGATCGCGAACATCGACGCCGTGCTGATCGCGGAAGCGCCGAAGCTTTCAGGTTATAAAGCCGCGATCCAAAAGGCGGTGGCCCGAGCTTTCGGGATCACGGTTTCTCAAGTAGGCATCAAAGCCAAAACGAACGAGGGTTTCGGCCCTATCGGAAAAAATGAGGCGATCACCTGTTTCGCGGTGGCAAGCCTTAGGAGCGCGTGAGATGGAAATGTTAAAAACTATTCTGATCCTGGTCTTTATTTTGATCGTCGCCAAGCTATTCGTGTACAAGCTATTCTTTAAGGAAGAAATCCGGGCGGCGCTTGAGCGGGACCCCGCCGCCACGAGCGCTCTGTCGGTGATCCTGACCTACCCGGGGCTGCACGCTCTTTGTTATTACCGCGTCGGGCACGCGCTTTATGGACGAGGCCTTCCCTTTTTTGCGAGGGTGATCTCTCAGCTCGGCCGCTGGTTGACCGGCGTTGAGATCCATTCAGGAGCCAAGATCGGCAAGGGCCTCTTTATCGATCACGGGGCAGGGGTCGTGATCGGGGAAACTTCCATTATCGGGGACAATGTGACGCTCTTCCAGGGCGTGACGTTGGGCGGCACGGGCAAGCAGAAGGGCAAGCGCCATCCGACACTCGGGAACAACGTAGTCGTGGGCGCCGGCGCCAAGGTTTTAGGGGACATCCACATTGGTGACAATGTGAGCGTGGGCGCCAATGCGGTGGTGGTGCGCGATGTGCCGGCCAACTCCACGGTCGTAGGCGTTCCCGGGCGGATCACAAGCCGCGAGGGCAAGAAGGTGCCCGGCATCAACCTGGACCATACGAGCCTTCCGGACCCCCTGACGCAGGCGCTTGAGAAGCTGCAGCATGAGATCGACAAGATCGAGAATGAGCTCAAGGATTTTCACGGCGAGGGCAAGGACAAAAAGCCTAAGTAGTTACTGCTCCAGATTCCGTACATGAAGAAAACCCCCTTCTCCGCTTAACGGACTTTTTCTCGCGTGGATCCTTGAGTAAAGGGTGGGGAGTCCCCTCGCCAAAAATCGGAATCGCCGCGATGGACGTAGACTACATTGAAGATCAGAGGTTTTCTTGATCTGGCGTCAGAATTCCAAGCATCTTTTTCTATAACTTCCCTACCTTAAAGTAGATATAATACTCAACATGGCGCTGAAAATCTATAACTCGCTTACGAATCAGAAAGAAGAATTTAAGCCGCTGAATGCACCTGATGTGAAAATGTATGTTTGCGGCCCGACGGTTTATGACGAGCCGCACATCGGGCATCTACGATCGGCACATGTATTCCAGGTCATAAGGAATTATCTGAAATACAAAAAGTACAATGTTACATTTGTGCGGAATGTTACAGACATAGATGACAAAATCATTGATAAAGCAAGGGAGCTCAAGAAAGCAGACCTAAATAATGCCGTTAAAGAGGTATCCGAAGTATATTACAAAAAATATAAGGATGCGCTTTATGCGTTGATGGCTGACATAAAAGATCCACCCGACCAGGAGCCGAAAGCCACCGATCATATCCAAGACATGGTGCTATTGATCAAGGGCTTGATAGGAAAAGGCTATGCTTACGCTATCAATGGCGACGTATATTTTGAGGTCGATAAATTTGCCGAGTACGGAAAGCTTTCCCACCAGAAGAAGGAAATGATGATGGATGGAGTGCGGATCGACCCCAATGAGAGAAAAAAAAGTCCGCTCGATTTCGCTTTATGGAAAGAGGCGAAGGAGGAAGAGCCATCTTGGCAGGGACCGGTAGAAGGTAAGTTCGGCAGACCTGGCTGGCATATCGAATGTTCGGCCATGAGCATGAAGCACCTCGGCGGCACATTGGATATTCACGGAGGCGGGCGCGATTTGATTTTTCCTCATCATGAAAATGAGATCGCTCAATCTGAGGCAAATACGGGGGGGATTTTTGCCAGGTATTGGCTGCATCACGGGCTTGTCACCATCAACGGACAGAAAATGTCAAAATCATTGAAGAACTATTTGACACTTAGTCAAATTAAAAATAATTATCCCTACGGCGAAGAATTGCTAAAACTACTTTTTCTTAATACTCACTACCGGGCCCCTTTGGATTTTTCTGACGATCGGATGGCAATGCAGGAGTCCATATTTCATAAATTGCGAGTTTTTTTTGACACGGTTCAGCAATTGAACATTCAGAAAATAGTGAACTTAGTGAAAAATAGCGAGTTGGAGAATATAGAAGCAAATTTTATGAACGCCATGGATGATGATTTTAATACCCCACTGGCTTTTTCAAAGCTGCAGGAGATGATGCATTATTCGTGGAAGAGTAATGATCCAACCGTCATGATGGCAGCGGCTGAGAAAATAAGCCGTCTTGGTAAACATGTATTCTCGCTTTTTACAGGGTGGGATATATCTGCCTTCTTTAACCCTGATCGAGGTGTTAGGGATAATAAAGATCTTAAGCTTGACAGAGAAGTTCAACCCGAAATTGAAAGACGATATGAAGCGAGGAAAAAGAAGGATTTCAAACTGGCCGACGAAATTCGTGAAAATTTGCGAGTTCGCTATCAGCTTGAACTCGTTGATTGGAAAGACGGTCGAACTACCTGGAGAAGTTTATGAGCGAAAGGGGTATTTTGATCACATTTGAGGGCGGGGAAGGCAGTGGCAAGTCCACTCAGGTGAAGCTGCTTTACCGCTATTTGAGGAAACGTGGTCGCCGTGTTTTCTTGACGCGTGAGCCGGGCGGCACGAAGATCAGCGACAAGATCCGTAAAATCCTGCTGGATAAAAAACACAATCGGATGACGCCACTTTGCGAAACGCTGTTGTACATGGCAAGCCGCGCGCAGTTGGCCGAGGAAGTGATACGCCCGAAGTTTAAGCGGGGTTTTATCGTGCTGTGCGACCGGTGGCTCGACGCGACACTGGCTTACCAAGGGTACGGCGCCGGCGTGGATATCCGCTGGATTCAGTCTTTGGGCCGGACCGCGACCGCGGGCATCAAGCCTAAATTGACCGTTTTTCTGGACCTGCCGGTCGAGTTGGGGTTGCGCCGCGCCAAAAACCACGGGCCCGCGGACCGGATGGAAAGGAAGGCGCTTTTGTTCCATAAAAAAGTACGCGCCGGTTATCTTGCCATTGCTAAGAAAGAACCAGGCCGCATACGCCGTGTTCTGGTAAGGCCCAGGGATAGCGCGCACGAAGTATTTGAGAAAGTGAAAAAGGCGGTTCGCCGTGTCATTTAGGGAACTCAAAGATCAGCCGAACGTCATCCCGGCGATCAAGGCTGCGCTCGAAAAGGGGCGTTTGGGGCACGCGCTTTTGTTTCAGGGGGGTTCCGATTCGGCCTCCCGCGAAACAGCGATGGAGCTTGCAAAAGCGCTTTTCTGCGAGGATCTCAAAGAATGGGAGTCTTGTGACGCGTGCCGCCCCTGCCGGCTGGTGGTCCGCAACGCGCATCCGGATTATCTCAAGGTGTCCCCGCTCGAAGGTTCCGAGGTCGTGAAGATCGGGCAGATCCGGGAGCTTGTGGCGACAGCCAATCTCAAGCCTTTTGAAGCGCGCTCCAAGCTCTTTGTGATCGATCCGGCCGAGGCGATGAATGAAGAGGCGCAGAGCGCATTCCTTAAGACGCTCGAGGAGCCTCCGGGGTCCACGCGCTTTGTTCTCATCACCCGGAATCCGGCGGGACTTCTCGAAACCATTCGCTCGCGCTGCCGGCTATTTTCTTTTGCGCCTTCGCGTGAAGCAGCCTCGAAAGACCCGGAGCTTGAGGGCCTGAAGCGGGAGGCGACCGAGATTTTTCTATCACGAGGCGAGCGGCGTACGCCGGGTCTTCCGGATCTGGCCAAGTTTGAGCGGGAAGAGGTTCAGGAGCTTTTAGACACGCTCATGGAGTATTTCCGGGATTGTCTCCTCATCCGGGTGGGGGCGGACGCGATGCTTTCGGGGGAGGAAGATCTTAGCCGCAAACGCAGGGTTGCCGGCGAACGAAGCGAGACCGAGCTTCAAGACTTGATCCAATTTTTTTCAGAAATAAAGGAAAAAGTTTCCGAAAAGGTGAACTTGAAGCTTGTGGCGTCGGCGCTTTGGGAGGCGGCACCGTGACCCCGCCCCCTGATCGTAACGGTCGCGAAGCGATCGGTCGCCATGGCGACCGATCAGGGGGTGGGGTGAAGTGCTACCTGACGACCCCGCTTTATTACGTGAATTCGAAGCCACACATCGGGCATTCGTACACGAATATCGCGGCCGATACGCTGGCGCGCTTCAAGCGGCTCCAAGGGAATGACGTGCTTTTCCTGACAGGCACCGACGAGCATGGTCAAAAAATAGTCAAGGCGGCGCAAAGCGCCGGCATGGAGCCGGGCCCCTTCACGGATAAGATGTCGATGACATTCCGCGATCTTTGGAAAACGCTCGGCATTTCCCACGACGATTTTATCCGGACGACGGAGCCGAGACACCGGGAGGCCGTGCGCCACGTTTGGACAGAGCTTCAAAGAAAAGGAGACATTTATACGGCGGCCTATAAGGGCTATTACTGTACGCCCTGTGAGACATTTTTAGCCGACGAGTACGTGCGCCAGCAAAAGGCGGCGGGGCAGGAAATCGTTTGCCCGGACTGCAAGCGTCCGGTCGAGCGGATTGAGGAGAATAATTTCTTTTTTAAAACATCACCATACCAGGACTGGTTGATCGGCTGCGTCGAGAAAAACGAGCCGATGAAGGTCCTCCCCGACACGCGCCGCAACGAAATACTCGGGTTTTTGCGCACGAACAAACTGGAAGACCTTTGTATTTCAAGGCCGAAGAGCCGGCTCGCCTGGGGTATCGAGTCGCCGCTTTCACAGGAGCACGTGACCTACGTCTGGTTCGACGCGCTCATCAATTACATTTCCGCCTGCGGTTACGGGGACCCCAAAGCCGCAGAGAGGTTCCAAAAATGGTGGCCCGCCGATGTGCACGTCATCGGCAAGGACATCCTGCGCCAACATGCGGTTTACTGGCCGATCCTGCTGCACGCGCTCGGGCTCGACCTTCCAAGACTGATCTTTGCACACGGTTGGTGGGTGCAAGGCGGCGAGAAAATGTCAAAATCCAAGGGTAATGTTATAGATCCCGCCGAGATAGTAAGGTGTTACGGCGTTGACGCGTACCGTTATTTTCTCTTGAGTGAAACACCCTTTGGGCAAGACGGTACTTTTAGCGAGGAAGCTTTGACCCAGCGTTTTAACCGTGATCTTGGCAATGACCTGGGAAATCTTTTGCACAGAACACTGACTATGTGTGAAAAATACTTTGAGGGGGAGATCCCGAAAGGGATTTCAGCCCGATGCGACGGCCAGCTTCGGCAGAGCGTGAATGAACTCGCGCCGGCGCTCGGACCGATGATGGAAAGGCTTGCGTTTTCAGAAGCGCTTTCGGTGGTCTGGTCGCTCGTGAACCAAGCCAACAAGTCGATAGAAGCAGCGGCGCCATGGACTTTGTACAAAGAAGGTAAAACCCAAGAGCTTAAAGCCGCCGTTGTGTCATGGCTTGAAGCATTGAAGGCCATTGCGCAGGCGGTGTGGCCTTTTATGCCGGCTACCGGCGAAGCCATTTGGAACCAGCTCGGCATAAAGGAAAAACTTTGGAAAGAGCCGTTTAAGGAAAACCTATGGGGTTTTTTTGAAAAGGGCGGCCGCATTCAAAAGGGTGCGCCGCTTTTTCCCCGCATAGAAACTAAGAAATAAAGCTCGCCGGATCGGATGAATTTATGGAAGTTTATCTAGATTATAACTCGACCACTCCGCTGGACCCGATGGTCCTCGAGGCCATGAAGCCGTTCCTTGTGAGCGAATTCGGCAACGCCTCGAGCTTTCATAAAAAAGGTCAGGCGAGCCGTCACGCCGTGGAGTCCGCCCGGGAGACGATCGCGGGCGCGTTGGGCGCCGAGCCCGGCGATGTCATTTTCACCTCGGGGGGCACCGAGTCGGACAATCTGGCCGTGAAGGGAGCGATGGAAAGCTTTGCCGGTAAAAGAAATCACCTCATTGTATCATCCATCGAACATCAGGCGGTTCTGCACCCGGCGCAGTTTCTCGAGAAAAAAGGCGCGCGCGTGACCTATCTGCCGGTGGACCACGAAGGCCGGGTGGATCTGGACGCTCTGAAAGCGAGCGTTTCGCCAGACACGGCGCTTGTGAGCCTCATGCATGTGAACAACGAAACGGGATCGATCCAGCCCATCCGTGAAGCGGCGCGCCTGGCGCACGAGAAAGGCGCCTGGTTCCATACCGACGCCGTGCAATCTTTCGGAAAGATCGGGATAGACATCGACGAAACAGGAGCGGACCTTGTCTCAATGTCCGCGCATAAGATCTGCGGCCCCAAGGGCGCGGGTGCGCTTTATGTTAAAAAAGGGATCAAACTGAAGGCTTTGACGCATGGGGGACATCAGGAGAAGAATTTAAGACCAGGCACGGAAAATGTCACGGCGATCGTGGGGTTTGGGAAAGCTTGTGAGCTGGCTCTCAAATGCGGCACCCAGGAGTCTGCGAGAGTGTTGAGTCTGCGCGAGAAACTTCATCACGGTCTTTTGAACGCCGTTCCTGATCTGGAGCTGAACGGCCATCCGGTGCAGCGGATCTACAACACACTGAACGCTTCGTTCCCAGGTCTAGACGGGGAAACGCTGCTGATGAATTTAGATCTCAAGGGGATCTGTGTTTCCACGGGCTCCGCCTGCACGGCCGGGTCTATCGAGCCATCCCACGTGCTTTTGGCGATGGGGTTATCCCAGAAGCGGGCGCGGGCTGCGATCCGCTTCTCCCTCGGCCGGTTTACGCAGACTCAGGAGATCGATTATGCGCTCGCCGAGATCCCGCCTGTCATTCATAGGTTAAGGAGCGCTTCCACGGAAAGGGTCAAAGGGAAATGATCGTAGACACCCATTGTCATCTTTTTTTTGACGCGTTCGACGCTGACCGTGAAGCCGTGATCAATCGCGCGAAAGAATTCGGCGTAAAATACATGGTGAACGTGGGCACGGACCCTGAGGCGAACCAAAAAGCCCTGGGCCTGTCAAAAAAATACGCGGGCCTTTTCTGGACCGCTGGCATGCATCCGCACTCTGCGCACCTGGCGACGGAAGAGGTCTTGGAGGAGCTGGGCCAATTTATAAAACGTGAAAAACCCTCGGCTGTCGGCGAGATAGGCCTCGATTACTTTAAGAGCGAAGCTCCACCTAAAACCCAGAAAAAAGTCTTTGCGCGCATGCTCCATATCGCCATGGAAAACAAACTGCCCGTTATCGTTCACTCGAGGAATGCTTTTAAAGACACCCTAGATATTGTCATGGCCGAGGCAAACGGTGGCCTGAAAGGCGTCATGCACTGCTTTTCCTATGACTTGCAGGCATTGGAAGAGCTCCTGAGGATCGGATTTTTAGTTTCCTTCACCTGCAACGTCACTTTTAAGAATGCGGGCGCGCTCCTTGAAGTGGCAAAGAATGCGCCTTTAGACCACATCATGCTTGAAACGGATTCACCGTATCTGGCACCCCAGATCTACCGGGGGAAACGAAACGAGCCCTCTTGTCTCGCGCACCTGGCGCAGATCCTGTCGGAGGCTAGGAATATTTCTCTGGAAGAACTGGAAGCGGCTACGACAAAAACCGCCGTCAATTTTTTCAAGTTGCCTGCTATCCCGCCGTCCGCATGAGATCCTTTACGGCGATGATCCGGTCTAACCGGGCGGCCTTTGGCATGCTTGCGTTCACGCTGATCGTTTATTTATTTCTTTTCGCCGTGGGCCGCGCCGCCGAAAAGAGCGTTGAAACGCCGGAGACGCAAATCCAGGAGAAGCTCTCGAAAGAGGAGCTGAAACAAAAGGAGGAAGCATTTAAGGAGAATATCCGGCGGTATCCCGCACTTGCCGGCTTCGTAACGCTCGCATTTCTTCTCGTTTTATTCGCGGGGATCGGACTTGACGCTTATTTTGCGATCCGGAAGTTCCGGGGGTTACCGGGCCTTAAAGGCCAGGCGACGGAAACGACCGTCGCGTGGGGGCTTGGGGAAGTGGCACATCTTTTCATTTTTTTGTTCTTCATGGAAGCGCTGATCGTGTTCGTCGAGCTTGTCACGGCTTCGTTCGTGGATCTCCTGCACTGGAATAAGGATGCGATCCTCATGGGCAATAGTTTCCTACGAAATACGGGCGCCGCGCTTTGGGTGATCGCGCGTGTCGCCGGACATTTTCGGGCACCGCTTGCCTCGATAGGGCTCACGACGCGCTCATTCTGGAAAAATGTTAAAATAGGGATGGTGGGGTACCTCGCCGTGATCCCTCCGCTTTTGGGCACCCTGGCGGCTATGGCGTGGGTTGCGCAGCTTTTTTCGTACGAACCCGAGCCGCAGACGATCGTACAGATCTATTTGAAGAGTTCTTCGGACAATTACCTTCTTTATTTTACCCTGTTCGTGGCGCTTGTCGGGCCCGTGATCGAGGAGATCTTTTTTAGAGGCTTTACCTACACGGCTTTCCGGCACCGCTGGGGTGTGAAGTGGGCGCTTGTCGGGTCGTCAGGGCTTTTTGCGCTGATGCACCTGGATCTCATCACTTTTTTTCCGATCTTTGTGCTGGGTATTTTCCTGGCATATCTGTATGAAAAAACGGGCTCGCTCGTACCGTCGATGGTCGTGCATGTGACGCACAATTTTTTGATGGTGAGTGCAACGCTGTTCTTCAAAGGAGTCGCCGCGTGACCCTCACGCTTAAAGAGACGGGGGAGTTCGGGTTTATCGACCGCATCCGAAAAATGCTTCCGTGCGGGACAGGCGTGGAGCGGGGCATCGGGGACGATGCCGCCGTCCTCAGAATAGGAAATAAAAAGGTACTTTTTACGACGGACATGATCCTCGAGGACAGGCATTTTGTTTTGGGTGAAGCATCCGGGTTCGAGATTGGCTGGAAAGCGCTCAGCGTTAATTTAAGCGATATCGCAGCAATGGGAGGCGTGCCGACGCATGCAGTGGTGGCGCTCGGAATGCCGGCAAGGTTGCCGCTCCGGTTCGCCGTTGATATCACCAAGGGGATCTGTGCGCTTGCCCGCCGTTTTCGCGTGAACGTTGTGGGCGGGGACACCAACGCCTCGGAAAAGCTTATCGTGTCGGTGGCGCTTCTCGGTGAAGCCCCGCACGGCCTTGTCACGACGCGATCCGGTGCGAGGCCCGGCGATATCGTTTTTGTGAGCGGCTTTTTGGGGGGCTCGGCCGCCTCACGGAAGCACCTTCGCTTTATTCCTAGGTTACGCGAGGCTGGTTTTTTAACCGCTCATTTTAATGTGCACGCGATGATGGATATTTCGGACGGCCTCGCATCGGACATCCACCGGCTCTGCGAACAAAGCGGGACCGGCGTCTGTTTGTCCGAAGAAGCAATACCTAGACAGGCGACAGTAACCCTCAAACAAGCGTTAACGGACGGTGAGGACTTTGAGCTTCTCTTTACGCTTTCTGCCAAAGACGCTGCGAGACTTGTCCTTTTCAGACCAAAGCGGTCCTTGACGCCTTTTCATGAGGTGGGAAAGATCATGCCGAAGCCCTATGGGATCCGCCTCGTCACCGCCGACGGCGCTTCGCGGCCGCTGAAACCCGCAGGTTTCGATCATTACCGATGAACTCGAAGCGACACAGGGAGTGGCTGAGCAGATCGGCGGCCGCGACAAAGAGGATCGGGAAAGTTATTAGTGGTTTATTGAAGAAAGGAGACGTGGTGGCGCTGTTCGGAGAGCTAGGCGCCGGAAAAACAACCCTTGTGAAAGGAATGGCCAAAGGACTCGGCGTCAAGCATGAGTCCCAGGTAGCGAGCCCAACCTATACCCTGATCCATGAATACCAGGGACGGTGCAGGCTCTTTCATATGGATTGGTATCGGCTGGACTCGCTGAACGGAGCCGATAGAGAACTGGCCGAAGAGCATTTTGGTGCGCAGGGGATCACACTGATCGAATGGGCGGACCGCGGCCAAAGTATTCTACCTGAACAACACTTACGTATTGACATCGAACACAAAGGCCCGCGCAAGCGGCGTATCCGCCTGCATGCGGTAGGCCATACCCGCGATCTTTCCAAATGAAAATTTTGGCTTATGATACTTCAAGCGATGTGTTGAGTGCTGCGCTCTTTGACGGTCCGAAAAGACTTGCGCAGTCGGGCACGCCGCTTTTTACAAGGCATTCGGACGGCCTTGTCCCGGCGATAGAAAAACTGCTAAAAAAAGCGCATTGCAACCTAAACGCGCTCGAGTGCATCGCGGTGGGGCTCGGTCCGGGGTCCTTCACCGGCCTGAGAGTCGGTATAACCACCGCCAAGTTTTTGTCCTATGCGACAGGTGCCAAGCTCGTCGGCGTCCCGAGCCTCGAGGTCATCGCTTGTCAGGCGAAGTCCTCCGGTAAGAACGTTGCGGTGATGCGGGATGCAAAAAAGGGGAAGGTCTATGCGGCCATCTACCGGATAGACCCCGCGGGCGTGCCGCGAACCGTTTCTAAACCGCAACTGACCCAGGAAAAAGATTTCCTGGAACGGTTACGAACGCCGTATGTTCTGATTGAGAAGGATGTGTTTCCAAATGCTACGGACCTGGCCCGTATCGCCAGGGGATTGATACGGCAGAAAAAATATGAAGACCCAAGGAGGCTTGTGCCGCTGTACCTTCATCCTCGGGATTGCAACGTGACGCAACAAAAAACGCATGGCCGGTAAGCGCGTGAATTCCCCCCTTTGTACGGCGTGGGTCGAAGTCGACCTTGGCGCGCTACGGAATAATTTGAGACTTATCCGGAGGCGCATTCGGAAGGGCCGGACGCAAATACTCGCGGTGGTGAAAGCGGACGCCTATGGGCACGGAATGAAGTCCGTCGCAAAGGCGCTGGCCCGGGAGGGTGTGGGTTTTTTTGGTGTCGCCAATATTGACGAGGCCATGGAGCTGCGGAGCGTCTGCCCCAGGCAAAAAATCCTCGTGCTCGGGAGCTTTCACGCGAGTCAACTGCTTTTTTTCATTCGCCACCGCATCCTGCCGACTGTTTCTTCGGTCGGGGACATCCGGACCTTGGCGCGCACGTTAAGATCTCGAACGTCCCCGTTTCCGGTCCACGTGAAGATCGACACGGGCATGGGCCGGTTGGGGGTTTGGCACGAGGAGATCGAGCCTTTTTTTAAAATTTTAAAGCAGAATCCGAACGTGGGGGTCGAAGGTATTTACACGCATTTTTCAAGCGCCGACAAAAAGGATAAAAGATTCACCCGGAAACAGCTCACGGACTTCGGCCGCGCGGTCCAAAAAATAAAGACGCTTGGCTTCCACCCCCGGTATATTCATGCAGCCAACAGCATGGGCCTCCTCCGCTTTACGAACGCGCATCTTAATCTTGTGAGGCCCGGGATCGTTTTGTATGGTGTTCAGCCCGATCGGCGCCTGGCGAAACTAGCGGGACTTAAACCCGTTATGTCGCTTAAAACACGGGTGTGCTTCCTTAAGGATGTGAAAAAGGGCTCGAGCATCAGTTACGGCGCTTCGTATGTCACGCCCCGCGCGACGCGGATCGCGACGCTTCCCATCGGTTACAGCCATGGTTACCGTGTCGGATTTTCCAACAAGGCGTTTGTGCTGATCCGTGGCCGGAGGTATCCGGTGGTGGGGCGGGTGACGATGGACCAGACACTTGTGAACGTGGGCCCCGGGGCACGCGTCCGTCGTTGGGAGACGGTGACCCTTATCGGGCGTGATAACGGAGCGGTTATTTCAGCCGAAGATCTTGCGACGTTGGCGGGAAGCATCCCCTACGAAGTTGTTTGTTCCATCCACAGCCGCATCCCGCGGCTCTACAAGGGTGTTCGCTAGCCCCATCCCCTGTTTCCTGCGATCGCAAAGCGATCGGTCCACAGAGCGGAGGAAACAGGGGATGGGGTGGTTCTTTTCTTTGGACAGCACTTTATTTCATGTTATAATAACAAGATTTACTAAATTCACCTGATATTAACCAGGCGAATAAGTGCTTTTTTTTGTCATTTAATCTTTTAACAGTAAAGGACTTAGGAAACTTCGATGGCGAAAATGTCCGGCGCTCAGGCGGTTGTGGAAGCGTTCTCAAAAGAAGGGGTAGAGTACGTGTTCGGCCTGCCCGGTGGCGCCTGTCTGCCTCTTTTTGATGCGCTGTACGACGCCAAGTTCAAGGTGATCCTTGTGCGCCATGAACAGGGCGCCGTGCATATGGCCGAAGGGTATGCGCGCTCAACGGGCCGGCCCGGCGTCGTGGTGGTGACTTCGGGCCCCGGCGCGACGAACACCGTGACCGGCATTGCCGACGCTTACATGGATTCAATACCGCTGGTGGTGGTCACGGGCCAGGTGAAGACATTTTTGATCGGCAATGACGCGTTTCAGGAAGCGGATGTGACCGGCATTACGCGCCCGGTCACGAAACATAATTACCTCGTAAAAGACGCCGCGGACCTGCCACGCGTGTTGAAAGAAGCGTTTTATATCGCCACGCACGGTCGTCCGGGGCCGGTGTTGATCGATTTTCCGTCGGATGTGAGCTTGACAGAGATCGATTTTGAGTACCCGTCGAGCGTGAATGTCCGTGGATTCAAGCCGGTGCTTTTGGGCCATCCCGGTCAGATCCGGAAGGCGTTCGATCTCATCATAAAGTCAAAACGCCCCGTGGTTTACACAGGGGGCGGCGTGATCGTCGCGAACGCTTCGAAGGAACTCATCGAGTTCGTGCAAAAGACGAATGCTCCTTGCACGAACACGCTCATGGGACTCGGCGGCGTGCCGGGGACGCACCCGCTTTTCATGGGGATGCTCGGCATGCACGGCACCGTTTACGCGAATAAGGCCGTGAACGAATGCGATCTTTTGATCGCGGTGGGCGCGCGCTTTGACGACCGGGTGACGGGGGACCTTACGAAGTTCGCTCCGAAGGCCAAGATCATCCACATCGACGTCGACCCCTCGGCGATCGCCAAGAACGTGAAGGTCGATGTGCCGATCGTAGGCGATGTGAAGCAGGTGCTTCAGGAACTCAACAAGATGGTGGGCCCGGTCGATACGAAGGAATGGCTTACGCAGATCGCCGCCTGGAGAAAGGAAAGCCCGCTTCGTTACGGCAATGACGGCGAGGACGTCCGCCCGCAGTATGCAATCCAGAGGCTTTGTGATATTTTGGGGACTGATGCGATCGTTTCGACGGATGTGGGCCAGCACCAGATGTGGGCCGCCCAGTATTACGTGTTGAGCGGACCGAACCAATTCCTGACGAGCGGGGGGCTAGGCACGATGGGCTACGGTTTTCCGGCGGCCATCGGCGCGCAGTTCGCATTCCCGAAGAAGACGGTGCTCTGTATCACCGGCGACGGATCGTTCCAGATGAATATCCAGGAGATGGCCACCGCGGTGTACAACAAGTTGCCCGTAAAGATCGCGATCATCAATAACAATTACCTGGGCATGGTGCGGCAGTGGCAGGAGATCTTTTACAAGCACCGTTATTCCAGTTCCGAGATGAGCGGGAATCCTGATTTTGTGAAACTCGCCGAGGCTTATGGCGCCAAAGGCATTCGTGCGACAAAAATGAAAGAGGTGGACGACGCCATTCGATTCGCGCAGTCGGTGAAGGATGTGCCCTGCGTGATCGATTTTATTGTAAAGGAAGAGGAGAACGTTTACCCGATGATCCCGTCGGGCAAGTCACTCGATCAGCTGATGGATATGGCCTGATGAATAAATCCGAAGCACGAAATCCGAAATCCGAAACACAAAATTCAAAACAAAGGTTTCGGTCATTCGAATTTAGGGTTTCGAATTTGTTTCGTGCTTCGTGCTTCGAATTTAGGATTTAGCACGAAAGGAGGATTTTTGGCGATACATGACGTTACCCCCATTACTGAGCATATATTATCGGTGCTTGTGGAGAACCGGGCCGGGGTGCTGTCTCATGTTGTCGGGCTTTTCTCGGCGCGCGGATTCAACATCGATTCACTCGCGGTTGGTGAAACCGAAGACCCGACGATGTCACGCATTACGCTCGTGACGCAGTGCGATCTGAAGACCTTTGAGCAGGTCAAGAAGCAGCTCAACAAGCTGATCGACACGATCAAGGTGCAGGACCTCACCGAGGAGGGCTATGTGGACCGTGAGCTCATGATGGTCAAGCTCGCGAACTCTGAAGAGACCCGGCGCGCGCTCGAGGGCCCCTTGAAACAGTACCGTGTGCAGGTGGTCGCACAGAACGAGAAGCTTGTGATCTTGGAGAGCACGGAGTCGCGGGAAAACTCCAAGAAGATATTCGAGATTTTCAGGAAATTGGGGGTTAAGGAAGTGGCGCAGACCGGGGTGGTCGCGCTTTCAAAAAAGACCCCGAAGGAATAAGGGAAAGGCTGGATATGGTAAAGATCTATTACGACAATGATGCGGACTTGTCATTGATCCGGAGTAAGGCAGTAGGGATGATCGGGTACGGCATTCAGGGGCGCGGTCAGGCGCTCAACTTAAGGGACAGCGGTGTCCGGGTGATCGTGTCCCAAAGACCCGGCGGGCCGAACCACGCGCAAGCCGTGAAGGATGGTTTCGACCCCGTGGAGGCCTCGGAGCTTGCCGGAAAGTCCGACGTGATCATCGTCCTGGCGCAGGATCCGCTGCAGGCCGAGATCTACAAAAAATCGGTCGCGCCGCATCTGACAAAAGGCAAGGCACTGGCGTTTTCGCACGGATTCAATATCCATTTCAAGCAGATCGTCCCGCCGAAGTTCGTGGACGTTTTCATGGTGGCCCCGAAGGGGCCGGGCAGCCTTGTGCGGCGCCTTTACGAAGAGGGTAAAGGCGTTCCGTGCCTCGTGGCCATCTACCAGGACGCTACGAAAACATGTAAGGAGCTCGCGCTTTCCTACGCGAAGGCGCTCGGCGGCACGCGCGCCGGCGTGATCGAAACCACGTTTAAAGAGGAGACCGAAACGGATCTTTTTGGCGAGCAGTCGGTGTTGTGCGGCGGCACGAGCGCTCTCATCAAGGCGGGTTTTGAGACGCTCGTGAAGGCCGGTTACCAGCCGGAGGTCGCGTATTTCGAATGTTTGCACGAGCTGAAACTTATCACGGACATGATATACGCCACGGGCATTCAGGGCATGAGAAAACGAGTGTCGGACACGGCCGAGTACGGCGACTTGACGCGCGGCCCGCGCATCGTGAACCAGAAAACGCGCGCCCAAATGCAGAAGATCCTCAAGGACATCCAATCGGGGAAATTCGCGAAGGAGTTTTTGGCGGACTATCACAAGGGCAAAAAGAATTTTGAGAAATTGCGCCATGCGGATGACGACCATCCCATTGAAAAAGTAGGAGCGAAGCTCCGCGGAATGATGCGCTGGTTATAAGATCATTGTGACGTTCACGGGTGACGCGAGGCGGGGCGCCCCATTCGCGCGCAGCGAACCTCAGTTACGCGAGCAAGAATGGGGCTGCCGAGCGGCAGGACCCGTGAACGTCACATAGAGAGTGTTTTATGGATGATAAAAACAAAATCTACATATTTGACACGACGCTTCGCGACGGCGAACAATCGCCGGGTGCCAGCCTCGACCAAAAAGGAAAGCTCGAGATCGCCCGGCAGCTGGCCCAGCTACGCGTAGACGTGATCGAGGCGGGTTTCCCCGTGACCTCTCCCGGGGATGCCGCAGCCGTGAGATCCATCGCAAAAGAAGTGAAAGGCCCCGTTATTTGTGCGCTGGCGCGCACGGTCCAAAAAGACATTGACATTGCCCTCGAGTCTTTAAAGCCCGCGAATCGGAGCCGTCTCCACGTTTTCATCGCGACCTCTGAGATCCACCGCAAATACAAATTAAACAAGGCCAAGGAAGAGATCGTCCGGATCGCGACCGCGTCCGTGAGGTACGCGAGGGAACGTATCGGCGAGGTTGAGTTCTCTCCGGAGGATGCTTCTCGCACCGAACCGCCTTTTTTGTACGAGGTGCTCGAGGCCGTGATCCAAGCCGGCGCACGGGTGCTGAACATCCCGGACACCGTCGGCTATGCAACCCCGTTCGAGTTCGGGAACCTGATTAAAGGCATTTTTGAGAATGTTCCCAGTATCGGCAAGACGATCGTGAGCGTCCACTGTCACAACGACCTGGGTCTGGCGGTCGCCAATTCACTCGCGGCCGTGAAGTTCGGCGCGCGCCAAGTCGAGTGCACCGTGAACGGCATCGGCGAGCGCGCCGGGAACGCGGCCATGGAAGAGGTCGTGATGGCTCTCGACACGCGCCGGGACATCTTTGGCGACAAGGTCACCCAAGTCCGAAAAGACCAGATCTGCAAGACGAGCCGTCTGGTGAGCTCGCTCACCGGCATGATGGTCCAGGCGAACAAGGCCGTCGTGGGGCGCAACGCATTCACGCATGAGTCGGGCATCCATCAGGACGGCCTTTTGAAGCTGAGAAAGACCTATGAGATCATGCGGCCCGAGGAAGTGGGATTCGGTGAGACACAGCTCGTGCTCGGCAAGCACTCGGGGCGGCATGCGCTCGAAAATCGTCTGGCGAAGCTCGGTTACAAATTGAACCCGAAAGAGCTCGAGACGGTGTTCGAAAATTTCAAACACTTGGCCGACAAGAAAAAAGAGGTATTTGACGACGACCTGGCCGCGCTTGTGGACAAAGAGATCGTGTCCACGCCAAAAACCTATGAGCTCGTGTATCTCAGCGCACTGACCGAATCGGAAAAAGCCCCGAAGGTCTCACTTAAGATCAAGCACAAGGACCGTGTGCTGTCCGCGGCCGGCACCGGCTCGGGCCCCGTGGACGCCGCCTACAAAACGATCGACAAGATCTTGAAGTCCAAGAGCACGCTTTTGGATTATAAGATCCGCTCCGTGACCGTCGGCAAGGACGCGCAAGGCGAGGTGACCGTGAAAGTTGAAGGTTCCCGCGGCGAGGTGGCGATCGGGCAGGGTTTGAGCACCGACGTCATAGAGGCTTCCGTCAAGGCGTATTTGGCGGCACTCAATAAACTTCATCAAAGGTCGGCGCCGCCAGGCAAAGAAAAAACGGCGCATGGCGTTTAGCCCCCATGCATGGTCCGGAAATGATCCTTAATGCCCAGACCCACGTGTACGGGATTTTCGGCCATCCGGTGCATCATTCGCTTTCGCCGCTTCTGTACAACACGCTTTTCCGCGAGCTTAAGATGAACGCCGCGTACATGGCGTTTGAGGTTCGACGCGAATCGTTGGTGCTCGCGTTTGAGGCGATCCGCGCGCTGGGTTTGAAAGGCGTGAACCTCACGATCCCGCACAAGGAAGCGGCGATGGACCTCGTGGATGAAGTGCCCGAGGATATTGACCGCCGCATCGGCGCGCTCAATACGGTCGTCAATAGGAACGGGCGACTTTTCGGTTATAACACCGACGGCAAAGGTTTTTTAACGGCGTTGCACGAAGAGCTTTTATTCCAACCCGAGGGAAAGACCGTGCTGGTTCTAGGCGCGGGAGGCGCGGCGCGGGCTGTGGTTTTTTCTATCGCCTGCGCACACGCGGACCGGATCCTGATCTACAACCGGACCCGGGCGCGCGCCCGGGGACTGGGGGATTACCTGGAAGATTATTTCCCGGAAACCGAGATCGATCTCCCCGAGAGCCTCGAGGAACTTAAAAAGGAAAAGATATCCCTGGTCGTGAACGCGACTTCGCTCGGCATGCGCGGAACCGATGAGTTGCCCGCGGACCTTCGTTTTCTCTCCGCCAAGGCGAGCATTTATGACCTTGTATACGCGCCCGCCGAGACCAAGTTTTTGCAGCTTGCGAAAAAACTCGGGCTTCCGTGCGCGAATGGGCTCGGCATGCTGGCGGCGCAGGCGGCGTTCGCGTTTGAACTCTGGACCGGTAAAAAGGAAGGGGTGCGGGAGTGGATGCTTGAGGCCCTGAAACGATGTTGAACCTGGCCGCTTTTGCGTTCGGCGCGATCGTAGGAAGTTTTCTGAACGTCTGTATTTTCCGTCTTCCCAAGGAGGAATCGGTGGTGTTCCCGGGGTCGCACTGCACCCGCTGCGATCACGCGATCGCCTGGCACGACAACATCCCGATCGTGAGCTTCTTTGCGCTGAAAGGCAAATGCCGCCATTGCGGGTCCGGGATCTCCCGGCAATACCTGGTGGTTGAAATTCTGACGGCGGGTTTGTTTGTTTTCTTTTATCAGTTCTTCGGGCTGTCCGTGAAGGGCGCGGTGTATCTTTTGCTGACGCTGGCGCTCATCGTGGAGAGCGCCATCGATTTCAGGCACCGGATCATTCCGGACAGCATCACGCTTCCGGGGATCGCGGTGGGCCTAGCGCTCTCGACGGCCTTTCCCTCGCTACAGGCCGAGACGATTTTTTGGAAGGGTTTGTTGCGGGCGCTTTTGGGGATGATCGTGGGCGGAGGATTTCTTTACCTTACGGGAACTCTGGCCGAATTTATTCTGAAAAAAGAAGCGATGGGCGGCGGGGACGTGAAGCTTTTGGCGATGATCGGCGCTTGTTTGGGCGTGAAGGCTGTCCTGTGGACGATCTTTGTCTCGTCGTTGGTCGGTGCCGTCATCGGGTTGTTCCAGCGCCTCCGGGGCGGGGAGGAAAGGATCCCTTACGGGCCGTACCTGGGCCTGGCGGCGGTGCTGTACATGTTCTTCGGCGGCCCGGTGATCGCTTGGTATATGAATTCATTGAGATTCAGTTGATAAGACAGGAGAAGAGCTTATGCTTCGTTTTTTAACCGGGGGTGAATCGCACGGCAAGTGTTTGTTGGCCATCCTGGAAGGGATGGTGGCCGGTCTTACGGTCGACGAGAAAGATATCAATTTTGAGCTCTCGAGACGGCAGGAAGGTTACGGCCGCGGCGGCCGCATGGCGATCGAAAAGGATCGCGTGGAGATCCTGTCGGGGGTCCGTTCCCGCAAGACGATCGGCGGCCCCATCGCACTCATGGTGCCGAACAACGATTTCAAAATCCATGAGCTTCCGGCGGTGAAGCGACCGAGGCCCGGGCACGCGGATCTGGTGGGTGCCCTGAAATACGGCCGCGAAGATGTCCGTGATGTTTTGGAGCGTGCGAGCGCTCGGGAGACGGCCGCGCGTGTGGCCGTCGGCAGTGTGTGCATGCTTTTCTTAAAGGAGTTCCACGTGGACATCCTGAGTCACGTAGTTTCGGTCGGAGGCGTCACGGCCGACACACGGGGTTTAAGTTTCGAGGAGATCCAAAAAGAATCCATGGCGTCTCCGATGCACTGTGCGGACAAGGCCGCCGCCAAGCGCATGATGGCGCGCGTGGACGAGGCGCGTGCCTCAAAAGACACGATCGGCGGCATCTTTGAAATCATTGTCCGCGGCGCGCCCGTGGGCTTGGGCAGCTTCGTTCATTATGACCGAAGGCTTTCGGGAAGGCTCGGCGCGGCACTTTTGTCGATCCAGGCCGTGAAAGGCGTCGAGTTCGGCATGGGCTTCAAGGTCTCCGAAGTGCTGGGCAAGTACGTGCATGACGAGATCTTTCATGACAGGACGAAGGGCTTCCACCGAAAGACCAACAACGCCGGCGGTTTGGAGGGGGGCGTCACCAATGGCGAGAACCTTGTGCTTCGCGCGGCCACCAAACCTTACGCGACCCTGATGAAACCGCTGAGCTCCGTGAATATTGACTCGAAAAAAAAAGAAGCGGCGACCGTCGAACGTTCCGATGTCACGGCCGTGCCGGCCTGCGGGGTCGTCGGCGAAGCGATGGTCGCTTTTGAGCTTGCGAACAGTTTCCTCGAGAAGTTCGGCGGCGATAGCCTCCAGGAGACCCGGCGCAATTACAAAGGCTACCTCAAACAAATTTCAAGGTTCTGATGCTCGAGGATCGCAACATCGTGCTGGTCGGCTTTATGGGGACGGGGAAGACGAGCGTCGGGAAAGCTCTCGCGAAGAAGCTGAAACGGTGTCTCGTGGACGTGGACCGCAGGATCGAAGAAAAGGAAAAAAGAATGATCCGCGAGATCTTCGAAAAGGAAGGTGAACCTTACTTCCGGAAATTGGAAGCGGAGGTCATTCGCGAAGTCTGTCGCCAAAGAGGCGTTGTGATCACGACCGGCGGCGGCGCCGTGCTCGATCCGGCCAATGTCGCCGCGCTGAGAGAAAGCGGGATCCTCGTGTGTCTGTCTGCGCGACCGGAAACTATTTTTAAACGCGTGAAGAATTCCGAAAAACGCCCACTGCTTCCGACCGGCGACAAGCTTGCCCAGATCAAAAAGCTTCTGGACGCGCGCGAACCTTTTTATGAAATGGCGGATCACCGGATCCAGACGGACGAGCAGTCACCCGAAGAAACGGCCGCGTGCATCATCGGGTTTTTGGGGAGCGCAGGCACGTGAAGGCCGACGAGGAGCTTCGGGAGACCATTGCGCTGAGTCTGGCTGATAGTTTGGGCCCGGTGGCATTCAAAGCGCTTATTGGAAAATACAAAAAACCTTCACGGATCTTAAAAGCCCGCGGATCGGATCTTCGTAAAGTGACGGGACTCAAGGATGCGGCCGTGAAAGAGATAAAAGATGCGAAACTGCTCGAAAAGGCCGACCGGGAGATCGAGAAGGCGCTCAAGCAGGATGTGCATATAGTCACCTGTTTTGACGAGGCTTATCCGGAAGAGCTGAAAGCAATCTATGACCCGCCGATCGCGTTGTATGTGAAAGGGCGCCTGCCCGACGCGCGCCTTCCAAAAGTGGCCGTCGTCGGCTCAAGGGTATGTTCGCTTTACGGCAGGGGCATGGCGCACGGCATTTCGGAGACGTTGGCCCATAACGGCGTCGTGGTGGTGAGCGGCCTGGCGCTCGGGATAGACAGCGCCGCGCATGAGGGAGCTTTGTCGGGGGACGGGATCACGATCGCGGTATTGGGCGGCGGACTTTCGAAGCTTTATCCACCGGACAATAAGCAATTGGCGGCAAAGATCGTCGAAAAAGGCGCCGTCATTTCCGAATACCCTATGGAAATGGAGCCGCTCAAGCAATATTTTCCCAGGAGGAACCGCATCATCAGCGGCCTGTCGTGCGGCGTGCTCGTCGTGGAGGCCAAAGAAAAAAGCGGCGCGTTGATCACCGCGAATCTCGCGTTGGAAGAAGGGCGCGATGTTTTTGCGGTGCCGGGCAACGCCGATTCGGCCCGTTCGCAGGGCACCAATTCGCTTTTGAAACAAGGCGCAAAGCTTGTCACTTCGGCCGCGGACATTTTGGAGGAGCTCGAACTGTCGGCTCGCCGACTGCCGCTGAAAAAGAAGGCGCCGGCGCCCTCGCATCCGGTCAGCGCGGATGAAGAAACAATCTTGTCCATGGTGGACGGCGACGCGCGGCATGTGGACGACTTGATCGAAGGCATCGGCTGGCCTTCGGCGCGGGTCATCGCCGCGCTTTCGCTTTTGGAGATCAAGGGGTTGGTTCGGCAACTACCCGGAAAGCATTTTGTTACGGCATGATCACGATACGGCTTAACGGAGAGAAGAAGACGCTGGAAAGGACGCTCACGCTTGCCGAGCTTCTTTCGGAAATGGGTGTGCCGAAAGAAAAGGTGGTCGTCGAGCGAAACCTCGAGATCATACCGAGGGATCGCCTCGAAGCCGTTTGCTTGGCGGAAGCGGACGAGGTGGAGATCGTTCATTTCGTCGGCGGCGGTGCGGGGGAAAAAGTACTCGTCATCGTGGAATCGCCCGCCAAGTGCAAGACCATTCACAAATACCTGGGCGACAGTTTTGAAGTGGCCGCCTCGATGGGCCATGTCGTGGACCTGCCTAGAAGCAGGATGGGTATTGACATCGCGCATAATTTCCAGCCGCAGTACATCGTCGCAAAGGACCGTAAGAAAACCCTGGCGGAATTGAAGAGGAAGGCAAAAGGCAAGAGCGCGATCTACCTGGCCTGCGACCCTGACCGCGAGGGGGAGGCCATCAGCTGGCATCTAAAGAACCAGCTTGGGAAAGGCAAGAAAGTCGTGCGCGTCGTATTCAATGAGATAACCAAAGACGCGGTGCAGGAGGCTTTCAAGCACCCTTCCGGCATTGACATGAATCTCGTGGGCGCGCAGCAGGCGCGCCGGGTGTTGGACCGCATTGTCGGCTATTCTCTAAGCCCGCTTTTGTGGCAAAAGGTCGGCCGCGGCCTTTCGGCGGGCCGCGTGCAATCCGTGGCGCTTCGTCTCGTCGTTGACCAGGAGCGTAAGATCGGGTCATTCGTGGCCGAGGAGTACTGGACGGTTGAGGCCGGGCTTAAGAAGCAGAAAGGCGACACGAAGCCGTTTGTTGCGAAGCTTGAAAAGATCGGGGACAAAAAGGCCCAGATCCAGGACGGTAAAACCGCCTCTTGGGTCGCCGAGAAAGCCGCAAAGCTTCCGTTCGTCGTCCGGGAAGTCAAAAAGCAAAAGAAAAAAAGGAACCCCACTCCTCCGTTCACGACCAGCAAACTCCAGCAGGCCGCTTACAATCTTTTAAAGTTCCCAGCCTCCAAGACGATGCGGATCGCGCAGACGCTTTACGAAGGGGTTGAGTTGGGGAGAGAGGGAAGCGTGGGCCTGATTACCTACATGAGGACCGACTCGGTAAGGTTGTCGGATGTGGCCATTGAAGAGACGCGCGGGCTTATTGTGAAGCAATATGGGAAGAGCTACCTGCCGCCCCGGCCTAATATTTACAAGTCCAAGAAAGGCGCGCAGCAGGCGCACGAAGCGATCCGTCCGACCTCGGTGTTCCGCCAGCCGAAGGAGATTGAAAAATACCTGACGCCGGACCAGAATAAATTGTATGCGATCATCTGGCGGCAGGCAGTTGCCAGCCAAATGACGCCGGCCGTCATCGCGCAAGAGACGGCGGACATCGCCGCAGGCGAGTACTTGTTTCGCGCGACGGGCAGCCGCGTGGAATTTCCCGGGTGCCTGGCAGTCCAGGGGAAGACGGAGAGCGAGGAGAATGTTCTGCCGAGCCTTTTGCCTGACGAAAAACTCACGCTTTTAGGTTTGAAACACGAGCAGCATTTTACAAAACCGCCTGCCCGATTTACGGACGCGTCGCTCGTGAAAGCACTTGAAGAAAATGGGATCGGTCGGCCTTCCACCTACGCGCCGACCCTCCAGACCTTGACCGAGCGGGATTACGTCCGACGCGACGGCGGGAGCCTCGTACCTACGGAGCTTGGCATGCTGGTGACGGACCTTCTTGTGAAGCATTTTTCAAAAATTCTAGACTTTGAGTTCACGGCCAAAATGGAGGAGGAACTTGACGAAGTGGAAGAGGGCCAGACGGATTGGGTGAGCGTGGTGAGGGAATTCTACGGCGTGTTCAACGGCCAAATGGACCTTGCGAAGGTCCAAATGGAAACCGTGAAGCGTGTGGCCGAACCCACGGATGAAATCTGCGACCACTGCGGCAAACCCATGGTGATCAAGTGGGGACGCCGCGGGCGGTTCATGAGTTGTTCGAGCTGGCCGACCTGCCGGAACGCAAAATCCATTTCCACGGATGTGGTATGCCCTCAGTGTGGCAAGGGAAAGCTTGTGGCGCGCCGCGCTCGCTCGGGGCGCGGCCGGCCTTTTTTTGGATGCACGGCTTACCCGACGTGCACATTCATCACAAACCGCTTGCCTAAAGACGGCGCGCTGCAGACGGCACCCAAAAACCCCGCGGAAGCTGAGGCGGAGCCTTCCGAGACGGAGGGAGAAGGTCAGTGATGAGCAGTTCCGTTAAAAAATTTTTGACCTACCTCAGTGTTGAAAGGAATTATTCCGAACACACGGTAACCGGTTATTCGCACGATCTGCGCGAGTTTTACGGCTTCTTGGGCAAGACCGCGCTCGAGGATGCGGACGTGCTTTTATTAAGAAAGTACTTGGTGATCCTCAGGGACAAGAGCCTTTCGAAAAAGACCGTCGCGCGGCACATGGCAGCGCTCAGGAGTTACTTTAAATTTCTCATGAGAGAAGGATTGTTAAAAAAAAATCCCATGGGCCTTTTAAGGATCCCGAAACTCGCCAAGCGCCTGCCGGTGGTGCTGGATGAGAAAGAGGTGGATGCGCTTTTAGGCGCGCCTGAGGATGACCTTGCGGGCCGTCGTGACAGAGCGATCTTCGAAACGCTTTATTCGGCGGGAATGCGCGTATCCGAGCTTGTGCAGCTCGATGTGGACGGCGTCGATTTTATCGGGGGGGTGTGCCGCGTGCTTGGAAAGGGCCGCAAAGAGCGGCTTTGCCCCATCGGCGAACAGGCACTCACGAGCATTCGCCGCTACTTGGAGCTGAGGGATCGCCAGGAAAGAAGCAAGTCCCCCGCTTTGTTCCTGAATCATTCGTCGAATAGATCCGGCTCGCGGCTCACGTCCCGCAGTGTGTGCCGGCTCCTGGAAAGATACATTCAGCGTACCTGCCGCAAGGAAGGGGTGTCGCCGCACACGCTTCGTCATTCATTCGCGACACACCTTTTGAACCGCGGAGCGGACCTGCGGTCCGTGCAGGAGCTTTTGGGACATGAAAATCTGTCAACGACCCAGATCTACACGCACGTTTCGACACAACGTCTGAAAGAGGCTTATGACAAAGCGCATCCGAGAGCGTGACGGCATTCGCGGGTCCTGCCGCTGCGGCAGGTCGCCGTCACCCGCGAATGCCACCGGGCCATCCGTATGAGAATGATATATAGTTTTTGTCTTGCAGTTTTTTCAATTTTTTATTTGCCGGTTTATTTGTTGAAAGGCAAACACAAAAACGGTTTTATGTCGCTTTTCGGGTTTGTTCCCGAAGAAACTCGAAGGGCGCTGCGAGGGCGTCGCGTGATCTGGGTGCACGGCGTATCCGTCGGGGAAGTGGTCCAGGCGTTCCGTTTGGTCCGGTCGCTCAAGAAAAGGCTGCCCTCCGCGAGGTTTTTGGTGACAACCACGACCCTCGCAGGAAAAGAGGTGGCTTTGAAACTCAGATCCGCGGAGGACCGAGTACTCACTTTCCCGGCGGATTTCGTAGGCAGCATGCGCCGGTTCCTCCAAAGCGTCGAACCGGCCGCTTTGGTGCTCGTAGAGACTGAAATATGGCCGAATCTTTTGTCGGAGGTTTCCAAACAACGCATTCCGGCCTTCATCGTGAACGGCCGGATCTCAGACAAGACCGTTTCAAAATACCGGAACGTACGATTTTTTCTCGGGCCGATCCTCAACCGCCTTCAGGCGATCGGCACGCAGGACGACCTGATGAGAGAGCGTTTTGTGGGCTTGGGTGCGGATCCGCGGATCGTTTCAGTGACCGGGAACATGAAATTCGACTGGCAGCCTGGTTTGTCCGACGCGGGGCTCCTAGGCTCGCTCCAAACAGCGCTTCACCCGGCCGGCAGCTTTCTTTTGGTCGCGGGCAGCACTCACGAGGGCGAGGAGGGGATTCTTTTCGAGGTTTACCGACGAGTGATCGGGAGGCATAAAAACTTTAGACTTTTCATTGCTCCCAGACATTTGGACCGTATGGATTCGATCGAACGGCAGGCTTCCGAAAGCGGCCTGACAGTTATCCGGATCTCACAATTTCGCCGCGAAGGGCGCCAGGCGCTGTCGACGGACGGCCGGATCGTTTTCTTGCTGGACTCGATGGGGGCGCTCGCCGATTTCTACCGCGATGCGGACGCTGTTTTTGTCGGTGGGAGCCTTGTGCCGACCGGCGGCCATAATCTGGCGGAGCCGGCGTACTTTGAAAAGCCCGTTCTTTTCGGCCCCCATATGGAAAATTTCAGCCAGATGGCCGCGGAATTCAAGAAAAATTCCGCCGGAATTGAAGTGAAAAATGCCAAAGAACTGGGGGCGCGTATCGAGGAGCTCATCGAACACCGGGATAAGGGCCGTCTGTTGGGGCAAAAGGCCAGGGAGCTGGTGTCGCGCCATCAGGGCGCCACGGAGCGGAATGTGAGCGTGCTTTTAGATAATCTGTCGAGTGCGGGGGTGAAGCTGTGAAAAAGTTTATAGGGAATTTCCTTATGTCGGTTTACAAAGCGGGCCTGCTTTTCAGCCAGCGCAGCTACCGTTCTTCGCCCTCCCGTGTGAAAAGGGTGAATGCGCGCGTGATCAGCGTCGGCAACATCACCTGGGGCGGCACCGGCAAAACGCCTTTGGTGGCGATGCTGTCTCGAGCGCTTCTGGAGAGCGGCAATAAAGTCGCGATCTTGACGCGCGGTTACGGGAAAGATGAGGTGGAAGAGCTTCGGAAGAAACTGCCCGACGTTCCGATCGTTGTGGGCCGCGATCGCATTAAGACCGCGCAGGAAGCGATCCACAAGCACGGCGCTGGTTTTTTGATCTTGGACGACGGTTTTCAGCATATTCGTCTTCACCGCGACGTGGACGTCGTGAATATCAATTCCACCCTGCCATTCGGCCCGGGAGGGTTGATCCCGGTAGGCACTTTAAGAGAACCGATCGAGCATCTGGCACGCGGGCATATCTTTGTGCTTGCCAAAAGCGATATCGGCTCCAAAAATGTACACTGGATCCGTCAGAGGCTGTTGGCGGTCAAACCCGATGCCGTGATCTTTGAGGCCAGGCACCGCCCCGTCGGGCTTTGGGATTTTAAAAGGAACCGGGAGGTCCCGCTCCAGGAGCTCCAGGGCAAAAAAGTCGCCGCGATCTCCGGAATAGGCGATCCCTATTCCTTTGAAAAGACGCTCGAAAATTTGGGGGCCAATATCGTGTTTGCCGCGCGCTTCGATGACCACCACGCGTACACGGAATCGGAACTCAAAGATTTTGCCGCGCGTTGCCGGGAGCTCGACTTGAGAGAAGTGATCACCACCGAGAAGGATTTTTTCAGGCTTCAAGCCCTTCTTACGAGAAAAAAGAGCGAGAACGACCCGCCGCTTAATTTCAACGTGTTACGGATAGAATTTGAGATGAACGATGAAGAAGATTTTATTAGAAGATGCATTAATCCTTAGCGCGGCCAAAGTCGCGCGGTGGATCGTTCACCGGCTTCCACTGAAGCAGTCCTTGTTTCTGGCCCGCGTGATCGGCCGAGTGATCTATGCTTTCAACAAACGTAAGCGAGTGGCCTATCAGAATTTAAGGGCGGCGTTCGCGGGCGAGAAGTCCCCGTCCGAGCTTAAGGCAATCTCAAAAAAGTCGTTTGAGAATCTCGTGATGGCGATCGCGGAGTTCCTGCGCGTGCCGGACATGGACCGCGCCTATTTGGACAAGCACGTGCGCTTCATGGGACTTGAGAAATTCCGAAGCCGCTTGCAAGAGAAAAAGGGTCTTATTTTTCTGGCTGCGCACTTTGGGAACTGGGAGCTATTGAGTGTCGCGGGCAGCATCCTGGGATTTCCAATGGTCGCGCTTGCGCGGGTCCAAAAACATCCGCGATCCGACGCGTTCCTAAATTCCTTAAGGACATGCAAAGGCGCCTCCGTGATCCACAAGGGCATGCCGCTGCGGGAGATCCTGCGGTCGCTTAAAGACGGCAAGATTGTCGGGATCTTAAGCGACCAGGACGGCGGGCGGAGCGGCACTTTCGTGAAGTTCTTTAGTCGCTGGTCGTCGACACCGGGAGGCGTGTCGACATTTGCGATGCGCACGGGCTCGCCTATTTTCCCGGTGTTCATGTTCCGCGAAGGGATCACCGAGCATCGTGTGGAGGTAGAAGGGCCTCTCCAGATGCCGGCCGAGAACTTGAGTCATGAAAAATGCGAGAAAATGGTCCTGCAGCAATTTGCGGACCTGCTTGAAAAAAAGATCCGGAAAAGCCCTGAGCAATGGCTTTGGGCGCATCGCCGCTGGAAGTCGACTCCGGACCGCTCGGTGATCCTCTTAAGCGACAAAAAGCAAGGACACCTGAACCAGTCGTTGGCCGTGTTAGAGGCGATCAGGAAGGAGCGTGCCACAAAAGGCTGCGGGCCGGAACATACGCGCTCCCAAATCCTCGAGGTCCAATACCAAAACCCACGGCGCGAGAAGCTGTTCAGGGCCCTGGCCATTTTATTTTCCGGGCATATTCCCTTTAAATCAAAGATACTCCGGTGGGTGTTGTCGGACCCTACCTACGCCGCGGTCACCCGCACTTATGCGGACATCGTGATCTCCTGCGGCTCGTCACTCTCCGCGCTGAATCTACTCGTTAAAGATCTGAACGTTGCCAAATCCGTCGTGATCATGAAACCTCCTTTTTCAACGAAACGTTTTGATCTGGTGATCGCTCCCGGGCATGACCGCTTAAAGCCGTCCGGCAATGTGTTTGTCACCCGCACAAGTCCTTCACTCGTTTCGGAAGGATACCTGAAAGAGCGGGCCGAATATTTTGCTAAGAGCCTGGAGGAGCTCAACGGTTCCAAGCGCATTGGTCTTCTCGTAGGCGGCGACACAGAGCGCCTGAAATTTTCAAAAGAGTATTTGGAAAAATTCTTGGAACGTCTGGGCCGTTTCGGCGCCGAGTCCGGCGCTCTCATCTTAGCGACTTCCTCGAGGCGCACGCCGGCCTGGGCGGCCCAGCTCATGAAAGAATTGTTCAAGGACCGTAAGCGATGTCCGCTTCTTGTGATCGCGAACGAATCCAATGCCGACGGGGTTGTCGGCGGCATTTTGGGCTTATCCGATGCGGTCGTGGTTTCCGGCGAGTCGATATCCATGGTGTCGGAAGCGGTCTCTTCGGGGAAACCCGTACTCGTATTCATGCCTTCGGACCGGACGCGTGTAAAGCCTAAACACGAGGACTTTTTGAGACGCCTGGAGAAGGAAAGATTGATCGTGCGGGCCGGCCCGGACAATATTTCGGGGGCCTTGGAGAACTCCCTGAGCCGACCGGAGCGCGCGACCCCGGTGTTCTCGGGGGATCTGGATGTGTTGAGTGAAGCGGTGAAAAAGGTGGCGGGATGACCCCATCCTCTCCTTTGAAATTTTCAATTTTAGCGCGGTGCGCTGAGGCGACTTTGTCGCCTCGAAAGGAGGGGATGGGGTGAACGTCCTTCAGATCCTCCCGGAGCTCAAAACAGGCGGCGTTGAGCGCGGTACCGTCGACTTGGCAAAATACTTGAAACAAGAAGGGCACAAATCGGTCGTGGTGTCCGCGGGCGGCCCTTTGGTGGGCGATCTGACGTCGGCCGGCGTGCTGCATTACACGCTTCCAGTCCATAAGAAAAATCCGTTCGCGATATTCCGCTCCGTTCGGACACTCGCCAAGATCGTCAAGCGCGAGGACATCGACATCCTGCACGCACGAAGCCGCGCCCCGGCGCTCGTGGCTTATTTCGTAAGCCGCAAGACGCATGTGCCATTCGTCACAACCTGCCACGGCTTTTATAGCAAACATTTCCTGAGCCGTGTGATGGGATGGGGAAAGCTCGTGATCGTGGCCAGCCATGTGATCGGCAGACGTATGCGGGACGATTTCGGCGTGCCGCACGCCAAGATACGCCTGATCCACCGCGGCGTGAACTTGGAGGAGTTTAAAAGCAAGCTGGAGCACGAGCCTGTCAAGAAGAAGGAGATCATCGTGGGCATGATCGGGAGGCTCACACCGATCAAAGGGCACCCGCTTTTCTTGAAGGCCATGGCGCGCGTGAGCCGAGTCATACCCCACCTTAAGATCCGGATCATCGGCGAAGCGCCCAAGCTTCAGTACAAGGAAGAGCTGATGATGCTGACGCGGAGGCTCGGCTTGTCACACGCGGTTGAGTTTTTAGGCACGCGGTACGACATCCCGGAGCTTTTGCCGGGCCTGGCCATTCTCGTGATGCCCTCCGTGGGGGAAGAGGCGTTCGGCCGCGTGGTGATCGAAGCCGGCGCCTGCGGCGTGCCCGTGGTGGCGACCCGCATCGGAGGGCTTGTCGACATTATTGAAGACGGAAAAGACGGCTTGCTTGTGCCGACGGATGATCCCAAGATCCTCGCGGATGCGATCATTCGCATTTTGAAAGATCCGGCGCTTGGCCAAACGCTCGCTCTGGCACTTCATGAAAAGGTGCGGAAGGAATTCAGCCTTGAGCTTATGTTCCGGAAAACATTGGAGGTTTATCGGGAGGCGCTGTCAAGAAAGAGGATCCTCGTGATCAAATTGAGCGCCGTCGGCGACGTGATCTTAAGTATTCCTTCGATCCGCGCGTTGCGGGAAAAGTTTGCCGACGCCTGGATATCGGCTCTCGTGGGCCGGAAATCAAGGAAGATCCTCCGTAATTGCCCGTATCTGAATGACGTGATCGTTTATGAGGAGGCAAGCGGGAAAAATCACTTCCTGAATATTTTGCAGACCGCGCGGCTTCTCGCTAAAGAAGACTTCGATATCGTCGTGGACCTGCAGAATAACCGGATGAGCCACCTGTTGGCCTTTTTGTCCGGCGCCCGCGTGCGCGTCGGACACAACAACCGCAAATGGGCTTTTTTGTTGAACCGGAAGCCGGCCGATGCCTCCAGCGCCGGCGTTTCACCGCTTGAGCATCAATTCCGAGTCCTCAAACTGTTGGGCCTAGAGGGCTTTGACAAGCGGCTTGAGCTTTGGGCGGACAACGATGAGGAAGCGGGAATGAAAAATTTCCTCGCGTCCCAATGGGTTTCGCCAAGCCAGACGCTCGTCGGGATCAACCCAGGTTCGTCGCTGCGCTGGCCCACGAAACAATGGGGCGTCGAGAACTTCGCACGACTCTGCGATGAGCTGGCAAAAAAAAATATACGAGTGGTGATCACCGGCACCGAAGAGGATGCACCGCTCGCGACCGAACTCTTTCGCCTCACAAGAAATAAACCGATCAATGCGGTCGGCCGAACCACGATCACGGAGCTTGTGGCGCTCATCCGCCGCTGCCAGACGTTCGTAAGCTCGGATTCGGCGCCGATGCATATTGCGTCAAGCGTGGACGTGCCGCTCGTGGCGATTTTCGGGCCCACAGACCCCAAGCGGCACTTGGCGCCTCCTTCGCACTACCAGGTCTTTTGGAAAGAAGTCCATTGCAGCCCCTGTTATCTGCGGAGTTGTCCGATAGGGCTTATTTGCATGAAGAAGATCGGCGTGCAGGAAGTGCTGGACGCGGTCTGTCATCTGGCGGAGGCGCAGCGACCCAAGTCCGCCAAAACCCCTCTATGAAATTTTTAAAAAAAAGAATCTTTCTCGGAGTTCTTTTTATTGCGATCTTTATTTTATTCGCCCGCGCTCACACCGAGGTGCCCATTTTGATGTACCACCACGTGGGGGACGCAACGGACAAATCTTCGGCGAATGTTTCCACGGCGGTCTTTGAATCGCAGATGGAGTTCCTCAAGATCCATCGTTACCGCGTGATGCCGCTTGAGGAGCTCTTGGAACGCCTTCGCCGAAAGGAACCACTGCCTCCGAATACGGTATCGCTCACTTTCGACGACGGGAATCTGGACAATTTGAAGAACGCGTTCCCGATCTTAAGAAAGATGCGGTTTCCGGCGACAATTTTCATGATCACCCATAATATCAATCAAGAGGGTTGGCTGTCCGAAGAGGATTTGAAAATCCTGGACGGCGCCGGCATTGCGATCGGAAGCCATACGGCGGATCACGCGTATCTGCCGGGCCTTTCAAGGAAGGAGGCGCTTCGTGAATTGCAGGATTCACGGAACCGTTTGGAAAAGATCCTGGGCCACCCCGTATTCTTGTTCAGCTACCCGGCAGGCGGTTTTAACGAAGAGGTGAAATCGCTCGTGAAAGAAGCCGGTTATCACGGCGCGGTCACCACGAACCGGGGCAGAGACCGCCACGATCCTTATGCGCTGCGCCGGATCAAGATCACCGAAGGCGGCGGAAGCCTGTTCAATTTCTGGGCCAAAACAAGCGGATTATACCGCCTTGGGAAATCGGTCAAAGAGCCCTCATGATCGCGATCGGAAAAAGGATCCTCGTTGTCGGCGCCCATTGGCTGGGGGATGTGCTTTTTTCGACGCCGGCGCTGCGGGCGCTGCGCAAAAGCCTTCCCGAAGCCTATATTGCCTGCGCGGTTCCTCCGCGCTGCGCGCCGATACTTCGGAACAACGCCTTCTTGAATGAAGTGGTTCCTTGGGAGGACAAGCTATTTTTCTGGACCCCGCTGAGATCCCTGAAAGTCATAAGATCGCTCAAGGAAAAGCGATTTGATACAGCCATTTTTTTTCATCGGTCCAAAACGAAAGCGCTTGTGGCAATGCTCTCCGGAATAGGGCAGCGCATAGGTTATGAAGCGCCCTTCCGGAAAAAATTTTTGACAGTGTGTCTGCCGCCTCCCGAAGACCCGCCGCATCGCACGGACTATTTTCTCGGTTTGATACAGGCGCTTGGGTTGCCGGCGACCGGGCGGACGCCTGACTTTTTCCCGGATCCGGAAGCGGCGGGGGAGCTGGAACGGGTGTTGGCGCGGAGGGGCGTGGGCGCGGACGAGGCCTACGTGGTCGTGCACGCGGGCGGCAATTGGGAGCTGAAACGTTGGCCGGTCGAACATTTTGTGCGCTGGATCGGTCTCTTCCTTGAACGATACCCGATGAAAGTGGTGCTCTGCGGCGCGGCTCCGGAGCGCGCACTTTCCGAGACGATTATTTCCCGTTTTCCGGGAGGCCGTGTGGTCTCGCTTTGCGGCGAGACATCCCTGGACGCGCTCGCGCACCTGCTTAAAAAGTCGAAGCTTCTTCTGTCGAACGATTCGGGGCCGATCCATCTGGCTGCGAGCCAGGGAGCCAGGATCCTGGGCCTTTTTGGACCCACGTCGGCCGGTCAAACAGGCCCCATTTCAAACGCACCGATGCGACTTTTGCAGAAAGATGTGGGCTGCGAAGTGCCTTGCTATTTTCGCTCCTGCCGCTCGCGCGTGTGCATGGAATGGCTCGGGCCGGAAGAGGCGTTTTCAGAGGCCGCGGAACTTCTCCAATGATCAGGGACCTCGGATCCGTCCGAAAAATATTGATCGTCACGCTCTCGAATCTCGGCGATGCCGTATTGACGCTCCCGGTGTTTCGGTCCGTGAGCGAGCGTTTTCCGGGGGCCTCGGTCCACGTGGTTGTCGGCGAAAGCTCCCGCGTCGTTTTTGAAAACGAGCCGGGTATCCAAAAGATCATCCTCTACGACCGCCGAATACCTTGGGCCCGGAAACTCAGCTTTCTTCTCGGAATAAGGGGGGAAAGCTATGACCTTATCCTGGACCTGCGCCACTCGTTCGTAGGCCTTTTGGGCGGCGCGCGAAGCCGCAATCGCTATTTTTACTTTCATCGCCGGCCCAGGCACAAAGCGCTGAGGCATTTGGAGGCGCTGGAGGGCTTGTTTGAGCCGGTTCCGCCTAAACAATTTTTTTCATCGGAGGGCAAAGAAGCCAGGCCTGTGGTGGTGGCGGCTGTCGGATCCAAGAGCGATATCAAAAAATGGCCCGCCGGGTATTTTGCC
Source organism: uncultured Planctomycetia bacterium (assembly GCA_964373505.1). Lineage (GTDB taxonomy): Bacteria > Omnitrophota > Gorgyraeia > 2-02-FULL-51-18 > 2-02-FULL-51-18 > CAYJVC01. Next base: position 92,478 of record CAYJVC010000001.1, read on the forward strand.
AAGCTTCTTGACCGTCTGGCCCTAGAGAAGGGTTGCCGGACCATACTCGTGGGGGATAAAAATGACTCCATGGATTGCGCCCAAGTGCTTAAAGCCATGAGGGCCCCGGCAACGGATCTCTCGGGTAAAACAAGCTTCAAGGAGCTTTGCTCTATTTTAAAATCGGCTTCGCTTGTTGTCACCAACGACAGCGCGCCTCTCCACATCGCGGACGCGTTCCACACACCGACCTTGGCGCTCTTCGGGCCCACGGATCCCGGGAAATACGGGCCGCGGCGCGGCGAGAGCCTGGTGGCGCGGCGAGAGCTTTTCTGTTCGCCCTGCGAGAGGCCGCAGTGCCGCTTCGGGCATGAATGCATGAAAGAGCTTGGTGTCGATGAAGTGTATTTCAAGGCTCTGCAGATCTTGAATCATGAGCTTCGCCCCAAAAAGCTTAAGATCCTAATAATTCGTCTGGACCGCATTGGCGATGCGGTCCTGTCGCTGCCGGCGATCGAAGCGGTTAGGAGCCATTTTCCTGATGCTTGGATCTCCGTGATGGTGAGGCCCGGGGTACGCGAGATCATGGAGGGACATCCGTCGATTGACGAGGTGATACCCTATTTCTACGAAAACAAAGGGCGTCACAGCTCCCTTTTTGGGAACCTGCGCTTTTTAAAGGAGACAAGACGCCGCCGTTTCGACATTTGTTTCATCCTTCACCCGAGCGTGCGTTCGCATTGCGTGCCGTTTGTGGCCGGGATCCCGTACCGTATCGGGTTCGGTTCCGCCCTCGGGTTTCTCTTGACTCAAAGCGTTCGTGATCTGCGGCATCTGGGATTGAAGCATGAATCCGAGTACGCGCTGGATATCGTCCGCGTCCTGGGAGCCGAGGCCTCGGGGGGGGAGAGTCGCGGTGTGACGTTTTTTACCGAACACTTGAGGAAAACGGAAAGGCTCTCCGGACAGAAGATCGTGGCGGTGCATCCCGGTTCCAGTTGCGCTTCGAAAAGATGGCCCATCGGTCGCTACGCGGAGCTTGTACAAATGATCTTGCGCAACACCCCTTTTCACGTGGCCGTCATAGGCGGCAAAGACGAGAAACTTCTTGGGGAGTTTTTAAAAAAACAGAATGCCGCCCGGGTCGAGGATCTCACCGGTGAGCTGGACCTCAAGGAGCTGGCCGCGTTTTTTTCCAGGTGTGAGCTCCTTATTTCGAACGACTCGGGGCCCGTGCACATCGCCTCCAGCGTGGGGGCGAAAACACTCGTGATATTCGGCAGGAATAAAGCCGGGTTGAACCGCGAGCGATGGAGGCCCCTCGGCAATACACACCGCGCGATCCAGAAAAATGTCGGCTGTGTCACGTGCCTCGCGGACGCCTGCACGATTGATTTTGAATGTTTAAAGGCCGTGAGCGTAGAGGAAGTGTATAAGCTATTTGCCGAAATGACGGCACCCCGCGAGTCATTCGTAAAAACGCATTGAAAACGATCGTCGCCATTTTTATTTGTATTGCGTTTTTTTTGGCGCAAGCGCCTGTCTTTGCCGCCGTGAACTTTGCGGAAGATAAATCCGGTGACGCGAGCCATTCGATAGAGCCGGCTTCCGGAAAGCTGCGCGTCGGGGAGCGTCTCGAATTCGATGTGTATTGGATGGGGCTTCACATCGGCCTTGGGACCCTTGAGGTGAACGAGATCGCCAGCCGCAACGGCCGGCCCGCTTACCACGTGATCGCCGTCGCGCGCACGAACGACACGCTTTCGAAGATCTACCCGCTCCATGACGAGATCCATTCGTACATCGACACGGAAGGGTTTTATTCCCATGAATTCTCGAAGAGCCTGAAGGAGGGTCGGTACCGCGCGGACGAGAGAGTGTTGTTTGACCATGACAAACAAATGGGGTTTTACGAGTCATTCCTGAACAAGAACAAAAGAGAATTCAAGATCCCGCCGCGCGCGCAGGATTTTTTAAGCCTGTTCTACTGGTTTCGCGTGCAGCCCATCGAGGTGGGCCAAAGCGTCCGCGCCGTGCTGAGCGACAAAGGGAAAGATTATGATGTGCAGCTGGAAGTTCTAAGGAAGGTAAAAAAAGAACTGCGGGGCGGACGCGTGGTTTGGACGGTCGAGGTAGAACCGCGAACGCACTACCAAGAGGTGCTTTACCGAAGAGGCCGTGGTTGGGTGAATTTCACGACGGAGGGGGAGCGCATTCCGGTATTCATCCGGATCAGCACGCCGTTCGGGCCCGTCATGGGCGTGTTGAAGAATGTATAAATTGAACTTTTTTATCGCCGGTGTTACAATCACAAAATATTCGAATCAAAACTTATGACATCATTCAAGTTTTCCCGGCTCAGGGAGATTATTTCCGGTTTCGGCAAAGCCAAAGTGCTGGTGGTGGGGGACCTGATCCTGGATGAGTTCATCTGGGGCAAAGTGAGCCGCATTTCTCCCGAGGCGCCGGTGCCCGTCGTGTGGGTGGATTCCGAAAACTTCATGCCCGGAGGCGCGTCGAATGTGGCCAATAATATCCGGTCGCTCGGGGGTGAAGTGTTTCTGGTGGGCGTGGTGGGAGAAGACTCAAGGGGTGATGTGCTTCAGGCGCTCCTCAGGAGAAAAGGTATCCATTGTGAAGGTATTTTTACGGACCCGCACCGGCCTACCACCCAGAAGACGCGCGTGATCGCTCACCACCAACAGGTGGTGAGGATCGACCGGGAGATCCTGCGGCCGGTGTCGGACGTTTTGTTGAAACAAATGCTGTGCTTCATCGCGTCTAAAATAAAGGAGGTTGACGCGCTCATCATTGAGGATTACGGAAAGGGCGTGATCGTGCCGCAACTCGTGCAGGGGATCGTGCGGCTCGGGAAAAAATACCGGAAGATCGTCACGGTCGACCCCAAGGAGACCCATTTTTCATATTACCGGGGCGTCACGACGATCACGCCCAACCACCACGAGGCCGGCTCTGCGGCAGGGATCGTTATCCGGGACGATGCCACACTTCTTGAAGCGGGCCGCAGGCTCCTGGAAAAGGTGCGCTGTGAAACCGTGCTCATCACGCTCGGTGAGAACGGCATGAGCGTGTTTCAGCGCGGCAAGCCGATGGTGAAGATCCCCACGGTGGCGCGGGATGTGTTTGACGTCTCGGGCGCCGGGGACACCGTGATCAGCGCCTACACGATGGCGCGCGCGGCGAAGGCCAATGCCCAAGAGGCGGCACACCTGTCCAACATGGCGGCCGGGATCGTGGTGGGCAAAGTAGGCATCGCGGTGACCACGTGCGAAGAGCTTACGGAAGCAGCTAAAAAAAATGGAGCTAGAGGGCTGACATGGAAGCCGTAGGTATAATCCCCGCGCGATACGGCTCGACGCGCTTCGAAGGAAAGGTGTTGAAAGACCTCTGCGGAAAACCGGTGATCCAGCATGTGTATGAACGCGCGAAGAAGGCCAGGCTTCTCGATGAGCTGATCGTCGCGGCCGATGACGACCGTATCATTCAGGCTGTCGAGCGGTTCGGCGGGAAGGCGGTTTTTACCTCGAAGTCGCACAGCACGGGCACGGACCGCCTGACCGAGATCGTGAACGAGATGGATGTCCGCGTTGTCGTCAACATTCAGGGCGATGAGCCGCTCATCAACCCGCTGGTGATAGACGACTTGGTGCGCACGATGCAGGATGACCCGGCCCTTGTCATGACGACGGTCGTGAAGAAGAGCCATTCGCCGGAGGAATTTAGGAGCCGCGACGTCGTGAAGGCCGTCGTGAACCAGGAAAATTTTGCGATCTATTTTTCAAGATTACCGATCCCCACGTATCTGAAACCGGCACCCAATGGGAGCTTTTTTTATAAACACGTCGGCATTTACGCGTACAACAAGGATTTTCTGTTCACGTTCAAAAAACTGCCGCCTTCGTATTTGGAAATGCACGAAAGGCTTGAGCAATTGCGGGCGCTGGATCACGGTTATAAGATCAAGGTGATCGAGACAAAATTCGAAACGGTGGGCGTGGACACACCCGAAGACCTGGAGCTTGCGAAAGGGCTTTTGGAGAAGGAGTCGAATGCCTAGGTACATCTTCATCACGGGGGGTGTCGTATCGAGTTTGGGGAAGGGGATCGTGTCCGCCTCCATCGGAAAGCTTTTAGAGGCGCGCGGACTGCGCGTGATCCTCCTGAAATGCGATCCGTACCTGAATGTAGACCCCGGCACGATGAGTCCTTACCAGCACGGCGAGGTGTATGTGACCGAAGACGGCGCCGAAACGGACCTGGACCTGGGGCATTACGAGCGCTTCACGGGCACTTCGATCGGCAAGGCCAATAACATCACGACGGGGCAGATCTATTATTCGGTGATCACGAAGGAGCGCCGCGGCGATTACCTGGGCGCCACGGTCCAGGTGGTTCCGCATGTGACCGACGAGATCAAGGACGCGATCCGGCGAGTGTCTCACAACCAATCGGTGGATGTGGTGATCTGCGAGATCGGCGGCACGGTGGGCGATATTGAAAGTCTCCCTTTTTTGGAGGCGATCCGCCAGTTCCGCCAGGACGTAGGACGCGACCACGCGATCAATATTCATCTGACGCTCATTCCCTATATTCGTGTCGCGGATGAGATCAAGACCAAACCCACGCAGCATTCGGTCGGGAAGATGCGCGAGATCGGCATTCAACCCGATGTCCTGGTCTGCCGTACGGAGAAAAAGATCTCGAAGGAAATGCGTGAGAAGATAGGCCTCTTCTGCAACGTATCCACTGAGCAGGTCATCCAGGCGCTCGATGTGCAGGATATCTACGAGGTGCCCTTGGCGCTTAAGGAGGAAGGGCTGGATGATATCATCATCCGACTTCTGAAACTCAATTGCGACGACGGAGATGCGAAACTGAAAGCCTGGAAAACCAACGTCGTGGACAAGGTTTTGAGCCCTTCAAAACATACAATCATCGCCGTGGTGGGCAAGTACATGGAGCTCCAGGACGCTTATAAGTCCATTTACGAGGCGCTGAAACACGGCGGGATCGCCAATGACGCGAGGGTCGAGATCCGCAAGGTGGACGCCGAGGAAGTGATGGCGCACGGTCCTGAGAAATTCCTGAAGGACGTGAGCGGCATCCTTGTGCCGGGTGGTTTCGGCGACCGCGGCATTGAAGGGAAGATCAAGGCGATCAAGTTCGCGCGAGAGAGCAAGACGCCGTTTTTTGGCGTGTGTCTCGGGATGCAGTGTGCGGTCATAGAGTTCGCGAGGAACGTCTGCAGTTTAAACCGGGCCAATTCCACCGAGTTCAATAAGACAACGCCGTTCCCCGTGATCAGCCTGCTCCAAGAGCAGAAACAGGTGAAAGATCTGGGTGGCACCATGCGGCTCGGCTCGTATCCGTGCACGCTTAAAAAAGGCACGAAAACTTACAAAGCGTACATCAAAGAGTCGATCCATGAACGCCACCGGCACCGCTACGAGTTCAACAACAAGTACAAAGTGAGAATGGAGACCAATGGGCTGGTCGTTTCCGGAACAAGTCCCAACGGGCGACTCGTGGAGATCGTCGAGTATGTGAATCACCCGTGGTTTGTGAGTTGTCAGTTCCACCCGGAGTTCAAATCCAAGCCCGACCAGGCACACCCGCTTTTTAGGGATTTCGTGAAAGCTTCTCTGACCAATAAAACGGACTGATCGGCCTAATAAGATGACCCGTTCTATGAAAGCGAAACCCCAGGTTGTTCGCGCAGGGAATGTCACCCTCGGGCACGGACGGGGTCTTGCGCTGATCGCAGGTCCATGCGTGATCGAAAACACGGACTCGGCGCTCCGACACGCGCGCGCGATCCAAAAGATCACAAGGCGTCTGGGCATTCCTTTCATCTATAAATCCAGCTACGACAAAGCGAATAGGAGTTCTTTAGGTTCATTCCGGGGCGAGGGTATCGACAAGGGGCTTTTGACATTGCAGAGGGTCAAGGAAGAAACGGGGTTGGCGGTCTTAACCGACGTGCATTCTCCGGAAGAGGCCGAAAAAGCCGCGAGCGTTGCGGACGTGCTGCAGATCCCCGCGTTCCTGTGCCGTCAGACGGACTTGCTCTTGGCGGCGGGAAAGACCGGGAAGGCTGTGAACGTGAAAAAGGGCCAGTTCATGGCGCCCTGGGAGATGGGCAATGTCATCGAAAAGATCTGTTCGACGGGGAACCGCCGGGTGCTGCTCACCGAACGCGGCACTTTTTTCGGTTACCATGCGCTCGTGAATGACTTTAGGTCTATTCCGATCATGAAGTCCTTTGGTTTTCCGGTGATCTTCGACGCCACGCATTCGGTCCAGGCACCCGGCGCGCTCGGCAAAAGCTCCGGCGGAGATCGCCGGTTTGTTCCCGTGCTGGCTCAGGCGGGGGTTGCGGCCGGCGTAGATGGAGTTTTTATGGAGGTTCACGAGGCCCCGGACCGCGCGCCCAGCGACGGACCCAACATGGTTCCTTTGAAGGCGCTTGAGAGGCTTCTGGAGCGGCTTCTGAGACTAAGAAAGGCGATCAGTGGCGATCCAATCGGCAAGACGAGTTCTTAGGATCGAACGCGACGCGCTCACGCGGCTCCTCGGCCGCGTCGACGGCAATTTCAAGAAAGCCTGCCGGCTTATCATGAAGTCAAAAGGGCGTGTCGTAGTGACCGGGATGGGCAAACCCGGTTTTGTCGCGCAGAAAGTCTCTGCCACCTTGTCGTCCACAGGCACGCCGTCGCTCTTCATGCATCCGGCCGAGGCGCTTCATGGGGATTTGGGGCGCGTGATGAAAGAGGATGTGGTGATCGCATTTTCCAACAGCGGCCAAACGGAGGAGATCGTAAAGCTCCTGCCTCTCGTGAAAAAAATAGGCGCCAAGCTCATCGCGTTCACCGGCAATCCACGCTCCCTCTTGGCGCAGCACAGCGATGTGGTGCTCAACGTGGGGGTGCATAAAGAGGCCTGCCCGCTCAATCTGACACCGACCGCTTCTACCACCGCAATGCTTGCCATGGGGGACGCGCTCGCAGTAGCTCTTTTGGAGATGAAAGGTTTTAAGTCGGAGGATTTTGCGTTTTACCACCCCGGCGGGAATATCGGCCGGAAGTTGCTTCTCAAGGTGGGGGATATCATGCGCACCGGCAAAGCCAATCCACTTGTTCCCGAGAGCCTCAAGGTGAAGGACGCGCTTTACCGCATTACGCAGTCCCGCGCGGGTTCCGCAACGGTTGTGGACAAAAAGGGGAGGCTCAGCGGGATCTTTACGGACGGAGACCTGCGCCGGCACTTGAAGGAGGGCCGGAATATTCTGGAGGAAACAGTATCTGCCGTCATGACAAAAAAACCTGTTGTGATCGCGGCGGACCGCCTGGCCGCCGAGGCGCTTGAGATTTTAAGGCGCTTTCGGATCGACGAAATGCCTGTGGTGGACAAACAATCCCGCCCGATCGGGCTTTTGGATGTTCAGGACCTCCTAAAGGCGGGGATCGTATGAGTTACGAAGAGGACCTCCATGCGAGGCTCCGGAAACTAAAGCTTTTTATCGCGGACATCGACGGTGTGTTGACCGACGGACGCATTATCTTCGGAAATTACGGCGATGAGCTCAAATTCTTTGACGTGCACGACGGTTTCGGCCTTGTCATGCTGCGCCGCGCGGGGTTCAAAACGATCATCATCACCGCAAAAAAATCGCGCATCAACGCCAAACGCGCGAAAGAGGTCAACGCGGTCAAGCTCTACCAGAACGCGAAGGACAAACTGAAGGTTTTTGAAAAAGTTTTGAAACGCTTCCACGCGGAGCCTTCGGAGGTATGCTTCGTGGGCGACGACCTTATCGACGTGCCGGTGCTGAAGCGCGTGGGGTTGGCTGTGGTCGTCCAAAACGCGGTCCAGGAAGTGAAGGAGTTCGCACATTATGTGACCCAAAAAAATGGCGGCCGAGGCGCGGTGCGCGAAGTGGCGGATATGATCCTAAGAGCCCAGGGTAAATGGGTGGAAGCCACCGCGAACTATTTAAAGTGATCCGTGAAAAACATTTCAAATAAAAAATACTTCCCGCCGATCTTTTTGGTGCTGGCCGCCGGGCTCTTCGGGGCTTCGCTCTTTTTTTTCACTCACCACGCTGAGCCTAAAAGACCAAGCAGCCTCGCGTCGCTTTTGGACCCCTCGGCCAGTTCAGGGCCCAACCAGGAACTTCAGGAATTCAACCTGACCGGATTCGACAACGAGGGAAAAAAATTTTGGAACCTAAAGGGAGACACGGCCAAGATCGAGCCTGGCCAAACTGTTTATCTTGACCAAAATGTCACGCTGAGACTCCGCGATGATACCGTGGTCCGGACTGACCATGTGCAATGGTCGCAGGACGGCGGCACTTTGACGACGGATTCGCCCGTGGTGGTTGACCACCAGAACGTGAAGATCAAAGGCATGGGCGCGCTCGGAAGACCCGGCGACAGCTTCATCCAGTTAAACCGCGATATCCGTATGCTGATAAATCCGGCGACGACGCTTACCTGCAAGGGCCCGATGAAGATCTTTTACAAGGAAAACAAGATCGTGTTCTACCGGCAGGTGAAGGTGGCCGACGAAAAGGGCGTGTTGACCTCCAACCGCATGGAGGTTCTCTTTGATCCGAATGAGAAAAAGATCACTCAGATCATCGCGATGAGCAATGTCATCATCCAGCGCGGGACCGACACGACGCGCTCCGCGCGCGCGATTTATTCCGTCGAGACCGGCTCCGTTCGTTTAGAAGGGGATCCTGAGATCACAATCCACCAGGAAGGCTCGAAGCTGCTCGATGGCGCTTTTAGAAACCCGCGCTCTTAAAAAATCCTACGGCGGCCGCACGGTCGTGAACGGGGTCGAGCTTTCCATCAACCAGGGAGAGATCGTGGGGCTTCTGGGGCCGAACGGCGCCGGCAAGACCACGACCTTTTACATGGTCACCGGGGTGGTGAGACCCGACAGCGGCAGCATCCTCTTTGACCACCGGAACATCAGCCGGTACCCCATGCATAAACGAGCCCGGCTTGGGATCGGCTACCTTTCACAGGAGCCGTCGATCTTCAGGAAACTGAGCGTCGAAGAGAACATCCTGGCGATCCTGGAGACGCTGAACTTGCCGCGCGCCGAGAGGAAAAAGAGATTGGAAGAGCTTTTGAATGAGCTCGGGATCGCTCATTTAAGAAAGTCCCGCGCGCTGACCCTTTCCGGCGGAGAACGCCGCCGGCTTGAGATCACGCGCGCGCTCGTGACGCACCCGCTCTGTATCCTTCTGGACGAGCCTTTTTCAGGCATTGATCCGATCGCGGTTTCGGATTGTCAGCACCTGATCCAAGAGCTCAAGAACAAAGGACTTGCGATCCTTCTCACCGACCACAACGTGCGTGAAACGTTGGCCATCACGGACCGCGCTTACATCATGTACGAAGGCAAGATCCTGATATCAGGCACCAAGGAGGAGCTTTTGACGAGCCAGGAAGCCAGGAGAATATATCTCGGCGAGAAGTTTACGATGTGATGGAAATATGATAACATAGGACGCTCCAAAGACCGGTCAAGGCTCCGCAGCATCCCGAGCCTTGACCTTTCGTTTGAGAAAGGAAACCGTATGGAGATCGATATCAGCGGCCGCCATTTTCACGTGACCGATGCGCTTAAAGACATGGCGACCGAAAAGATCAAAAAACTGGACAAGTACTCCTTAAAGATCGAGACCGTGCACGTGGTGTTGGAGGTCCAGAAGTTCCTGCACATAGCCGAAATCGTGCTCAGAGGGAAAAATCTGCACGTGACCGCCAAGGCCGAGAGCACCGACATGTATGCGGCATTCGACAAAAGTTTCGGAAATATCCAGCTTCAGATGAGCAAGCTCCACGAAAAACGAAAGGACCATAAGGCGAGGCGTTACGAGGCCGAAGAAGCGTGACTTTGAAATCGAACATCAAAAAACTCAAGGACTGCAAGATACGCATGACCGTCGAGGTGGAAGCAAAACTCGTCGAGAACCGCTTTCTAGAGGTGCTTCGCGGCACTCAGCGCTCCGCCACACTTCCCGGTTTTCGCCAAGGCAAGGCGCCTTTGGAGCTGGTGGAAAAACAGTTCATGAACGAGGCCACGGAAGAAGTCCTGAAGTCGTTGGTGCCCGAGGCTTACCATCAGTCGGTCATCTCCCAAAAGATTTTACCGGTGTCCTTGCCGTCCATTTCAGATATCAAGATGTCGCGCGGTTCTGCCTTAAGCTTCATCGCGGAGTTTGAAAATGCACCCGCTTTCAGTCTTAAGAACTACAAAGGAATCAGGATCCGGAAAATACCCGCCGAGGTTTTGCCGGCGGATGTGGAAAAAAGCATCTCCTCGCTTCTCGAGGCCAGGGCGGAGCTTGTGCCGGTTTCAGAATCGCGCGGGGTCCGGGAAGGTGACATCGTGCTCACCGATGTTGGTCTGTGGAAAGACGGCCGGTACGTGGAAGGCCGCCGGGGTGTGGCACTTTCCGTTAAACCCAATCCGGGCGATGATTTTTTTGAAAAGACCGTGGGAGCCGAAGTGAACCAGACCCTCGAGGTTTCCGCGGAGCCCAGCGAGGAGGAAAAAAGTCAGGGAGTGGTCGGTCGCAAGCCCATCTACAAGATCACGATCCTCGGTATTCAAGAAAGACGGGTGCCTCTTTTAGACGATGCGTTGGCCAAGAGTTTCGGGAAAGAGACCGTCGAGGAATTGAAAGAGGCCGTGCGCAAGGATATGGCCGAGTATAAAAAAAATGAATCCTACGAAAATATGAAAGCGCAGCTTTCTGAAAAGCTCCTTGCGATCGCGCATTTCGAGCTTCCCTTAGGCCTGGTCGCAAAGCAAAAGGAGGCGCTGATCGCGCAGTCCCAGAGGGAGCTTGAGAGGTTTGGCGTTCCGCATGACCAAAGAGAAGCGTTGGAAAAGAAAGTGCGCGAAGAGGCGGAAACGAAGGCGGCGAGCCAGGTGAAGCTTTATTTTATTTTACAGAAAATCGCCGGTCTCGAAGAGATCGTAGCGGATGAAGCGGAGCTGGAACACCGCTTGAAAGCCTTGGCGGAAGAATCCGGCCGGCCGATCGATGAGACGCGCCGTGTCTTTGAGGAAGATATCCGGGAAAGTATGAGGGAAAGTAAAACGGTTGAATTTTTACTTGCGAACGCAAAACTGGAGGAGACCCAATGAGCATCTTGATCCCCATGGTCATCGAGCAAACCGGCAGGACGGAAAGGGCCTACGATATTTATTCGCGTCTTTTGAAAGACAGGGTCCTTTTCATAGGCACGCCGATCGACGACAATGTCGCGAACCTTGTCGTTGCGCAGCTTCTATTTTTGCAGATGGAGGACTCGGAGAAGGAGATACACCTCTATATCAATTCACCCGGCGGATCGATCACGTCGGGCCTTGCGATCTACGACACGATCCAGTTCTTAAAGTGCGACGTGTGCACTTATTGCATCGGCCAGGCGGCCAGCATGGGCGCCGTGCTTTTGGCGGCGGGCACGAAAGGCAAGCGGTACGCGCTGCCGAATTCACGGGTGATGATCCATCAGCCTTGGGGAGGCGTGCAGGGCGTTGCGACCGACATCAATATTCAGGCCAAGGAAATACAGAACCTCAAGAACCGGTTGAACGAGATCCTCTCGAAGCATTCCGGCCAGCCGGTCCAGAAGATCGAAAAGGACACGGATCGTGATTACTTCATGTCTGCCGCCGAATCGAAAGAGTACGGTCTCGTGGACGAGGTGGTGACCAACATCCGTGCGATCAAAAAATGAGTGATTTCCTGCTTTTAACGCCGGGGCCCACGGGTGTCCCCAAGAGGATCCTGGAGAAATTAAGCCTGCCTCTGATCCACCATCGCACCAAAGAATACCAGGCGATCCTCGAGCGGGTGAATGCGAATCTCGGGAAGGTGTTCCTGACGAAGCACCCGGTCATGACCTTCGCGTCCTCCGGCACGGGTGCCATGGAAGGATCCATCACGAATTTGTTTTCGAAGGGGGACCTCGTGCTTTCCTTTTCGGCGGGAAAATGGGGTGAACGTTACCGCGATATTGCGCGCGCTTACGGCTTGGATGTGAAAAGTTATGAGAAAAAGTACGGCGAGGCTTTCGAGGCCGGCGAAGTCTCGGCCGCTCTTAAGGATCATCCGAGCGCCAAAGGCGTTTTGACGGCGCTTTGCGAGACCTCGACGGCCGTGGTTCATCCGCTCGAGGCGATTGCGAAGGTGGTGCGTTCCACGCAGGCGATCTTGCTGTTGGATGCGATCAGCGGCCTGGCCTGCGATCCTTTGAAAATGGATGAATGGGGTGTGGACGTCGTGGTGTGCGGGAGCCAGAAGGGCCTGATGTTGCCGCCGGGTTTGGGTTTCGTCGCCGTGAATGCGCGCGCGCAAGCATTTATTTCAAGATCCAGCCTGCCCAAATACTATTTCAATTTTTCGGAGACGCTCAAGGCGATGGCCAAGAATGATACGCCGTTCACTCCGGCGATCAGCCTCGTACGGGGCCTGGAAGAGGCGCTCGTGATGATCCTTGAAGAAGGAATTGAGAACGTGTGGATGCGGCATGCCACGATCGCGCGCACGGTGCGCTCAAAGGCGGCCGAAATGGGCCTCGGGATCTTCGCGAAGTCGCCTTCGAATGCCGTCACGGCCGTCCGGATGCCCGAGGCGGTCGCCTCAAAAGACGTGATCAAGGAAATGCGGGACACGCACCGCGTGGTGATGGCTGACGGGCAGGGAGAGCTTCAGGGAAAGATCGTACGTTTCGCGCACATGGGCTGCTGCACGATGCCAGATGCCGAGCGGGGCCTACACGCGTTTCAAGAGGCCATGGCAAAAGTGGGCAAGGTGAAAATATGACGAAAGTGCTTGTGTGCGACGACCTGGCTGACGAGGGGTTAAACCTTTTTCGCGGTGAAAAAGGCTTGGAAGTGGTCGTCAAGACGAAGCTGTCGGCGGCGGAGCTGAAAAAAGAGATCGCAGACGTCGACGCGTGCGTGGTCCGCTCCGGGACCCAACTCACCGCGGAAATTATCGATGCCGCACACAAACTTAAGGTGATCGGCCGGGCCGGCGTGGGTCTTGACAATGTGGATGTGGAAACCGCCTCTAAAAAGGGAATTGTCGTTATCAACACGCCGGGAGGCAACACGATCTCCGCGGCCGAACACACGTTCTGCCTCTTGATGGCGCTGGCCCGTAATATCCCTCAAGCGGACGCGTCGATGAAAAAAGGTGAGTGGGAGCGTAAAAAATTCACGGGTGTGGAGCTCTATGAGAAAACACTGGGGGTTTTGGGTTTGGGACGCATTGGCACGGAACTCGCACGGCGCGCTCAAGGCTTCGGCATGCGCGTGATCGCGGTGGACCCTTTCCTGCGGGCGGACAAGGCCAATCAGATCGGCGTTGAGATGGTGACGTTGGATGAGCTTTTGGAGCGCGCGGATTTCCTGACACTGCATATGCCGCTTACCCCCGAGAACAGGCACATGATCGGAGAGAAAGAATTTGCTCGGATGAAGAAAGGTGTGCGGCTTGTGAATTGCGCGCGTGGAGGGCTCGTGGACGAGGCGGCGTTGGCCAAAGCGATCCAAAAAGGACAGGTGGGCGGCGCGGCGTTGGACGTTTTTGAAACAGAACCGCCGAAAGGAAGCCTCCTGGTCGGCTTGCCGCAAGTGATCGCGACGCCGCATCTGGGCGCCTACACCGAAGAAGCGCAGATCGCAGTTGCGGTGGACGTGGTCCAATGCATCCTCGATTATTTCAAGGGCCGGGGAGCACGCAACGCGGTGAATGTCCCGGCCGTGGACCCCGAGGTACTCGTGGAACTCCGACCGTACCTTACGCTGGCTGAGAAGCTTGGCACTTTGCAGGCGCAGCTCATTGAAGGCAGGATCTTTCAGGTGGATATTCAGTATTACGGCCAGGTGGTCGAATACGAAACAACGCCGGTCACCGTCTCTGTGATCAAGGGGCTTTTAACGCCTATTCTCGCGGAAAATGTCAACTATGTGAATGCCCCGGTGTTGGCCAAAGAGCGCGGCATCAAGATCACCGAATCCAAATCCTCAGACGCTTCCACCTACTCCAACCTGATCGAGGTGCAGGTGAAAACCGACAAACGGCAAAGCACGGTTTCGGGCACCGTTTTTGCGAAGGAAGATACGCGCATCGTCGGGATCGACCATTACAACGTGGAAGTGGTGCCCGAAGGCTATATGCTCCTTATCTCAAACCGCGATGTTCCCGGCATCGTCGGCCAGATCGGCACGCTTTTGGGTTCAAACCGTATCAATATCGCCGGCATGACGCTCGGTCGGGACATCCCGGGCGGGCAGGCGAAAACCGTTCTTAAGATCGACAGTGTGGTTTCCGACGAGGTGCTTCAAAAGATCCGGAAAGCCGACAACATTCTGGACGTAAAACTCATAAAATTATAATTCCAAACATATGAAATCCGAAGCACGAAATCCGAAACAATGACCGAAATCCAAAAAAAGCAAATTCGAAACGCAT
>CAYJVC010000002.1:0-100190 GCA_964373505.1 uncultured Planctomycetia bacterium
ACGGTCACTTTCACTATCTTCGCGTTCGGTGACTTGACCGTTTTGGAAAGCCGCTCGCAGATGAGTTTTGCGATGTTTTCAGTAGATGGGTTCATTTTTTCGTTCTTGAAATCGGGATGTTCGTTGAACGATGTTTGTTGGAACTCGGCCAGCACGGTCTTGAGCGCGGGCTTCAGCATCTCAAAGTCCACCACCACGCCCATCGAGTCGAGCTTCTCTGAGCGCATGAGGACCGACACCTTCCAGTTGTGTCCGTGCCGGCGCTCCCAGCTGCCGTCGGTGAGTTTCAGGAAATGCGCGGCGGAAAATTCATCCTGCATCTCTATTTCGTACATATCAGATCCTACGTCGGCGCCTGGGCGCCTCCTCAGGATAAGCTCGCACGGGCACCTTGACACTCCTTTCAGTCGTGTAAGTTGCATGCTCGCTTACCTTCGCGACGGACTGGATCGACTGCCCCAAAAACCGCTCGCCGAGGACCCGGAACTGCTCGGGCTCGTCCGAGACATAAAACTGCGTTTCCGGCTCTCCGTTCCGGCCGGAGGCGCCTCTTAAGTTCAAACTCTCGAGGAGTTTCCTGGCTTCCTTCGCGGTCTCCTCGGCCGAATTCACGAGCCTCACATTTTTGCCGATCGTTTTCTGGATAACCTCCGTTAAAAGAGGATAATGCGTGCACCCAAGGATCAGTGTGTCCACGCCGAATGACCGGATGGGCTCTAAATAAATCTTAGCGACCTTTTCCACGACTTCGCCGTCGAGCCACCCTTCTTCAACGAACGGCACGAAGAGCGGGCACGCCTGGCTATAGACTTTGACTTTCGGGTCGAGCTTTTTGAGGCAGGCCTCGTACGCGCCGCTCCCTATCGTGGCCTTCGTGCCGATCACGCCGACGCGCCCCGTTTTCGTGGTCTGGACGGCCTGTTTGGCTCCCGGCTCGATCACGCCGATCACCGGCATCGAGAAGCTCTCTTTCAGGTCGTCGAGGCTCAGCGACGAGGCGGTGTTGCAGGCGACGATCACGATCTTGACTTCGAAGCCCTGCAGGAACCTCACATTGTCCATCGAGAACTTCGTGATGGTTTCCTTGGATTTCGTACCGTAAGGCAGGTGTGCGGTGTCGCCGAAGTAAATGATATGCTCGTTCGGCAGTTCGCGGCGTGTTTCTTTGAGGACCGTGAGCCCCCCGATCCCCGAATCGAAAATCCCAATAGGTTGGTTCATAGGTTCATTTATACCATAAATAATTTATCCATGGAATTGGCATTCTCGGGGTCCCCGTCCCATCCCTCGAATTCAAAAATTCTGATATAATGCCACGATGCAATACGACCCTTTTCAACTTAAGTCCATCGCCGCGATCGATGCGGAAAAATCCGTGCTGGTTTCGGCCCCCACCGGCGCCGGAAAGACCGCGATCGCCGAATACGCGATCGACAAGGCATTCGCCCGCAACGAGCGCGTGATCTACACGGCCCCGATCAAGGCGCTCTCCAACCAGAAGTATCGCGATTTCTCGCTCAAGTACCCGGACCGGGTCGGGCTCCTCACCGGCGATGTCTCGCTCAATCCTCACTCGCCGCTTGTGATCATGACCACCGAAATCTACCGGAACCAGCTCTTCGAGGACCCGGAACGGCTCAAAAACACCTCGTGGGTGATCTTCGACGAGGTGCATTACCTGGACGACCCCGAACGCGGCACGGTTTGGGAAGAAGCAATCATGTTTTCCCCCAAGCACGTGCGGTTCCTGGCGCTGTCGGCCACCGCGCCCAACGTCACGGAGCTGGCCGAGTGGATCCGCAGCATTCTCGACCACCCGATCGAAGTCGTGATCGAGACGAACCGGCCGGTGCCCCTCATGCATCTTTTCCAGTGCCAGGGCGTCGTTTATGACACCCCCGAGCGCCTGAAAAAGGAGGGCTATCTCGGGCGCGATTCCTGGCCCTCGGATTTTCACCAAGGCCGGAGAGATTTTTCCCGCAGGCAACGGTTTCAGAAAGGCCGTTTTGACCGATTTCTTCGGGCCAAACCTAACCGCGCCGACGAGCTCATCCGGCACCTGGAGAAAGAAAAGCGCCTCCCCTGCCTCTATTTCGCGTTCGGCCGGAAACGCACCGAAACGCTGGCCTGGGAGCACGAGCGTTTTGATTTTCTCGAGCCGCAGGAAAAAACGGCCGTGACGGAGCTTTACAGCGCGCTTTGCGATAAGTTTGAATTAAAGAAAGAGTCGAGCGCCATTGAAATGCGGCGCCTCGTGACACGCGGCGTCGCGTTCCACCACGCCGGCATGCTTCCGACCCTGAAGGAAGTCATCGAGCAGCTTTTCACTTCCAAGCTCATCAAGCTCATCTTCACGACGGAAACGTTCGCGCTCGGCATCAACATGCCGGCCAAGTCGGTCGTATTCGACGAGCTCAAAAAATTTTACGGCACGCATTTTGGGTTCCTGCGCACGCGCGACTACTACCAGATGGCGGGGCGCGCCGGGCGGCGCGGCATGGACACCTGCGGGTACGTCTATTCGCGCGTGAACCCCCACCAGATCCAGTACCCGGTGCTCACGCGCATGATCTACGGGCGGCCCGAGCCGATCGAAAGCCAGTTCAACTCCTGCTACGCAACGCTCCTCAACCTCTATTCGCAGTTCGGCTCAAAACTCATCGAGATCTACCCGCGTTCTTTCCATTATTTTCAATCCAATAAAAAAGGCCGTCAAAAAGGGGTGGGAATGATCGAGAGAAAGCTGGCACTTCTCCGGGAGCTCGGCCACCTGCGCGGAGAAAATTTAAGCGCCAAAGGCGAATTCGCGTCCTGGATGTACGGTTACGAACTGATGCTCTCCGAAATGCTGGAGGACGGGACGCTCGAGACCTTTGGCGACGCGCAGCTGGCCGCGCTTTTATCGGCGCTCGTTTTCGAGCCGAGAAAGAACCAGCCGGCCGGGAAGCTCCCCTCTCATCTTACGGGGATAGAGAAAAAAGCTTTAAGTTACGCCCGGCGCATCAACCAAAAAGAGCAGGCGCAGAAAGTTTATCCGCTGACGAAACCGCCCTACTTTCACCTGGGCGCCGCGCTTGAGGCCTGGATGGGAGGTTGTCTTTTTTCGGAGCTTGGCCGGCACACCGAAGCGGATGAGGGGGAGATCATCCGTTATTTCCGGATGGTGATCCAGCTTTTAAGGCAGTTAAAGCAGGCGCCGCAGGTGACACCGCGCCTGAGACAGACCGCGCAGGGCGCCATTCAAAAAATGAACCGTGACTTAGTGGATGCCGAGAAACAGCTAAGAAATATGTAGGAGTTTTTGAAGCTCGCCGGACTCGTGCAGCTCGTGCACGATGTCGCAGCCGCCGACGAGTTTGCCGTCGATGAAGATCTGAGGAAAGGTTGGCCAGTTCGAGTACTGCGGAAGCGCAGCGCGGATGTCGGAGTTGACGAGAATGTCCACGCTGTGAAATGGCACGTTCATACCCTTAAAAAGCTCCATCGTCGACGCCGAGAACCCGCACATCGGCGCCTGGGGCGTTCCCTTCACGAATAGCACCACTTTGTGGGATTTTATCTCTTTTTCTATCTTGTCGATCACCGGGTCAGGCATCTTGGGGTGTCCTTGTCTTTATTTTTACCGCGTGTATCCTATTGTCCATCTCTTTTTCGAGCGCCGAGAAAACCATCTTGTGTTGCTCCATGAGCGGCTTGCCCCGGAACGCCTTCGAAACCACGCAGATCTCAAAGTGGTCTCCGGTGCCTGTCATATCCGACACCTCGACCTTTGCATCCGGGATCGCCGTTCGGATGAGCGCTTCGATCTCGAAAAACTGGATCACGCCTTCTGGATCCGGCCCCTCAGCGCCTCAAGTTCGGCTGGAAGCGCCTTCGGCAAGCGGTCGCCGACCGTCTTAAAAAATTCCTCCTGGCTCGCAAGCTCGGCTTCCCACTCCGCGCGGTCCACGCGCAGAAGTTCATCGATCGTCTCTTTGGACAGTTCGAGCCCCGACAAGTCCAGCGCTTCGGGCGTCGGGACGAACCCGACCGGCGTTTCTTTCGCGGATCCCTTCCCTTCGGCGCGCTCCAGGGCCCACAAAAGCACCCTCAGATTCTCGCCGAAGCCCGGCCACAGGAATTTGCCCTGTTTGTCCGTCCTGAACCAGTTCACGTGGAAGATCTTCGGGGGCCTCGTGACGCGCTTGCCCATCTCGAGCCAGTGGTTGAAATAATCGCCGATGTGATAACCACAGAAAGGAAGCATCGCCATCGGGTCGCGGCGCACCACACCCACGGCGCCCGTCGCGGCGGCCGTCGTTTCCGAAGCCATCGTCGAGGCCACATAAGTGCCGTGCTGCCAGTTGAGCGTTTCGTAAACAAGGGGCGCCAGTTTCGCCCGGCGGCCGCCGAAGAACATAGCGGATATCGGCACGCCTTTCGGGTTTTCCCATTCGGGTGAAATCGAAGGGCACTGTGAGGCCGGCGCCGTGAAACGGCTGTTCGGATGCGCGCCCTTTTCGGTTGAGGCGGGCGTCCATGGCTCGCCTTTCCAGTTTATCCCCTCGGCGGGCGGATTTTCCAACCCTTCCCACCACACCGTTTTGTCCTTCGTCAACAGCACGTTCGTGAAGATCGTATTTTTTTGGACCGTCGCGAGCGCATTGGGGTTCGATTTTTTGTTTGTCCCGGGAGCCACGCCGAAAAACCCCGCTTCGGGATTGATCGCCCAGAGCCTCCCGTCCGGACCGATACGAAGCCAGGCGATGTCATCGCCGACCGTCCAGACCTTGTACCCCTTAGCCGACAGACCCTCGGGTGGGATCAACATCGCCAGGTTCGTCTTGCCGCATTGGCTCGGAAAAGCCGCCGTGAGGTAGTGAATTTCGCCTTTTGGGTTTTGGATGCCGAGGATCAGCATGTGCTCGGCAAACCAGCCCTGAGTCTTTCCCAGGAAGCTCCCGATCCTGAGGGCCAGGCATTTTTTACCCAGGAGCGCATTGCCGCCGTAAGCGGACCCGACGCTCCAAATCGTGTTGTCCTCGGGAAAATGGCATATGAACCGGCGATCGATGTTAAGGTCCGCCTTGCCGTGCAAACAGCGCGTGAAATCATTGCTCTGGCCCAGCTGTTTGAGCCCCGCCGCGCCCATCCTCGTCATGATGCGCATGTTGAGCACCACGTAAATGCTGTCCGAGATCTGGACACCGACCTTGCTCGAGGAAGAGCCTGCCGGCCCCATGATGAACGGGATCACGTACATCGTGCGCCCCTTCATGGAACCGTTGAAGATCTCCTTCAGTTTTCGATAGCCTTCCTGCGGGTCCATCCAATTGTTGGTGGGACCTGCGTCTTCTTTGCGGCGAGAGCAAATAAAAGTGAGGTGTTCGGTCCGGGCAACGTCGTTGACGTTGGAGCGGTGATAAAGACCGCCCGGGAGCTTTTCCTGGTTCAATTCGGTGACTTCACCGGTTGAAACAGCCTCCTGCGTCAGGCGTTTTCTTTCAGCCTCGCTCCCGTCGCACCAGACGACGGCGTCGGGTCTGCAGAGCTCGGTTGTTTCCTGAACCCAGGAGATCAAATGAGTGTTGGTCGTGAGTTTTTGTTCTTCGGTTTTGAGCACGGTCGATCCTTTCCCTTCAGGGTTAACTATTATGCTACCCAAACCCGACTCTGTCGAGTTAAAATAACGGGGCTTTGAAAAAGATCATAATGTTCTCGATCATTTTGTGTTCATTCTGCTCCCAAAGCCCGGCGGCGCAAACGAGCGAGCAAGGGTCCGGCCGGGACACGCTCCGCTTGATAAGCGCCAACCGCTCGCTCTTGGCCCGGTATGAAGCCGACTATGACAGGGTAAGGTCCGAGCTCATCAAAGAGCCCTCCCCGAAACTGAGCCGGGAGCTTGAAAGCGCGGAATTAAAGGTGCGGGCGCTGAATGAGGACTTCCTGAAACTCCTCGACCAGCTTCCCCAGGAAACCCAGACGGATGAGCTTGTAAAATACGTGCTGGCCAGGGAAAACGCGAAAAAAAAAGCGGCGATGGAAGCGGCTTTCGAAGAGCTCAGCACCCGATCCAGGGAAGTCCGCCTAGAAGCTCAAAAATACTACGAGTCACACGAGCAAGCGCTGGAACTCGTGTCGCAAGACCGGTATGAAGAAGCGATCAGGATCTACGAAGACATCTTACTGATAAAACCGGACGACGACCAGGCCTACATGATCCTGGGCCATTTGTGCGTCATGACGGGACAATTCACGAGGGCTGAAAAAGCTTTTTTCAGTGCGGTTGAGGTCGATCCGGCCAATGCGCGCGACATTGCGCCGTTCTACCAGGACCAGATCGTAAAAAACCCGAACGACGACTCGGCCTACACCCAGTTGGGATACGTCTACCTCATGTTCCGGAACTTGAGGGGCGCGTCGGAGGCCTTCGAGGACGCGCTGTCGGTCAACTCCGACAATCCCCAGGCTCGCGCGGGCCTGGAACTTGTGGCGGGCCTCAATCAGCAAAATCTTTGATCTTTGCGCGCATTCCTTTTTTGAAAGAGTGAAGGTGCTTGGCCGCGAGCATCTTATCCTTCGCGCGCTTCGAGCGCTTCCGCTTCTGGCGCCTTATTTTCTCAATTTCTCTGCGGCGCCGGCTCTGCTCGCCGAGCTTCCGCGTTTCGATCTTATCCGCGAGGAGACGCCTGGCGAGAAATCGGTTTAGGGCCTGCGAGCGCTCCCGCTGGCAGCGCACTTCCAAACCCGTCGGTTTGTGTCTCAGGGCCACGCAAGTCGAGACCTTGTTGACGTTTTGCCCGCCGGCGCCGCCGGATCGCACAAAACTCTCCTCAAGATCGGACTCCCGGATCCCCAGGCGCTCCATCCTTGCCTTGAGCTCCAGGGCCTTTTTTTCAGAAACCGGGAACACGTTTCTATACCTCTGTGATCAAGCGAATTCCGAACGGGTCCTGCCGCTTCGACAGCCCCATTCGTTCTCGTGTCACTGCGGAGCACTCCGAGCGAATGGGGCGCCCCGTCTCCGCGTCACCCGTTCGGAATTCGCTCAAGTCTTTGATAGTGGGATGAATACTTTTTTACGGTAGTAGCGGAGCTCTTCGATGGACTCGAGGATGTCCTCGGTGACGCGGTGGGTTTGGTTCTTGTCACGCGGCATTTTGTGGTCATCCGGGTACCAGCGCTGCACAAGCTCCTTCACGGAACTCACGTCGATTGTCCGGTAATGAAGGTAGGCTTCGAGCTTCGGCATGTACTTCACCATGAACCGCCGGTCCTGCCAGATCGTATTGCCGCAGAGAGGCGCTGTCTTTTCCTTGCAATGGAGCTTCACGAAATCGAGCGTGAGTTTCTCGGCTTTTTTCAGCGAAATTTTGGATTCGCGGCAGGCGTCCGTCAAACCGGATCTTTTGTGATGGACCTTGCTCCAGTTCTCCATGTGGTTCAAGACCTTGTCGCCGTGGTGAACGGCGATCACGGGGCCTTCGGCGACGACATTAAGGTCGTTGTCGGTGATCACCGTGCCGACCTCAAGGATCGTGCATTCCCTTGGATCCAGGCCCGTCATTTCAAGGTCGATCCAGACCAAATAATTTTTATTTTGCGGTGAACTCAAAAAAATTCCGGGGTGATAGTCTCAGTTCTTTTTATCTGACAGATTTTTAATAAGCTCCATGAGTTCCACCGGCACCGCCAGAACCACTGTGTTGGAAGCAGTGGGGCCCAAGCCGTCGACCGTCTGGAGTGTCCGAAGCTGCATCGCGCCGGGGCTGGCGTGCATGGTCCGGGCGGCGTCCGCGAGATTGAGAGCCGCCATCTTGTCCCCTTCGGCCTTCGTGATCGTCGCGCGCTTCTCACGCTCGGCGGACGCCTGGCGCGACATCATTCTCTTAAGGTCCTCGGGCACGTCCACATCCTGGATCTTGATCGTGCTCACCTCGAGGCCCCACTTCGAACTCTCATGCGCCACGTTCTTCTCTATCTCTTCGCCGATCTTCTGGCGTTCGGCCAGAAGGTCATCGAACGTCATGCCGCCGACCACGTCCCGGAGCGCGGCCTGCGCGTATTGTAAGATCGCGTAGTTGTAGTCCTGCACCTCGATGATCGCGGTTTCCGCCTTCAGCACGCGAAAATAGACGACCCCGTTGATCGTGACCGGCACGTTGTCCTTCGTGATCACCTGCTGCTTGGGGATGTCCTTCGTGAGCACGCGCATATCCACGGTGTTCGTCCATTCAATGAACGGAATGATCAAATTAAAACCCGGGCGCAGCGTGCGTGTGTAACGCCCCAGCGTAAAGACGATCGCGGTCTGGTACTGCTGGATGATCCTTACGGAAAATGCCAGGAACAGTACAATGAAGGGAAGATAGAAAACCATCATTAGGCGACCCTGGCCGCTTTGGCGTTATTTCTCGTGTTGATGAGCACCGACACGCGCCCGCCGCCTGACGTCGCGGAAACGCACGTGATATTCACCTTGGCCTTCGCGAGCCTTGCCGCCACTCGGTCCAGCGCGCCGACCTTGTTGGCCATCGAGACCACGAGGATATCTTTCTCGGAGGTCCGGATGCCGAGTTTTTTGAGCGCGCGCTTGGCCTTGGAGTTGCTGCTTGTGATAAGCCCGAAGTGGCCCGTCGCGCCCTCTCCGCAGGCCCAGGCATGGAGGATATTCACTCTCGCTTTTTTAAGCGCCTGCGTGATCTTGTATAAAGTGCCGACCTTGTTGGGGACCGAAAAATGAAGCTCTTTAACTTTTTTTGCCATGACTGCCTCCTTACGTTAGGATTTCGATTTTACCACAGGTAAAGGAAATTAACGAGTCTCGTTCAAAGCGCCGAGCACCTCGGCGATCCGGTGGGATTGGAAGTGATGCGAGCAGTATCCGCCCGGATTTTTCTTGAGGTATTTCTGATGGTACTCTTCGGCCTTGGTGAACTCGCCCGCAGGCTCGATCTCGGTCACGATCTTGGACTTGAAGACCTTGTGCTTATCCAAAAGCCCAACGGCTCGCATGGCCGTCTCTTTTTGCTCCGGTGTGTGGTAAAAGATCGCGGATCGGTACTGCGAGCCGACGTCCGGCCCCTGGCGGTTCAACGTCGTGGGGTCATGATAGCTGAAGAATGTCGCGAGGATCCTTTCAAAGCTTGTTTTCGACGGATCGTAGGTGACTTCCACGGCCTCCGCGTGGCCCGTCTGGCCGCTGCACACCCATTCGTAGGTCGGGTTGACGGCCGTTCCGCCGGTATAACCCACCTCGGTGGCCACGACGCCGTCAAGCTCGGCCAGGATCTTCTCCACTCCCCAGAAGCACCCGCCCGCAAGCCCCACTTTTTCGTAAGAGGTTTTCACGTCACCCGCCCCCGCAGTTTCCCCCGTTAAGATCATACCCGTCAGAACAATGAAAGTCAGCCATTTATTCATCGGAGAGTGACCCCCACCGGGCAGTGGTCGGAACCCATCACCTGGTCCAAAATGAAGGCATCCTTGAGCCTCGGCCGAAGCGCCTTGGAGACGCAGAAATAGTCGATGCGCCACCCGACGTTCCTCGCGCGGCAATTGCCCATGGGGCTCCACCACGTGTAATGCCCGCCTTCCCTGTTAAACTCGCGGAACGTGTCGACAAAATCCGCCTTCACGATATTGTCAAAGCCCTTTCGCTCCTCGGGCGTAAAACCGTGGTTTTTCTCATTGGCCTTCGGGTGCGTGAGATCTATCTCCTTGTGCGCGACGTTCATGTCTCCGCAAAACACGACCGGCTTTTTTTTCTCGAGCTTCTTGAGGAATTTCAAAAAATCCACGTCCCATTCTTTTTCGCGGTAAGGCAGTCTCGACAGATCCATCTTGGAGTTCGGCACGTACACGTTCACGAGATAAAGATCGCTGAACTCGAGCGTGATCACCCGGCCTTCCTTGTCATGCTTCGCAGCCCCTATCCCATTGGAGGCGCTGATCGGCGCCGTTCGCGTCAGCGTGAGCGTGCCTGAATAACCGGGCCGTTCGGCTGAGTTCCAGTGAAAAGTGTAGCCGTCAATCTTCAGGTCCACATCTTTGGGAAAGCACTTCGTTTCCTGGAGACACAGCATATCCGGCTTCTCCTTCTTCACAAACTCCATAAAATTCTTTTTTAGGATCGACCGCAGTCCATTGACATTCCATGAAATAAGTTTGGTCATCCGAGTGTCTCCAAAAATACGCGGAGCGCGGTCTCATACGCCGCCTGCGCGTCCAAAAAAGCCGTGTTGTGACTGCCGTTCAAAACGACGAATTTCTTTGGTTCCCGAGCCTCCTCGTAGAGTTTCTGGCCCATGGAGAAAGGAATGATCTCATCGTTGTCGCTGTGAAGAATGAGCTTGGGCGCGCCTATTTTACCTATTCGGGAATGGGCGTCAAGCTTTCCGGTCGTCAAGATCGACGGGATGAACGGCATGTGAACTTTGCCGATGTCTTTTAAGGAACTGAAGGTTCCCTCGACGATCACGGCGCGGATCCGCTCTTTTTTGAGCGCCAGGTCCAGCGCGACCACGCCGCCGAGGGATTCCCCGTAAACCACGATCGGGCATTTGGAGGTATCCGTATTCTTGACAACCCACTCGTACGCGGCCTCCGCGTCCTTGTAAAGCCCGCTTTCGATCGGATCGCCCTCGCTCCGGCCATAGCCCCGGTAATCGAACATCAGCGTCTGGAAACCGAGCGCGTGAAGGATCTTGAGCCTGTCCAGACGGTGGCTGATATTGCCGGCGTTGCCGTGACAGAAGATCAGGCTGAAGCGCGCGCGCTCGTCCGGGATCCACCAGCCATGGATCCTTTGATGGTCGGAGGTTTCAAAGTGAACATCCCTATAATTCCCAAATCCTGCTTCCCCCGGATCATGGTTGACCACGCGATCCGGAAAGTAAACAAACCTTCTTTCCAAAAATCGGGGCGCGAACCAAAAAATGAGAGCAACCGCAACGACGATCAGCAGTATTTTCATCGCACGGCATCCAGACAAAGTTTGCGCCGAAAACACCGGACCTCGTGATCATTGACGACGCCGACGGCCTGCAAATGGGAATAAATGACGGTCGAGCCCACGAACCGAAAACCGCGCTTCTTGAGGTCTTTGGACACGGCGTCCGAAAGCGGGGAGCTCGGCACGAGGTCCTTTGCGGATCGCACCGTATTCTGGACCGGCCGGCCCTTTACGAAAGACCAGAGGTAGTTGTCGAAGGAGCCCATCTCCTTTCGGATCGCGATGAAGGGTTTGGCATTGGAAATGGCCGACCGGACTTTTAGCGCGTTGCGGATAATGCCGGGGTCTTTCAGCATTCGTTTGACCTCGGCCTGGCCGAACTTGGCGACTTTTTCGAAATCAAAATTCGCGAAGTGCTTCCGGTAGCCCTCGCGCTTTTTCAGCACCGTCAGCCACGAAAGCCCGGCCTGAGCGGCCTCCAATATCAAAAACTCGAAGTGCACGCGATCATCGTGCGCGGGCATGCCCCACTCCTTGTCATGGTAGAGGGACAAAAGCGGATGATGGCCGGCCCACCCGCAGCGCGGCTTTTCTTTTGCAAGATTTTCTTTCATGGCAAATGAATAACAGGGGGCATTATATCATGTAACCTCATCATTTTTAGCTTAACCTCGCCGCCTCAACGTGTTAACATAGGTGCAGTGGTTTGTCGTTTTCATTCTTCATCAAAAGGAGGAGTAATGCAAAAAAGAGCGCTGGTAGTCGGCTTCATTTTCGTTTTGGCCATGGCCACTTGCATGAACGCCTTTGCGGCGGGCGATGGAGCTACTTGTCCTGCTTGGAACGGATTCTGGAACTCGGTCGGCGGGTTCTTCTACAACGTACTGCCCTGGAACTGGGGCAATTGGATGGGTAAGTAAGTACGATTTAATCGTTAAACGGTCAGGGGGCGCGGCAAAACCGCGCCCCTTTTTTTGCGTATCACTCTGAAAGTAAGGTTAATTCTAGGTCGGCAAAACTTGGCTTCCTTTGGGATCCGATGAAACCAGTGATGCTGGGTCGGTCCCTTCATAAGTAAGTAGCTTCCGTGAGTGAGACCCATTTCGTAGCGTAGATCTTTGTTTTGCTTGTGCTTGAACTGGAACCTTCGGGTGCCGCCCAAGCTCACGGAGCCGATAACAGGGTCTTGCCCCAATTCCGGCTCATCGTCGCTGTGCCAATCGACGCTATCCTTCTTCTGGCGATATAAATTCAGTAAAACACTGTTGAAGACCGTTCCGCTCACGGCTTCAATGGCTCTCTTGATCTCCCAAAGAGTCGATGTCCATGGCTCGGGTCCGGCCGTAATGCCGGAGTATTTGTACACAGCGCCCTCGTCGCCGACCCACGCCGTGAGCCGAGGCAAGCTGATGTTTTTTCCATAAAATTTTATTTGCTCCTGTTTCCAGTGAGTATTTTGATATAGATCATTGAATAGGATGTCGCTTTGAGACGTTGTGAAAAAAGCCCGATAAAAGATGATATCCGCATCGGGCATGAAGAGACGGAACATTACTCCTGACTGATCAAACCGCAGGCGATGCGTCCGCCCGCGTTTCCTGTCGGCTGGGAGAAATCGTCCTCCTTCTCGTGCAGGATCACGGCAAGGCCCCGGATGTCATAACGCGACCTTGACGCCAGTCCCAGATCCGGCATGTGGACCTTGAACGTCCCATGCCCGTCGACATCCACGTCAAAGTTTCCCATGTCGCCCGGATGGGCGTGGAGCGGCGCGTCCTTGGGCGAAAAACCGTGAGGGTTGCCGCTGGGGTTGAAGTGGCCTCCCGCCGCCTGCCCCTGGTCGGCGCAGGAACTTTTCTCATGGATGTGGAAACCGTGTTTGCCGGGCGGCGCGTTCCAGACCTCGCCGAGCACCACCACCCCGCCCTTTTCTTCGATGAACTTCACGGTGCCTTTGAGCCTGGAATCGGGAGCCGTGCCCTTCAGTTCCGCAACCGCAACACCCGCGTAGGCATTGGCCGCCGTGAAAAGAATTGCCATCACCCATAACAACGTTTTTATTTTCATTTTTTCTCCATCTTGTTAAAAACTTTAAACAGAATTTTATCCAGGCTCCACTCCCCGCCTCCGAGGAGTATGAGAGCGCCGGATGCCGTCCAATAGGCAAGCGCCAACTCTTTCACTTGCAAAGGATCCTTTGAATGGGCAATGAAAGCGGCCACGCTCATCGTCGAGAAAACAAAGAACGCGGCAATACGCGTCCCAAGGCCCAGCACGAGACAGAGTCCTCCCGCGAATTCTGACAAAGCCGCCGCCCACGCGAAAACCGCAGGCGCTGGAAAACCCATCGCGGCCACGCCTTCCGTAAGCTGCCCAACGTGCCCGCCAAAAACCTTGCCATGACCATGATAGGCGATGCCGGCGCCGGCCAGGACCCGGAGCCATAAAAGACCTGCGTTGTTCGCTATTTGATCCATAGCAACTCTCCTTCTCTTTCGTCTACATCAGGCCATGTCAAAAAGCAGGATCTGGGAATCGCTTTGGTTTCCGGATTTTGATCATAGGGATTTATTTTGGCTCTATTCTTCTCTAGAGGCAAGGGATTTTTTGAGATTTTTTTGCCGGACCGGTCCCGTTTACGTTTATATTCACACTCCACAAAGGAATCTTAAGCCGCTGTCTAAAAGTCTCGCCTTTTAGGAGGTTTTTCTTTCTGGGGGCCCAATCTCCCCGGTCGCCCAAGTGTTGGTTAAACTGTGTGAGGCGATCCGTTGAGCCGATATGCAAGGTGTGTTTGCCGTAAATAGAGTTCACTTCATCCATGACTTTGGATAATTCTCTTAAAGCCTTGATGCGGCAAGTGTCTTCAAAAAGATCGTACTGTGTTTCTTTCTCGATCTCGAGGTTATTAAGAACGATGCCGGTTTTTCGGTATTTGAGGGATGGGTCAAAAAGCTTGTCAAAAAGCCGAGACACCATCTCAACGGTTTCCAGCGTCGAGGCGGTGGGTCTCGAAAGCTCAGCACAAAGGCCTTTTCCCCGAAACTCCTCGTTCACAAGAAAGATGCTTAAAACTTTTGCCCTTAAACGGTGGCGTCTTAGTTTGATGAATGCAGACTCAAGGTTTCTTAAAACTTGAGCTCTCACAAACTCTTTATCATTGGAGGCAGGTGTAAATGTCTTTGTCTTACTTAAGGTTACCCGGTCAGATTTGGGTTGGGTATTGATAGTGTAAACTGACTCCCCTCTTAATTCATGCCAGAGTTCGACTCCAATTTTTCCAAAGAGCTTCTTCGCGAAAATTTCGGGTCTCATAATAAATTCGTACACGGTTTGGATCTCGTTCTTTTTTAGAAGTGCGACACTCGAAGGCCCAAAGCCGCAGACGCGCTCGGTTACAATGTTTTTAAGGTAATGGTGCAGGTCGTAGCCCTTGATACAGGTAAAGCCGGACGGTTTATTTTCTTTTGAGCAGATCTTGGCCAGGGATTTTGTGAGACTTAAACCCATAGAGACTGTAATCCCAAGCTCTGACTCAACAGCGTTTTTTATCTTAAGCGCTATCTCCTCATAAGAGGTGCGGTGGATACGCCGCAGGCCTGAGAGCTCCGCAAAGGCTTCATCAATAGAGTACTCTTCCACATCCGGTGTAAAGCGCCTCAAGATCCCATAGAACCTTTTTGAAAATAAAGAATAGGTCTCGTAGTCGCTGGGGAGGATCACGGCATCGGGGCATATCTTTTTTACTTGAAATAGTCTCATGCCCCGGACAACTCCCCGCCTTTTAGCTTCATAGCTCATCGCCGAGGCGATCCCTCTTTCCTTGCCCGTGATGACGGGCCGGCCTTTGAGCTCCGGGTTCATCGCCTGCTCGACGCTTGCAAAAAATGCGTCGCAGTCCACATGAAGAATGGCCTTGGGGAGAGAATGAAGCGTTACCGGTTCCTTATTTGTATTTCCGAATGACGGCAATGACGACTCCTCCGACGTTTAGTTCTTCTGTGGGCTTGATAGGCGGGTACTTCCTGTTGGCGGCCACGAGACGTACTTCCTTGCCCGCTTTCTCGTAGTATTTCATCGTCCACTCGTTGTCGACTTGGGCGATCACGATATCGCGGTGCTTGGGTTGTCGGCCGCGTTCCACCAAAACAAGGTCCCCTTCCTGAATCCCCGCCTCGATCATCGAATCGCCCGACACCTTTACCAGAAATGTCTGCTCGGGGTGTTTTATCAAGTACTCGTCAAGACTCATCGTATCAACAAGCTCTTCTTCGGCGGGGCTTGGCCATCCAGCCTGGATACTGCCGAGAAGCTTCACACCGCTCAAAGCATCTAAAAGGATCCGGCCCTTCGAATCCTTTTTTATGAAACCTTTTTTGATGAGTTTGTTGACGAGCTCGAAAGCAGCGTTTTTGGATTTGTAGCCAAAAAGACGCGCTATCTCATAAAAGCTCGGGGGTCTATGGTGTTCACGGTAAAAAAAGCGAAGCTTGGCCAGCACTCCTGAGAAATTGATCTTATCCGGCATGTTAAGTACCCTTCCGGATAAGAATATACTGGACGAACGTTCAGTCTGTCAAGAGATAGGTTTAATGCAGGCTTCGGTGTCGTTTTGGGGAGCGTTGACAATTTTTGAAACCGGGTAGGCTTCCATTTCTTTTGGAGGATAAGATTTGAGAAGTGTCGTGAGGACTGTCCCCTCTTTATTCTCAGGGTCAAGCCAGGCGTCACGCGCTTCACCGTCTAAGATCACGGGCATGCGGTTATGGATCTTCTCCATGAGAGCATTGGGCGCGCAGGTGATGATGGCGCAGGTTTTTAATTCCTCGCCTTTTGGGTTTTTCCAATGCGACCAAAGGCCTGCAAAGGTAAAAGGCTCGTTTGATTTTAAGTGAATGAAATAAGGTTGTTTACCCCTGGCGTCTTCGGCCCATTCATAGAATCCATCGGCGAGAATGAGGCAACGGTGCTTGTTGAAGAGACCCTTGAAGCTTGGTTTCTCGGATAGGGTCTCCGCGCGGGCGTTGATCATGCGGGCACCGATGGTTTCGTCTTTGGACCATGAAGGGATCAAACCCCAACGTAGAAGCTCTATATGGCGTTCTTTTTCGTTCAGAATAGCTGCAATCTTATTGGATGGAGCAATATTGTAGCAAGGCTTAAGCAGATCAACTTCTTCCTGCTTGATCTTTAGGTCTTTGGCTTTGACTTTTTTAGGTTCGGAGAGAATGAACCGGCCGCACATTTACTTATCGATGCTTTGTTTTTTCAGACATTCTGCGCACTTGGCGTGGGTCTCGGAGGGATCATCGTATGGCTCTTTTTCACCTATGATTTTTTTGCACCAGGAGCAGATGATTTTCATTTATACGATTTATCACATGTAGTCAAGGAAAGATTTGACCTGGTTATGACCCGTTTACAGTATATTTAAAATGGTGGAGGCGGCGAGAATTGAACTCGCGTCTCCGGCACCCGCACCTGAAGCTTCTACATGCTTAGCGGGTTCTTTGGATGTCCCCTCCAAGCTCGAACTCGCGCGATCTTAAAGGGTGAGCCCCATGTCAAATCTCGTCGAACGGGCCAAGAGCGCGCCCGAATGACCAGCCCACTGTCGACGCCCGACCTCATCCCGCAGGCGTGGATGAGCGGACGGTAGCCGTTATTAGGCGGCTAGCGGTAACGCCATAGGTGCCATGAAGGGCACCCGCACGATGTTCGTGTTTTTAGCGTTTGATTTGTGCCAGGTGTTTAAGGAGGCCTCCCGACAACCTCCGCATGCTGCACTCAGATCAAAGAGCCGGATCGAAACCGATCGCCCCCTTGAATTCCAGCGTTAAGCGTTAAGTAGTAAGCGATAAGCAGCAGATTTTACTTATCGCTTAACGCTTACCCCTTATCGCTACTTTCTATTCCTGTTCTTCACCGCCCGGTCGATGTCCCGTTCGGCATCGCGTTTCTTGATGTCCGTGCGCTTGTCCCAAAGCTTTTTCCCCTTCGCGACCGCCAGCTCCACCTTCGCGATCCCGCGTTTGTTGAAATAGAGCTTGAGCGGAATGAGCGTCAGGCCCCGCTCGACCGTCTTGGACCTCAATTTTTCTATCTGAGAACGATGAAGAAGGAGCTTCCGGTCGCGCGTGGGCTCATCCGGATTCTCGCGGTTGCCCATCTCGTAGGGCGCAATGTAGAGATTATACAGGAACAGCTCGTCCCCTTCAAGGCGCGCGAAACTGCCCGCCAGGCTCGCCTTGTGGTCGCGCAGGGATTTGACCTCACAGCCCGAGAGCATGAGGCCCGCCTCGAGCGTCTCGAGGACAAAGTAATCCCGCCGGGCCTCGTGGTGAGTGACAATAACAGGGTCTTCCCTCTTCCCTTTCACCCCATCCCCTCTGTCACCCCATCCCCTAATTTCTTCGATTGCTTTGCAATCGGTCCGCCTCCGGCGGACAAATCAGGGGATGGGGTCATGGCGTTACTATAACACACACGGATGGGCTTGAAAATTGCCAATAAAACGGGGCGTCTGCTACAATGGGCGGATGAAAAAAAGCTTCTTTTTACTGGTGCTGATCGCCGGCGCCGCAGCTTGTTCGACCGCCCAAGCCGCTCTTGGGTCGGTCAGCGAAGAAAGATTGAGCGAGCTTGAAGCACTGCACGCGAAAGCCGAGGGCCAGATCACGCAGAACGACTTCCCAGCCGCTATCCGAACCTATGAGGACATCCTGCTCGTCGAGCCCGACGACGAAACCGCCTACACCAACCTCGGCCGGATCTACATGATCCTCGGAGACACCCGAAGAGCCGGAGAGTGCTTTGAGAACGCGCTCCACATCAACCCTGAAAATGAGACAGCACTTTTCGGCCTCGAAAAGATAAGGGATCCGGACGCCGGCGCCCTACCTGTGGCTTGATTTGTCCAGAAAAAGATCCTTATCGGCGTCCTCGATCAGGCGCTGGGGGTCCGGCGGGTAGCGGGGATCCTTCGCAGGGTCAAAAGAAGCCACGCCGATGCTGACCGATGAGTCGCAAAGCGCAGGCTCCAGCGTCTTGACCATCGCCTGGTAAGAGGCTCGTAAGCGTTCGCGGTAGTTCTTCGCCTCTTCAAGGTTCGAATGCCACAGAAGGACCATGAACTCATCTCCGCCGTATCTCGAAACAATGTCATAACGGCGGGCGCTTTCCTGGATCACCCGCGCCGCGTGCCGGATCATTTCATTGCCGACCTCGTGACCGAGCGTATCGTTGATCTGCTTGAAGCGGTCGAGGTCCGTCATCACGATAGACAGGGGCGCCTTGGCGCGCAAACACCGCTTCCATTCCTCCTCGAGGCATTCCCGAAGGTATTCATACTTATAGAGGCCCGTGAGCTTGTCATGGATCACCTTGGTCTCGAGGCCTTTATTTTCCAGAAGAAGTTTCAAGGAATTGGCGAAGAACCCGCCGAGCGTCGCCAGGAACGGCCCAAATAAAAGCGGAAAAGGCTCCATCACGGTGTCGTTGGCGAAAAGAAGCTGCGCGCCGATGAAAAGGCCTACGATCGCGGTCACGGACCCCACGAGGCTCAGCCAAAATCTCCTCAAAAGATAAAGCGCAAGCACGCAAAGGCCGATGAGCCATGCGATCACAAGCGTCACCCGGTCCGGCACGAAGCGCAGCATGCGGCCGGATAAGATCGAAATGAACTCGTTGGCGTGGATCCCGATACCCGACATGATCCCAAAAGGCGTCGGGTGCATGTCGGAAAAAAGCGACGAGCGTAGGCCCACGAGCACTGTTTTATCCCGCACCTCCGAGGCCGAGAGCTTTCCCTCCACCACTTTCCACGCCGGGATCTTCACAAGATCAGATTCGTTCGCGATGTAATTGATCGTGGTGCTTCCGTTAGGGTCCAAAAAGACCGCGCGGCGCGGCGCCCTTCCCACCGTCACAAGTCCTAAGATCCGGTCGTAGCGGGCGTCGTGGGACGGGTCCGGGCCCGAAAAAGCGGCCACGAGTTGCAAAGGGAACGAACTTTCGAAAAGCTCCGTTCCCGCGTTCTGCTTGACATACGGGCGGACCAAATACGAGCGCCTTATCACAAGATCCGGGTCCACGATCTTTTCAAGATAGCCGATCCGTGAGGCCGACTCGGCGATCAGGGGGCTTGGTTTGACCAGGCGGTTTTTTTCGTCGAACGTGGCCCCGACCACCGTGTTGCCGTGGCTCTTCAAGGCCCGCGCGAGCGCGAGGCTCGAATCGTTCGCGCCGTCCTCCAGGCCCGCGAATGACACGTTGAGGCCAACGAGCCTGGCGCCACGTGACGTGAGGTTGTCGATCATCTGGGCAAAGACCGTGCGCGACCACGGCCAGCGGGCGTTGAGTTTTTGGCAGGACTCCTCGTCGATCGAGACGATCACAAGTTCCTTCAACAATTCCGGCCCGGACGACGAGAGATGCCGTATCTTAAAGAAAACATCGCGGGTGTTCAGCGTGAGTTTTTGGATGGTTTCGGACGACTCGAAATAAAACGGGAGGATCCAGTAGATGGCCGAAAAAACGATCAAAACGGCGGCCGGGTATGTGTATTTTTTCATAAAGGCGTGCGGAAGGAGAGATTTGAACTCTCAACCCTTTCGGGACTAGCTTCTGAGACTAGCGCGTATGCCAATTCCGCCACTTCCGCTTAAGGAATTTGATTTTATCTTATTCAGTAAGCAAAGTACAGTGAGGTCCTTCGACTCGCCCTTCGGGCTCGCTCAGGATGGTTCGACGCGCAGGCTTGTGGTGAGCAAGGCGACGCAGTCGCCGCGTCGAACCACTTCTGAGACCTGCGCGTATGCCAATTCCCTGCCTGCCGGCAGGCAGGCGCCACTTCCGCGAGTCGTGTGATTAAAGTATTATTTAATGAAATTATTTGCGGTTTGAAATGGGCACGTAGGCGCGGGGTTGAGCGCCCATGTACTCGGAAACAGGGCGGATCAGCCGGTTGTCCTTCAACTGCTCCAAAACGTGCGCGGTCCACCCGGCCATGCGGCTGATCGCGAACATCGGCGTAAATAGATCTATCGGAATGCCGATCGTGTAAAGCACCGAGGCGGAGTAAAAGTCGACATTGCAGTTGAGCTTCTTCCGGGCCCACACCGTCTGCTCCAATTTCTCGGAGATCGCAAACCACTTGGCCTGCTCGCGGTTCTTCTCGGCCAGGGTCTTGGCCATCAGCCGCAGGTCATCCGCGCGGGGGTCCGGCCCTTTATAGACGCGATGCCCGAAACCCATGAGCTTTTTCTTGTTCTGCAGCGCGTCTTCGACGAACGCCTCGACCTTGTCCGGGCTTCCAATCGCGATCAGGCTCTCCATCGTGCGGCTGTTGGCCGAGCCGTGCAGATCGCCCTTCAAAGTGCCCACCGCGGAAACGATCGCCGAGTAAATGTCCGAGAGCGTGGAGGTCGTGATCATAGCGGCAAACGTCGAAGCGTTGAAGTCGTGCTCGGTCAACAGGATAAAATATTTGTCGAGCATCCGGGTCTCGGTGGGGGTCGCCTTCTCGCCTTTCATCATGTAGAGGAAGTTTTCGGCCGTGCTCACCGAAGACTCAAGCTTCGGATGAACCAGCTTCTCGCTGCGCCGGACCCGGTCGAAGTAAGCGATGATCGAGGGCACTCTCGCCGTCAGGCGTATCGCCTTTCGGATATTGGACTCCA
Organism: uncultured Planctomycetia bacterium; assembly: GCA_964373505.1. Lineage (GTDB taxonomy): Bacteria > Omnitrophota > Gorgyraeia > 2-02-FULL-51-18 > 2-02-FULL-51-18 > CAYJVC01. The sequence continues at coordinate 20,614 of CAYJVC010000002.1, forward strand.
TTGATTTATCGTCCGCCTCGGGGTCGTAAAAGGACAGGATCGACACGCCGGTCCGGAGCGCGGCCATGGGATTCGCGGTCTTCGGGAAGAGTTCAATAAGACGGATGAGGTCCTTCGGGAGCTCACGCTCGCTGGCGAGCTTGTTCTTGAAATCAATGAGTTGCCTGTCCGTCGGCAATTCCCCGAAGATCAGAAGGTAGGTGGTCTCTTCGAAACTGGAATTCGTCGCCAGGTCGTGAATATCGTAGCCGCGGTAAAAGAGCTTCGAATTCTTGCCGTCGATGAGGCAGATCGAGCTTTCCGCCGCGACGATGTCTTCGAGCCCTTTGGAAAACGTACTTTGTTCGTTTGAAGCCACGAGTTATAACTCCATTTTGAACACTTATTCTGCCATCCGGCAGAACGAAAATCAACCCGAAAAGGAAGTTTTATTTCTTAGGGATCCCCGGCTCGGTCATCTTCGCGGGGTTCATCACTTTTGCGATCTCGGTTTCGGATAAAAGTTTCTTTTCGCGGATCACTTGAATGAGGGTCTTGCGGGACTTGAGCGCCTCTTTAGCCACTTCGGCCGCCTGGGAGTAGCCGATAAACGCGTTGAGCGCAGTCGCAAGGCCGAAGCTCGATTCCGCATAGTGGCGGCAGCGCTCCTCATGGGCGGTGATCCCTTCCACGCATTTCTCCCGAAAGACCTTGAGCGCATTGCCCAGAATGGTCGCCGAGAAATTGAGCTCAAACGCCATGACGGGCATCATGACATTCAGTTCCAATTGCCCCGCTTGGACCGCCATCGCGACCGCCACGTCGGAGCCCACCACATGGAATGCGGCCATGTTCACCATTTCCAAAATGGAGGGATTCACTTTACCGGGCATGATCGACGATCCGGGCGCGGTCGCCGGCAGGTTTATTTCGGCAAGGCCTGTCGCGGGGCCCGAAGACAAAAGCCTTAGGTCATTAACGATCCTGATAAGTTCCAGCGAAAGATTGCGGAGCGCCGAAGACACCTCGGCCATGGGCCTCTGGCTTTGCATCGCTTCGCGCATGTCGACCGCCGCCACGAGCTTGAGGCCCGTCAGTCGTCCGAGCTCCTCCAAGATCGCCTCGCGATAACCGGGAGTCGTGTTGAGGCCCGTTCCCACCGCGCTCCCTCCGATCCCAAGCTCACACAGGGACTCGGCCGCGTTTTGAAGCGCCAGACGCGATTTCCTGAGCGCCTCGCCGTAAGCCGCAAACTCCTGCCCCAGGCGGATCGGAACCGCGTCCTGCAGGTGCGTGCGCGCGGATTTGAGGACCCCGTCAAACTCCCTGCCTTTTTTAACGAACTCCTTTTCCAGCGCCTCGAGCGGCCCGTACACGCTTTCCTTTAAAATCAAGGCAAGCGCGATGCGCATCGCGCTCGGGTACGTGTCATTGGTCGACTGGCCCATATTCACGTGATCGTTGGGGTGAATGGGTTTGTACTCTCCTTTTTTGCCTCCGAGGATCTCATTGGCGCGGTTCGCGAGCACCTCATTCAGGTTCATGTTGAGCGCAGTGCCCGCGCCCATTTGGAACACGTCGACAGGGAACTGGTCGCGAAGCTTCCCGGAGAGAATTTCATCCGAGGCCTTGACGAGCGCGGCGGAGAGATCTTTGGGAAGCGCGCCGCTTTTCGCGTTCGCGAGCGCGGCGGCTTTTTTGATGATCAAATACGCATCGAGGAGACGAGGGTGCACCCGAAGGCCGCTGATCGGAAAATTTTCGATCGCGCGGTCCGTCTGGGCGCCATAATAAGCGTCGTCGGGTATCTTTCGTTCACCCAAAGAGTCTTTTTCTATACGCAAATTTTAGATCCCTCACTACGTTCGGGATGAAATTCGCAATACAACTTACGCTCCCTGTGGTCGCATAAGTTGTTTGCTCATTTCAAATCGGATTCCTCGGAGGCGACCTTCTCAACGGCCTTGGCCGCGTTCAGTTGTGAATTCGCGTTCTCAAGCTCACCCTGCAATTTCGAAATCTCCTGGTTTTTCTCGGAAAGTTGAGCCTCAAGCGAGGCCACGCGTGAATTCAAAGACCCGATCTGGGCATCATAATTCCGGTTCGAGCCCGTGGCGCAACCCGCGATCGCCAGAGCCATGAACACCCCCCAAGCCCCCACGCTCACTTTCTTAAACATTCTGCCCCCTATTTTGATGCGTAAACACGATAATTGATGTCCGGGAAAATATTATCTGTTGATTCTATGCTCTCGAGGCTGTGCGTGTCTACAGAATTTTCCCGCACCTCGGTCCAAAGCCGCGTAAAACGCTCGAGATGGCTTTTCGTGCGCATGGTCGCGTAAGCGCTGTGCGTGCCTGTCTTTAAAATAAACGCCCAGTCGCTCGCCTGAGCCAGCAAAAGCTCCCTGGCCATCTGGTTGAGCGCCCGTCGTTCAACGCCACCGGCCGCAGGCCTTTCATTCGCGAGGTCAATCATGCGCTCGGCCGCTTTATGCAAATGGCGGTAGATCCAGTCATTGGCGCCGTTCAGCCATACCTCCGAGTAGCCGCTGTAGCCCCAGCTCGACATCGAAGGCGTGATCTTCTGGTTGCGGGGTTGCTTTTCAAGATATTCCATCGGCGTGATCGTCTTAAAAACATCCTGATCGTAATGGATCTTCCGGAAAAGAATATCAAACCACATCGGGCCTTCAAACCACCAATGGCCGAAAAGCTCGGCGTCATAGGGCGCCACGACCAGCGGCGGCCTGTCCATGAATTCCGCCAGATACTCGATCTGCTTCTGCCGGTTGAACATAAAATTTCCCGCGTGCTCGGCCGCCTTTTCCCTCGCCCGATCCGGCGAGTAAGGCTCTTTAGAGTCGGTCCTTCCGGTGATCCGGTAGTACTTGATGCCGGTGTTGATGCGTGAACCGTCGCCGTTCAGGTACGGACGGATATAAGGGTAGTCGAGGTCAAAACCGATATCGCGGTAAAATTCCCGGTAACTGAAATCACCCGGATAACCCTCCTCGGCGCTCCAAACGCTTTTTGAGGACTCCGGGTCGCGGCCGAACGCGGCCACTCCCGATCGGCAGTACACCGGCGCGTACACGCCGTACTTGGGCCTCGGACTGCCGAAGAGAATGCCGTGCGTGTCCATGATAAAAAAGCGGATCCCGTTTTCCTTTAAGATCGCATCGACCCCGGGGGTGTAGCCGCACTCGGGAAGCCAGATCCCCCTGGGCGCCCGACCCAGGATCCGCTTATGCGTCTCCACACCCACGCGGATCTGAGCGCGCAGTGCCTCCGGCTGGATCTCCATGAGCGGTAAAAAGCCGTGCGTGGCCGCGGAAGTGATGATCTCGAGCTTCCCCAGGTCCTGAAATTCCTTGAACGCCGCCGCGAGGTTGTGGTGGTAGCGGTCGCAAAAGATCTCCCGTGCTTGGGTGAAAAGCGCATGGTACATTTGGGCCAGGCCCAAGAAGGCCGCGTCGTCCCGGGTCCGAATCATCTCTTTCCGCGAAAGCTCGATCAGGCGGTCCAGGTGCTTCACATAACGCGACTGAAGGAGCGGGTCCGTCATCATCGACAGGAGCGTCGGCGTCAGCGACATCGTAAGACGAAAATCAACGCCGTCACGCACCAAGGAACGGAAAGCCTTGATCAGCGGGATGTAGGTCTCGGTGACGGCTTCGTAAAACCACGCTTCCTCCAGGAACCGCTCATGCTCCGGATGGCGGACATAAGGAAGGTGCGCGTGCAATACGATCGAGAGGAAGCCTTTTTCCATGGGAAGATTTTGATTCTAACGGGGTGCCGGCGAGCTTTCGGAAGAAACGATGCCTTTTAAATACCTTTCCAGGACCTCACGCACGTCCAAAGAGCTTTTTTGATCCGAAAGACCCGCCATGCGGCCGAACAATTTCCAGTACAGGTCGTCCGGCATCATCCACTCTTCGTCCAGCGTGTCCGAGATGCCGAACCGCGGCGTTTTGACCGTATTGGAACGCACCATTGCCAAAAATCGCCCGTTCGTCGCGCGGACCCCGAGCTCCGCCACCCAATCGGTGTCGGGTTTTCCGACATCGACATACCAGTTGTTCGCAAAGAAATTGAGCTCAATATCAAAAAAGGAATTAGGACGGGAAACGGAGGTGCCCGCGATGTCGTAAATTCTTAGGACGGTTTTATCCTTCTGGAGCCTCTGGCGGCGAAGCTCGTCAAGTATTTCCCTCTCTCGATTCGGCCGGACCTCCCAGTACGCAAAGATCCACCAGGGGTCACGCACCAAGAGCACCAGCTTATCCTCATCATAGGACGAAGGAAAATCGAAGGGCGCCGGCCGCGCTTCCCGAGACCCAAAAGAAGAGATAACACTTGCTATCTTATTGTCTTTCAGTAACTTACGGGATGCTTTTGCGCCTATTCTGCGGAGGGTTTTCTTGATGCCGCGAAGCTTTGCTTTGCGTGATGAGGCCATTTTCACGGACTTTTTTTTGACGCGTTTCTTCATCGCAAGCCCCTTCCCGCAGAAATTATAAGCCAATGAAGCGGGGAAGTAAATAGAAAGCGGCGGGGACGGATTTTTAGTTGGTTTTCACCAAAAGCCAAAGATCCTCGAACGAACCGCGGACTTTCAGGTTCAAGGAGGGTAACCTGGACCGCAAAGGCGCCAAATCTTTCTCGTGGATCAGGCAGAAAAAGCTGGAGGATCCTCTGGCGGCGGCGACAAAGGCTTCGGGTGTGTCCACATACTGCGATGCGCGGTCCATGTAGAAAGTAACGGCGTTGGTTTCATGATAGTTGTAAAGAAACAGGGCCTCGCCCGGCGGAAGCTCGGCCTTCACGATGGGCGCAATGCCCTTCAAGTCGCGGCTGTAATCGAAATTAAAAATATGGGAATAATGGACGTGGAGAGCCATGATCGCGATGAAAGCCACGCGAACGAACCTGGAGTGATTTTCTCCGAACACTTTCGCAAGCACATAACCTACGGTCAGTGAAAGCGCAGGATAGATCGGGAGGATATACCACGGAAGCTTCGTCTGAATGAGGGTGATCACCGTGAAAATAAAGAAGATCCATATGGCCAGATACAGCGCGCCGCCGATCCTCTCCTTGGCGGCCTTGAACAAAAAAAACGGCGCTGAAAAGATCCCTACGAGCACCCAGGGATGGTATTTATTGACGAGGGTCCGGATATGGAAGTAAAAATTCCCCTGGTGTCCGTCGAGCGGCGTGAGCGTGCGCTGGAACAGGTGCTTGACCACGACCTCATTCATAAAGAGATGGCGGTGGTGAATCATCTCGTACAGATTCCACGGCAGCGCCACGCCCGCGGCCAGCATGAGCCCGACCCAGTACGAGGACCTTAAGAGGATCTCGAACTCGCCGGAAATAAGGCAGTAAAGCCAGGTGATGGGAAAGATAAGAAAGCCCGCAAAGCCTTTGGTCATGATCGCCAGGCCCGCGCTGACGCCGGAGAAAATGAGGTAGCGGTTGCGCTCGTAACCGCGCCAGAAAAAATATAGCGACAAGGACAGGAAGAAGGTCAGCGGCGCGTCGAGCATGCCGAACCGCGCGAAGCGGATGAAATGAGAGGAAGACAAAAGAACGAACGCGCCCAAAAAGCCGGTCCAGCGGCTGAAAAGCCGCTCTCCGATAAAATAGGTGACGATCACCGTGCCGATGCCGCAGAGCGCGGAAAAAAGGCGGGCCGAAAACTCGTTCACGCCGAACGCGTGGTAAAAAAACGCCGTGGCCCAAATGGCCAGCGGAGGCTTGTCGGCCCAGGGGTTCCCGTTGAGCGTCAAATGAAACCAATCGCCGGAGTTAAAGATCTCCTTCGCGACCGAGGCGTATAGGCCTTCATCCCAACTGGCGAGCGAACCCGACCCGAGACGGTAAAGCAGGAAAAATCCGCTCAAAGCAGCCAGAAACAGGAGATCCTGCAGTACGAGGTTTTTCTTAAGAAAACTGCTCAAGAGGAATAATGTTCAGAAGTACTAGAAAAGGAAAACGCCGACCGCCACCACCGTCGTATAGCCGCCCTTTTCCACGATCGCCGACTGCGTCACGTTCGTGGTCTTGACGATCTTATCGGATATGCGGTAGATCTCTTCCTTTTCGTCCCAGCTTTTGTCTTCGTCTATGTCGATGCCCAGGGTCGAGGCAAGCATCGCCGCCGCCAGGTCCTCGGCGGTGTCGCCCGCCTCTTTTTCGGTCTGGCCGAACGCATAGTACTCGCTCAAATAGCCGTAGGTGTTCGGGTCGGAAGGGATCGCGCACCCGATGGACGCGGCGATGAGACGGCGCGGCTCATTGGAGCAAAGGCGCGAAGTCACGGCGAACGTGATCATGCCCGGATAAATGTATTTCATGCCTTCATTCCGGGAGATCAACTCGCAATTCGGAGGGAATATGCTCGACACGTGGACGATGTTACACTTCTCAACGCCGGCGTCGCGCAGCGCGATCTCGAACGAACGCAGCTCGTGTTTGTGCGAGCCGACGCCTTTCGCGAAGAACATTTTTTTAGGGACAAGGATCGGAAGTGCTTGACTGGAATTAGCCTGCGCAGGCTGCGTCGTTGTCGGACCGTTTGTCTGGACCACGCCCATGCAATTAATATACGTTCACAGATTTTCAAAGTCAAGAACGAACTCGAGTGGAAACGCTCAAAACGCCTCTTTCGTGAATAATTTCAACCGCGCCGTCGCGGTCCGTCCGAAATATTTTATTTTCAGGAAGGGAGGACAAAATATCCAGCGTCCTCGGCGCGGGGTGATGGAACAGGTTGCGCTCGCCGACGCTGATCACGCTGATCCCGGGTGAAACGCGCCTGACAAAAGTTGCCCCCTCTTCCGTAAGCCCGCCGCCGTGATGAGGCACCTTGAGAACATCTGCCTTCAGGTCCGCGCCGAGGCCTGACAATTCCCGCATCGCCTCTTTTTCCATATCGCCGGCCAAGAGGAACTTCGCGCCCGCATAAACGACCTTGAGGACCACGGAGGCGTTGTTGATATTCTTGGCGCGGTTCAGCGCCTCGCTCGGGTTCAAAACCTCCACGTTCACTCCCTTGAAGCCTTCGAGGCGGTCTCCGCGGGTCACGACGAGCGTGTCGGAGTTTTCCTCGCGGATCTTTTGCCGGACCGATCCGAAAAGACGACTGGAAGCGCCCGCGCCGGCCTCCGCCACGGTTTTCACGCGGAATTCGTCAAGCAGGGCGGGCAGGCCGCCGATGTGGTCTTCCTGCGGATGACTGATCACAAAAAGATCGATCGTGGAAACCCCCTTCGACTTTAAAAACGGCGCGATCACGCGGCGGCCCCGGTCACCGTCGCCCCCCTTTCCCGCGTCGATGAGCATATTGCCCCCCTCGGGAAATTCAAAATAGATCGAGTCCCCCTGCCCCACATCCAGCGCCGTCATTTTGAACGGCCGGTTGAAATGGCCGAGAGCGCCCTGCAGCAAAAAAACGCTCGCGAGAAAAAGCGGGATCACGGCGGCCCGGACCGTGCGGCTTTTCATCCTTTTGTCCGTCAGAAAGTAACAGACCCCCGCGACCAGCAGGATTAGGAACGGCCGGTTTGGCTTGCCCACGATGAGGTAAGCGCCGGGCATTTGTTCGACGGCCCAAAGCGCCGCGATAAGGAGCTTCATGAGGCCGCTCATGAGAAACGGCAACCACGAAAGCGCAGGATGCAGCCAGGCGGCGCTCAGAAAAAACAATAGGCCGGCCAGGAACAAGAGGAACGAAATGGGCACCACCGCGAGGTTCGACAGGACCGAAAGCGGTGTGACGATATAAAAATTGTGGACGGTGATGGGCAGCGTCACGATCGCGCACACAAAGGACACCCAGAAGACTTCCTTAAGATAGAAAACGGTTTTTTCCCTGGCGCTTAAAAATTCGTGCGGCAAAAGCTCGGGTCGCTTCATGAAAAGCGGCACGAACTTCACGAGGCCGAACACCGCCAGGAACGAGAGTTGAAAACCCACATCGAAGAGCTGCTGCGGGTTCAGGATCAGGATCACGCAGGCCGCCAGCCCCAGCGAGTTGAGCGCGTCCGTCCTTCTCCCCAGAAGCCGCCCCGTAAGAAAGACAGAAGCCATGAGCGAGGCCCTCACCACCGGCGCCTGCCAACCCACTAGGAGGCAATACGCCCAAACGGCTACCAGCGCGAGGCAAAGCTTGAAATTTTTCGATACGGGAAAAGGGGCCAAAAGGAGAAAAAGGGCGGCGCAAAGAAACCCGATATTGAATCCGCTCACCGCCAGGATATGCATCGTGCCCGTCTTGATGAAAAGGTCCTTGAACTCCTCCTCGAGGTCGCTCCTTTCTCCCAGGAAGAGAGCTTTCAAGAACGCCGCTTCGTCCCCGTGAAATGCCCGTGAGATCCTCTCGGATAAAAAGCGCCGGGTACCAAGCGCTTTTTCGTAAAGGAAATTGCCTTTTCGCCGGCCGAGCACTCGGGTGTCAAAATTCTTGTCGCCGTAGAAAACGGCGCCGATCCCCTGCCGCTCGAGGTAGGCCCGGCTGTCAAAACCACCGGGGTTCCTCAAGCCGCGTGGACGCTTCAGATCCCCGCGGAGGACAATTTCATCCCCGTAAGCCGGGATCTCGCGCGGATCTTTCAAAAAGCACCTTACGCGGCCGCGGACATTTTGAGCTTTTTTCGCTTCCGCGACCCAAATTCTTTTCGCCTCAAACACGAAGCTGGAAACTTTGTCCCCGTAAAGCAGCCGGCGCGTTTCCACGCCCGTGACGATGCGCCCTCCCAGAAATACGGTATTCTCCCCGTCCCTGGTCTGATACCGGACATCGTCCGGCCAAACACGGAAGAAGGCGTTTCGAAGGGTGTCCGGCGCGCGGTCCGCGAGGAAGATCACCAAACACAGGGCCAGCGCCGCATAAAACAGGGGCCTTCGTGCAAAAAACTCCATGTCAGGAACCGGTTTGAGGCTGGGCGGGTTCGTTTCTTAGGACGGTGATCTGTACGATGCTTCGGCTATGCAAATATAAATTCACGGCGAGCAAGGCGCACACGAGAGTACTTAAGACAAGAAGAAGACGGGATTCGTAACGGGTCAAGAGACGGCCAGGGAAAATATTTTCTTGGGCACGTATTTTCTTTGGACTATTCTTTTTCCTTCAAGGGAAGCGATGACCTTTGCGTCCTTAAGCACCACAGCTTCGACCGCGGCCTCGTCCCAATCCGAGGAAACCGCGATCCTGGACCTTATTTTTCCATTGATCATGACCGCGATCTCGACCACCGCATCTTCGATCAGCGCCGCGTCATACGCGGGCCATTTTTCGAAGCTTAGAGTTTCCTTGTGTCCGAGCAGCTGCCACAGCTCTTCGGCCAGATGCGGCGCAAAGGGCGACAGGATGAGCGCGAGTTTTTCCATCACGGACCGGGAGCGCACAACTTCCTTCGCCAGCTCATTCGAAAATATCATGAGCGCCGAGATCGCCGTGTTGAGCTGCAGCGATTCGATGTCCTCGCCCACTTTTTTGATCGTGCGGTGCAGAAGCTTCTTGATATTTTCGCCCGGCGCCGACTCCTGTATCGAAGGGTCCAACCGCCCGTCGCGGTCCGTGTAAAGCCTCCACACCCTGCCGAGAAATCGGTACACACCCTCGACGCCCTTCATCGACCAGGCCTTCATCTGCGTCAGGGGCCCCATGAACATTTCATAAAGCCTCATCGAATCCGCACCGTAATTTTCTACGACAAAGTCAGGGTTGATCACGTTGCCGCGGGATTTCGACATTTTCTGACCGTCTTCGCCCAAGATCATCCCCTGATTCACCAGTTTCGTAAAAGGCTCCTTCGTGGACACAAAACCCAGGTCATAAAGAACTTTGTGCCAGAACCGCGAATAAAGAAGGTGGAGCACCGCGTGTTCCGCGCCGCCGACATAAAGATCCACGGGCATCCAGTATTTTTCCTTCGCGCGGTCGCAAAAAGCGCTCGGATTTTTCGCATCGAGATAACGCAGATAATACCAGCAGGAGCCGGCCCACTGGGGCATCGTGTTGGTTTCTCTCTGGGCCGGGCCATGGCACTTCGGGCATTTTGTCTCTACCCAGTCATTCGCTTTTGCAAGCGGAGGCTCAGCGTTGCCAGTCGGCTTAAAATCCTTCATATCGGGAAGCTTTAGAGGTAGTTCGGCTTCACTCAAAGGCACGATTCCACATTTGGGACAATGCACTACCGGTATTGGCTCACCCCAATAACGCTGTCTTGAAAAAAGCCAGTCGCGAAGCTTGTAGTTTACACTCTTTTTACCCAAACCTTTCTCTGCCAACCATTCCGTGATTTTCTTTTTAGCTTCGGCCGTAGGAAGATTTGAAATAAAACCGCTATTTACGTTCGTTCCGTCGCCGATATAAGCTTCTTTTGAAATATCTCCGCCCTTTACAACCTCGAGAATCTTGAGTCCAAACTTCTTCGCAAATTCATAGTCGCGCTCATCATGCGCCGGCACGGCCATGATGGCGCCCGTGCCGTAACTGGCGAGCACATAATCCGCGATCCAAATGGGAATTTTCTCATTGTTAACCGGGTTCACCGCGTAAGCGCCCGTGAACACCCCGGTCTTTTCTTTGGAGAGTTCTGTGCGCTCAAGCTCGCTTTTGGAAGCAGCTTTTTTTTGGTAGGTATCAACGGTCTGTTTTTGTTCGGCGGTAGTAATTTTCAGAACCAGTTCGTGTTCCGGGGCCAGGACCATGTAGGTGGCGCCAAAAAGCGTGTCGGGCCGCGTCGTGAAAACGGGAATTGGCGAGTCTTTGGCCGCTTGGGAGGCGACCTTGAACTGCACAAGCGCGCCCTCGCTTTTCCCGATCCAGTTCTTTTGCATCTCTTTGATGGAGGCGGGCCAATTCACGAGCGAAAGGTCCTCAAGCAGCCGGTCCGCATACGCTGTGATCTTGAGCATCCACTGTTTCATCGGCCGGCGCACCACCGGGTGCCCGCCACGCTCGCTCTTGCCGTCGACCACTTCTTCGTTGGCGAGCACACAGCCCAGCGCCTCGCACCACCACACCGGCACTTCGGCGATATAGGCCAGGCCTTTTTTGTAAAGCTGCAGGAAGATCCATTGGGTCCATTTCACGTAGCCGGGATCCGTCGTGTCGACCTCGCGGTCCCAGTCGTAACTCAACCCGAGGCTTTGGATCTGTTTTTTGAAGGTTTGGATATTTTTCTGGGTCGTGACCGCCGGGTGCGTGCCGGTTTCTAACGCATACTGCTCGGCCGGGAGGCCGAACGCGTCCCACCCCATCGGGTGAAGCACGTGGAAACCCCGCATCCTCTTATAGCGCGAATAGATGTCGGTCGCCGTGTACCCTTCGGGATGCCCGACGTGCAACCCGGACCCAGAAGGATAAGGGAACATGTCGAGAACATAGATCTTCTTCTTGCCGCCGTTCTTGCCGGGGTCCTCGGCGCGGAATGTCTTATGTTCGAGCCAGCGCTTCTGCCATTTGGGTTCGATCCGCGCGAAAGGATAGAGAGATTCAGGCATGGAAACGGGTCAATCGGGCATTTTTTTGAACCGGATCGACCAGAGCTCTTTGTAAAATTTTCTTGATCCGGTCCCTGTCTTTTTTGGGAAAATAATACATGTCCTCGCTGTCCAGGCTGTAGAGACTGAGAAGGTAGACGTCGATCTCCTCCTGGAGCGAATGCGCGATCTTCGTTATGAATTCATTGGGTAAACGGCTCATATTATTTTAATTAAAGTGCCGGAGGTGAGAGTCGAACTCACAACCCCGTAAGGGGATCGGTTTTTGAGACCGACGCGTATGCCAATTCCGCCACTCCGGCCGAAGGCCCGCCGCGTTTTGTGGCGGGCTAAATCAATTAAGGCAGCTCTCCTCCGCTAAAGCTTCAAAGAGCGAAGTAGAATGGACCTGGCCGGGATCGAACCGGCTACCTCTTCAATGCCATTGAAGCGCTCTACCAAGTGAGCTACAGGCCCGAGAAAATGCGGTCACTATAACACAATCTAAAAGTGAATTCAAAAATAAGGCTAGAATGCCCCTATCAGGAAGCCGGCGGTCATCATGGATGCGGCGCCGGCCCCGGCCGCGATCACGGTGGAGCGCGGATGGTGTTTGAAGACCTCGCTCAGGAGCGCATGCAGCACGAGAAAAATAAAGCTCCCCGCCACGTGCCCCAGCACGAAACCCACCCAGCGGTCGGCCTCATGGATCAACACAAAAAATCCCGACAGTCCTCCCGCGAGCGTCGTCACGGACTCCAGGCCCAGACAGAACAGGAGCGCCTGCCCGCGGCCGAGCCCCGATTCCCGGGCCACGAGCGTCAGCGCAAGCCCTTCGGGCAGCTTATGGAACGCCACGGCCAGCAATATCAAGGCCCCACTCTGCGCCGTAGCCAAATAACCGCTGTAGATCGCCAGGCCATCCATAAAACTGTGGATGGAAAGTGCTGTGACCATCGCGATCGTGATCGCCTTGAAATTAACCTCGGTGTGCGTGGCTGAACAGGCAGGGCAAATATGGAAAATGAATCGGGTGACAAGCGCGAACAGAACATAACCCGATGCGACGCTTAAAATTCCGCCGAGCCAGCCCGCAATCTCGAACGCCTCCGGTAAAAGATCAAACACTGCCACCGCCAGTAGCGCACCGGCCGCAAACGAAATAAGAAGGCAAAGACCCCAGTGGCTTATTTTCTTAAAGCTCACCGCGATCAAAGCGCCCATCGCCGCCATCAGGATGGCGGCCATAAGCCTGACGAGGATCAACTGCCAAATATCCATAATTTAAAATGGAGCCCCCCGCGCAAGCGCAAGGTACCTTTTTGATTCTCCTTCGCTCGCCTGCGGCGAGCTTCGGAGAATCCGTCCTTCGCCGGGGGGCGGAATCCGCCGAAGCCGCCTGTGGAAACGCCTTCATCCACGGTTAAGGTCGGGGTTTTCGGCGAAGGCGGATAAAAAAAGGCGGCTACGCCGCCTGTCGTAAACAGAGCTCATTCGAAAAAAGATGTGGGATGAAGGGCTTTTAGGACCTTCGGCTTTTCACAATCGCCGCAGCTCGGTACCAGTCTTCCTGATCGTAGCCGTGCTGGCAGCTGCGTTCGATAAAAAACTGGTAGGCGAGCTTTTCAATTTCCCGCTGCTCGTCGTACTGCGACTCACTGCGATTGGCTCCGCTTTTTTTGGCGGTCGCGGTTCTGGCCATGATTCACCTCTTGACCCCTATATTTGCAGATTCGCCCCAAAAAATCAAGGACTAGCCGTTTTCAGGAAGGCCTCGTCCAGCATTCGCTCGGCCTCGGTAAAATCGTCCGCGAGATACGGGAATTCCGCCGTGTCGTCGAGAGACGAAAAATAAAGCATGCCTTTGACCGGAAATTCTCCGTAAAGCCGTCCGAAAACCAGCGCATAGAGCAAAAGCTGGACGCGGTAAGTTTCGGCGGCTGCTATTTTGCCGGCGGGCTCAAGGCGGTTCGTCTTGTAATCCAGAAGCATCCACTTCCCCTCCCGGCTCTGCAATACGAGATCGATCTGGCCTTTTAGCACGCCGTGCCGGGTCTGGTAAATGAAAGGAAGCTCGGGGTAGCATCTTCGGGCCTGCCGAACCAGGGCCCCCAGGGGCCCCCGCCAAAACTTAAGCACGCTTTGTTTCATTTCCTCTTTTTCCGCCACGCCGAGGGTATCTAAAAACGGCAGATCAAATAAGCGGTTCCGGACTGTTTTGGGCCTTTCCGTCGCGAGGTTCTGCATCAGCTTGTGATACAGCACTCCGAATTCGTTTCGGGGTGTCTGGGACTCTTCCCGGTCGGTACCCAGCACTCTGTCCTCCTCGAAACCGGCGGACGCCCGTTCCGGACCTACCAGCGACTGCATCAAAACATCGGTGACCGTAAGATCCTGCGTGTGGGTGTAATCCTTAAGGACCGGTTCGAACCTTTTTCGGTAGTCCACGGGCTCCCGGCCCGGCCGTGGCGACTCGGGGTCTATCCGGACACCAAGCTTTAGAGCTTTTTCAACCGACACGGACGTGGGATCCATTCCGACCTCCCTAAGCCCCAACCGGTCGGCCAAAAGCGGATCCGGTGCGGCTCCCGATCCGGAATAAACGGTGGGTTTTATTATTTTAAAACGCACTCCTCCGCACTCCACGAGCGGATCTGTGGATTCAAGCGCCTGGGTGCCCACGACAGACATGAGCTTCTCCATCCAGGTGTCGTCCTTCAGACGCGGGCGCGCCGGAAGCGACCCTGAAAATATCAAATGCTCTTTGGCGCGGGTCATCGCGACATACAAAACGCGGCTATCCTCTTCCGCCCGGCGTTCACGCAGCTGGGATTCAATTTGTGTGTAGGTGTAGTCGGGGATGCGTTTGCGGGTCACGGGATCCGGCCATTTCATGCCCAGGCCTGTTTCCTTCGTGGACAATATGACCGGCAAGGAGTTCTCTCGTCGCTCGGCCCCCATGTCGGCGATGATCACGCAGGGGAATTCAAGCCCCTTGGCGGCATGGATCGTGGAAACCGTCACGACATCACCGTCCCCGCTTTCGATCTGCGCTTCGGCCTCCATGAGCTCCTCTTCCGAAATGCCCCGGATTGCGCGAACGAAGTCCCCCACGCCCAGGATCTCCCTTTCTTCCAGGGAGCTTGCGATCTCGACGAATTTCAGGACATTGGCGATTTTCTGCCTTCCTTCTTTTTGAGCCAGTAGCTTTGCCTCATACTGCGTCCGGGCGAATATTTCGCCGAGGAGCTCTGAGAGCTTCCTGCGGTCTTTCGAGAACCTCAAAGCCTCGATCCATTCACGAAACCGGCCGAGCGACTCCCGGTCCCGGCCGGAGATCTCCTGTGCCTCTTCCAAACGCTCGAGCGCCTTCGAAAGAGGGGCTTGTTTATCCTCGCCTTTTGCGTGAAACGCCAGCCAAAAAAGCGCGTCGTCGCTCGCCGCGACAAGCGGCGAGCGCAGAACGCAGGCAAGCGCTATGTCGTCGTCGGGATCTTCCAAAAGCGTCAGGCAGCTCAAGAGATCCAGGATCTCCGGTTTTTCGTAAAAACCCTTGCCTTTCAATGCGTAGAATGGAATGCCCGCCTCCGAAAGCTCTCTTTCGTAAAGATGAGAGAAAGTGGTGCTTTTTAAAAGGATCGCAAAATCACGGTACTGGGCAGGGCGCGAAATCCCGTCTTTCCCCTCGAATCCGAGGCCCACGCTCACAAGCTCACGGATCCGCGCGGCGAGCGCCCGCGCCTCCAAAACGCGCGCTTTCTCAAGCGAGTCCGCGCGCACCTCGTCGCGGCGGATGCACAAGATCTCAAGCGCGTGGGATCTTTCTTCCGAGAACTTCTTGCCGGCTTCCAGAGGCAAAAAACCTGAAGCGCCCGACACCGTCTTGAAAAAATGATTGACCCAAGAAAGGATCTCCCCCCGGGAACGGTGATTGCGGCTCAAAAAAACCTTCTCAAAATTTTTCCCGTTCTTTTCAGGCCCCAAAAGCCTTTGGAGCGCCAGAGGGTCCGCGTGACGAAAACCGTAAATAGACTGCTGCACGTCCCCGACGAAAAAAAGCCGATTGTCTTTTTTTAAATGATCGATGATGGCCGCCTGCAGGGAACTCGTGTCCTGGTATTCGTCCACCAAAACGCGGCTGAACAAACTCTGGTACCGGGAAAGAACGGCCCGGCACTGCGGCGCCGGGTCCGAAAATAACCGGTAAACCAGGTACACGAGGTCCTCAAAATCGTAAGCGGCCCTCTTCATTTTTTCGGACTCGTAAAGCTCCTTGAAGCGGGAAACCATTTTCAGGAACTCGAGTTTCACGGGCCGGGTGATGTCTTCCATTTTTTTTTCTTCCGTGTACTGCGGACACCTGAAAATGCGCTTGTCATCGGCGCTCGCGCGTCCTAAACCGTAAAGAGTCCGAAGCCCGGCTCGGACGTTCTGTTCTCCAACTTCGGTGAGGATCGCGAGCCACGTTTCATTCTGGGTTTCCACTTCAAAAAGGCGATCTGTTACTCGGCTCATGAGAAGCTCCGTCTCCGCCTCGTTTAAGATCTGAAAGAACGGGTCCACGCCGCTTTCGATCGGATTCTCCCTCAGAACCCGCGCGCAAAAACTATGGATCGTGCTGATCGAGGCGTTTTCAAGGCTTTGTCTGAGGGACGAGAGGCCCTTTTCCTCGCATTGCCGGACAACGCGTAATTTCATCTCATGCGCCGCTTTTTCCGTGAACGTGATCGCGAGGATCTTATCCGGCGCGACGCGTTCGCGAGTCACGGCATACAAAAACCGCTCGGCTAAGAGCGCTGTTTTACCGGAACCGGCGCCTGCGAAAACCACGAGGTCCCGTCCGAAACGGCGGATCGCCTCTTTCTGCTCCGCCGAATAACTCATGGCAGGGTGCGCAGGCGCTTTACTCATTTTCGGAATAAACCAATCGCCAGGGCTCGAACCGGCAAACCGGGCTGAACGAACAATACTGGCAGGACTTGGACTTCACGGAAATATCCGCACCTCTCAAGCGCCGCACGGCCTGCCCGACGCGCGCCTCGGTCTGGGAGAGCATGTTCTCAAACTCATCCGCGGAATAGGTTTTCCTTGAGTGATGAAGCCCCAGTTTCGCGCGCGCCGACTCGTAATACAGCCCTTCGCTCGAGGCGCTCGTCAAAAAACGGAGCTCGCCGCCGATGATCTCAAGTCCGAGCAGTCGCCGAGCGGCTAAAAGATAAAGCGGAAGCTGAAGCTCAAGACCCTTGGCCAGTTTTTTCTGGATCGTCACCGAACGCCTGGACCGCTTGTAGTCGGTGACGAGCGCCTGGCGCGACCCGGGATCCACGTCGATCCGGTCGATCTTACCCTCGATCAAAAATTCCTCCCCGCCGTCCCGGACCTTTAGGTCCCGGAACTCGTGTTCAAAATAAGTCGGCACAAGACCTCTTTCCTCGAACAGCGCTTTTTCTTCCCTGACAAAAAGAAGCAGGATCTGTTTCATATTCGTCTCATAGATCTTTTGGCGGTAAAGGGGCAAATAGCTGAAAGGGCTGCGCCGGATCTCCCGGTCGAGCCTTTCATGAAGCGCCTTGAGCGCGCCGGAGTCGTCGCTCCACAAACGGCCGCTCGCGCGCTCCGCCTCGGGCGCTTCGCGGTAAAATCCCTCGAGCACCTTGTGAAGGACGTTCCCCATCTCCAAAAACTCGCGGCCTTCCATGGGCTCCCGAAGTCTAAGCACGCGGCCCGCAAAATATTTGAACGCGCAGGTGGCGAATGTCTCAAGCCTTGTCGGACTGAAGGGGCCTTCAGTCCCGGAGAAGATCTTGCGGATACGAGGATCTTGTATCCGGGCCTCTCCATCGGAAAAGCCCAAACGCAACACTTCCCGAAACTGCCGTTCGGCCAGTGAATCGTTGAGAGCCTGCAACACGGGCTCCGGCAGCGAAGAAGAGCGGGTTTGAAATAAGCTCTCCGACAAACCCTGCATGACTTCGCGTGGTGTTTCCCATTCCCGCCACTCCGGCACGAGATCGCCGATGTCTTTTTTTACTTCCCGGATTTTTTCGAAACATTTCTTCACTTCCTCGATGAAAAAAGAGGCGAGCGAAGGTTTCCCTTCGAGACCGTACTTCGGATGGCTCAGATACAGGCGCTCACGCGCCCGCGCGACGGCCATATAAAAAAAGAACCTTTCGCCGGTCACGCGCCTTGAGCGCTCTTCGAGCACGGTGTCGCGCGCGTTTATCACGCGCCGCTCGGCGTCTTTGAAAAGCGGGTCTTCGACGACGCCTTGAGGAAAAACTTTCTCAAGAAGCCCCGCCACAAATACGACCTTGTATTCTTTGGGAAGCGCCATCACGACGTCGTACACCTGCACCCGGTTCTTGCTCACGGGCCTCAAGGAAAAAAGGGCTGATTTGAGGGAGTCTTTCAGCTCTTTCACGAACGAGGCGCTGGAAAACAGCCTTTCCGAAGAACGTTGGTAGAACCGCCGCGCATTTTCCAGAATATCGGAAAGGGCGCTCAACATGTCCTCATCCGCGGGGTCCGGCGCCGCGGCCGAAGCCGGGCTTTTGAATTCATTAATCCATGAAAACACGCGGTCCACGAACAAACCCGCGCCGGCGGCTCCGAGAAACCCCTTTTCCATCGCCGATAATTTCTCGAACGCCCGGCGCACCTGGGGATCCACGTCGGACGAGACAAGCTCTTCCCATTGCGCGCGGCCGGAAGTGATATTTTTTTGGAACGCGGCGGCCTCAAGCCTTAAGACTGCCCGGAGCGGCAGCGCAGGTGCGAAATAACTGGATTTCAAAAGGTAAAACAGGTCCTCCCGTTTCCAGTCCTCATCCATGAGGTTCAGGAACCGCCAGAGCGTGGCCACAAACCCGTGCTCGATCAGCTTTTCCCGCTCATGCACGACCACCGGGATGCCGAACTCAGAGAATACGGAGGCCACAAGCCGCTTGTAGACGCCTACTTTTCTCAAGATCACGCAGATGTCGCTGTAATGGACCTGCGACTGTCGGTAAATTTTCTTTATCTCACGCGCGATCATCTCCACTTCGCCGCGAGGGCTTCGGGCCTCCATTAAACATAGCGCGCCGGGGCTGCCCGCGAAAACACGCGGCGCCTCCAAAAACAAATTTTCCTCAAGATGCCGGAGCGCCTTGTCCCTCGTGCGGCGGTTCTCCGCCGGCGCCCTTCGAAAGCGCTTGAAGCCCGCTTCGAGCAATGCCTGCCGGGTCCGGATCGGATAGTCGAACACCTGTGCGCGTTTTTCAGAATTCTCGGGAAGCGTCAAAGTCACGAGGATCCGTTCCGATACACGCGACAAATACCCGATAAACTTCCTCTGCGCGCGAGTGAAGTGATAAAAACCGTCGAAGATCACAAGCTCCACTTTTCGCCGCGGCGCGGGTTGCTTGATGAGCCGCGCCATGGCATCTTCGGGCTCCTCTATGCGCATTTTGCGCAGCGACGCTTCATACCGCTTCATTAAAACAGAAAAGTCCGTGAACTTGGACCTGAAAACGGCGTCTTTTAGAAGCCTGTGGGAGCGCTTCTCGAACTCGGCAATGCCGAGGAAACCGCTCTTGAATTCCTTGATCGTGTCCACCAGAAGCTCGGAGAATCCGGTGAAGTCCCTCACCCTTTCGAAGCTGGGCAGCGGGCATTCTTTTTCCTGCAATATTTCCCCCAGCGCCCTTTTTCTAAGTGTGTCGCTGACAACGGAAATGCCCGGCGAGGAGTCGAGGGTCGATGCGAAATCATGGATGGTCAGGATGTGCGCATTGAAAAGCCCGGGGACGCCTTGTTTTAAGATAAGATTTTGGACGCGTTCGGCGTGCTCACGGCTTGGGAGAATAAAAAAAGAGCGGCTTTCGATACCGCTCTTGGATTCCAGTATTTTTCGTTTAAAAACTTCGATGCAGTGCGACGTCTTCCCGGTGCCGGGCCCCGAGTAAACCAGATCTAAGACCGCCATGCGGACGAAGGGTCAGTTGCGTGGGTTCGAACGGACGATCGCGATTGCCGCTTTCAGTTCGCGTATGATGTCCTGTTCGATCTTGTCCTCAACCACAATCTTTCTTAAAAAGTCCCTGCCGGTGTTCGTCGTCGTGTACATCGGCCAAAGGCGATTCAAAGCCAGCGCCCGGACATCCTGCTTCGCGCGGGCGGAAAGACGCGCGTCACGGAATTCAGGCTCCGTCATGAGCCCTTCGAGCATGTCGGCCGCAAGCTCTTCCATGTAATTCGTGAGCCTGCTCTTTTCTTGCATTTTTTTATCCGTGGATGTCTGTGCCATAAAATTTTATTCCTGTTCTGGGTAAGTATACATGATTCGCCCGATAATTACAAATTAAAAACTAAATACTTTGTCACCTAACCATCGACATAACCTTCTATACTGTAGAAACATAGATGACTTAGTTAAGGTACTACCAGGTTCCGACCTTGGCGATGATGAGCGTTATGTCGTCATGCTGCTCGGCTTTACCCATAAATTTATGAAGCTCCTCAACGGTCCTCTCCAGGAGCCGGTCGGCAGCGAGCGCCTTGTTTTTGAAGGTCACCGATTGCAACCGCTCGACCGTGTACTCTTCCTTTTTCTTGTTGCGCGCTTCGCTCACGCCATCCGAATAAAAAATGAAAATATCTCCTTCGTTCAAGGGCACCTCAGAATTTGCGAAACGGGCCCCCGGCAAAATGCCGATCGGCATGCCCTCTTCTGCGCTCAGAAGCGTGTTTTTTCCATCCTTCGTGACCGCCACAAGCGGCAGGTGCCCCCCGTTCGAGAAACGCATCTTCCCTTTATTCAGGTCAAAAACGGCATAGGTCAAAGTGACGAAAAGCCCGCCGGTAGATTCGGACGAGATGGAGTCATTCAAAGCAACAAGCACGGCGGAGGGATCGGTTTTCTCTCGCGCGGAAAATTTGAATTCGGACACGACCTTCGCCATGAAAAGGGCCGCGGGCGTGCCCTTGCCCGACACATCCCCCAACATAACGCCGAGCGAGCCGTCATTTAACTTAAGAAAATCGTAAAGGTCTCCGCCCACCTCTTTGGCGGGTTTCATGTAAACCGCCACCTGGATCCCCGCATGCGCAGGCGCTTTTCCCGGAAGGAAACTCTGTTGGATTTGGCTGGCTATTTTCAACTCTTTCTCCATGGATTCGCGCTTTTTCATCTCTCCGATCGTGCGCACGAATACCGCGACCGCGTAAATAATGACCGCCGAGGCGACCGGCAGGAAGAGGTCCACCCAAAACCCCCATTGAATGAACACGAACACCGCCGAGACAATGAAGAGACTTAGGATCAGCACGACGCGCAGAAATGAAACAACGATCTTTTTGAGGAACGCGGTCCATCCCACCAAGAGACTGAACACGCACAAAAGGGTCGCGTTCCAGACCCGCCCCATTCGGCGGATGAAATCCTGCGTCAGGATGCTGTTCAGGATGTTGGCGTGCTGACCCACGAGCGGATAGAGGTTCTGGATGGGGACGGGCTCAGTGTCGTGCGAGCCCGTCGAAGTCAACCCCACGAAACAGATCTTTCCCTTAAGCTGCGCGGGGTTGAGTATCGGTTTTTCCCCCGCCTGAATACTCTGATAGGACGCCAAAATATCCCGGTACGAATAATGCGGGTAGCCCTCCTCCCATTTCCGGGCGTAATTGACCGCGAAATACCCGTCTTCATCGAGCGGCAGCTTCAGCTTATCTGAAAAATCCACGGACCGGGCGGGGCGAAGCTTGACCTTTCCCGGAGAAATTCCCAAAATATCCATGGCCATGCGAAGGCTGATGTGGAAATAAGGGGCACGGCCATAAAAAATAACCGGGATGGTTTTCCGCCTTTTGCCGTCCCGATCCGCCGGCGCGTTGATGTGCCCCACGCCCTTCGCTGCGGTCCTGTAGGCGGGCAGCAGGGGATCCAGGATCTGGTCGGAAACAAAAACGCCTTTGTCGTTCACAGGCTCCTTCAACGCTTCCACGAAATAAACGTTGTTGGCGGCTTTCGCGGCTCGTACGACGAGATCATCCCCGTCCCTCGGCTCCGTAAAGATAATATCAAAGCTGACGGCCCGGGCCTGCCACCGGCTCAAGACCTGAATGAGCGCGGCGTGGTTTCTCCTGTCAAATGGCCACGCCCCCAGCGCCTGGAGGGTATCATCCCAGATATCCACGAACACGATCTTGTCCGAGATGGGCCGGGGGCCCCGGAGCCGGCAACGGGTGTCGTAAGTCTGAAATTCGTAGCTTTCAAAGATGCGCAAATACGAAAGAAAAAATAAGGCCAGCATGCCCGCGGCGATGAGGGCGGGCCGCAGGTACTTGGGAGGGACGAAGGAGAGGGGCGCGATCTTAACGATGGATCAAGGGCTCTGTTTTCTGGCGGCCAGCGCCGCTTCCTGCTGGGCCCTCATTTTCATGATCTCGTCCTTGGGTTTGTTGCCGCCCTTGGCCAACACTTTCCAGGGATGCCATTTCAGGTCTTCGCTGAAATCCCTGAAATTCTCTGAAGTGTATTCAAGATTGTCGAAGATCCTGCTCAGTTTTGGCTTATTGTCGTTGAGGACCCCGTCGACATTGTCGGCCACGCGGCTGATGTCCTGCGCCATTTTTCCGACATCGCCGGCCACCTTCGTGGCCATCTCGATAAGCTCTTCGAGCCGCACGGGGTCCTGGCTGGGGATCTCGTCGCCCTCGTTCGCGTACTCCGCCGCGGCGGTACCCGCCTTGATCTCGACATACTTCTCACCCATCAGGCCCAGCGTCGTCACATACATTTTGGAGTCCTTGCGGATCTTCACCCCTTCATCGATCCGCAGCACGGTCTCGATCAGCGTTTCATCCCCGTAATGGAGCACGAGGTCCTTCACCTCGCCCACATCCACGCCTGAGAGCCGCACCGGGGCGTTCTTTTTAACGCCGGCCGTGTAGTGGAATTGGGACCGGATCGTGTAGCCCTTCTTGAATAAACCGAAATTCCCGACCTTCAAAAGCAGCGCTCCGAGCGTGATCAGAGAAACCAACACCAGAATGCCCGTCTTTGCTTCATTGCTCATTTTTATCTTCATTCCCCGGGATCTCCTTTAATGGACAGGTTATAGCTCAATTTCCTTCGTCAAATGCTCCAAATAATCGTCCCCGGTCTGCACGAACGAGATGGGGCCTTCCGCGCCGCCGGTGATGAACTGCTGCACGATGGGGTTCTTGGAATGCCGGATCTCGTCGGGCGTGCCGATCTGAAGCACACTGCCCTGGTGCAGCATCACGATACGGTCGGCGATCCTGAAAACGCTGCCCATGTCGTGGGTGACGACGACCGAGGTGATGTGAAGCTTCTTCGTGAGGTCCATCGTGAGCTTGTCGATCACGCCCGTCATGACCGGGTCGAGCCCCGCGGTCGGTTCGTCATAAAAAACGATCTTGGGGTCCATCACGATCGCCCGCGCCAGGCCGCATCGCTTTTTCATGCCGCCGGAAAGCTGTGAGGGCATCAGGTTCTCGAAACCTCTCAGACCCACGAGGTCCAGCTTCAATTTGATGACGATCTGGATGATGTTCTCGTCCAATTTCGTATGTTCCCTCAAAGGAAGCGCGATGTTCTCGCCCACGGTCAACGAATCGAACAGCGCTCCGGACTGAAAAAGCATCCCGAATTTTTTACGGATCTCGTCCATTTCCTCCTCGGAGGCCTTGGCGATGTCCTTGCCGAACATCCAGACCTCTCCCTCATCCGGCCGGATCGCCCCGATGAGATGCCGCAGGAACGTACTTTTCCCGCATCCGGAGCCGCCCATCACCACGAGCGTCTCGCCTTCGTAAATGTCGAGGGTTACGGCGTTCAGGATCGCGCGGCTTCCGAAGCTTTTTGTGAGATTTTTAACGCTGATGACTATTTCTTTTTTTTCCATTTAGGTTTTCGCGAAATAAAATAAAGCGGTCAGGATCGCATCGGCGACGATGATCAAGATGAAGGACGTGACGACGCTCTTTGTGGTCGAGCGCCCCACCCCTTCGGCGCCGCCTTCCGTGGAAAGTCCCTGGTAGCAGGCGATCATGGAAATAATGACGCTGAACACGGCGCTTTTCAGAAGCCCCGTCAGGATGTCCTTCACGGTCAGGAACTCGATCGTCGTGTCGATGTAGAGGCCCGACCCCAACCCCAGATTGTAGACACCGACCATGTAACCCCCGAACATGCCGACGAGATCTCCCAGGATCACCAAGCACGGAAGCATCATCAAAAGCGCCAGAAACCGCGGCACCACGAGATACCGGACGGGGTTCAGGCTTAGGGTTTCCAGCGCCTCGATCTGTTCGGTCACCTTCATCGTGGAAATTTCGGCGGTGATGGCCGCGCCCACGCGGCCGGCGATGACAAGCGAAGTAAGGACCGGTCCGATCTCGCGCGTCATGGACACGCCTACGAGCGCCGCCACGTAGATCGTAGCGCCCAGCTGCTCGAGCTGATAAGCCGACTGCATCGCGAGCACGATGCCAATGAAAAAATTGACGAAAAAAACGATGACGAGCGAGCCCAACCCCGCAAAAACAGTCTGCGCGAATAGCCCTTTCCTTGAAACCGGCTTCTTGCGGAAAGGGCCGACGAACACCCAGTAAATCGTCTGGCTTAAAAGCGCGAACACCTCGCCTGACTGCCGGAATATCAGGCGGGTGGATCTGCCCAGATTCTCAACGAACAAGGCAAGGCCCATCCGGCTTACTTGGCCTGGCTCACGGCTTCGGCTTGATCCCTGTAAACCAGGAAAAGCTTATCGAGTTTGGTGATCTCAAAAAGGCTCCTCACCTTGTCGGTCATGCCGGCAAGCCCCAAGCTCCCGCCCTGGTTTTTCACCTTCTTCAGCATCTCCACCAGTGTCGCAAGGCCGGAGCTATCGATATAATTTACCTTTTCAAGGTCCACAATGACCTTTTTGCCCGTATTTTTCTCGAACGCCTTCCTGAGATCCGGCGAAGTGTTGATATTGATCTCACCGGTCACATGAAGGATCGTGACACCGTCCCGCTCAGACAACTTTGCTTCCATACGCTCGCATCCCCCCTTCTGCCCTCAAACGCTTCACCATCGTGATCGCATTGCCCTTCTCATTGTAACGGACTTCGTCCATAAGCTTGCGGATCAAATAGACGCCGCGGCCGCAATCTTTAAGTACGTTCTTGCTTTCCGTGCAATTCACGAGTTTCCGCGGATCAAAACCCTCTCCCTCGTCTTCCACGCGGATGCGTATTTCGCGGTCATTGTACTCCACGCCCAGGCGCACCTTAAGCTCTTTTTTAAGTTTGTGGCCGTACTTCATCGCGTTGATCAGCGCTTCTTCCAGACATAGTCGGATGTCAAAAACGACGGGTTCGTCCAACCGGAGGGGCCCCAGGTACGACAGAACATCCGCGCTGGATTTCTGAACGAGCGACAAATCGCTAGGAACTAGAAATTCTTTTCTTTGTGACTTTTCGCTCATGCTTCAGATGGACCTTGTGGAGCCCGGAGGACGGGACGAATGTCTCGAAGACTCCCATGGCCCTGAATTTGTCATAGCGGGCCTCTACGAGTTTGTCCCTGTCCACGGGTTCAAGTTCTTTCCAATTTTTTTTGATCGCCGATTTCAAAGAGGCCGCGGTTTCTTCGGGCCCGCGGTGAGCACCGCCCAGGGGCTCCGCGACCATTTCATCGATCAGTTTCAGGTCCAAAAGATCCTTCGCCGTGAGCTTCAGTGCGGCGGCGGCGTCCGGCGCTTTTGTCCTGTCCTTCCAGAGGATGGCCGCGCACCCTTCCGGCGAGATCACCGAATAGTAGGCATTCTCGAGCACAAGCACCCGGTCGCCCACGCCGATGCCCAGCGCGCCGCCCGATCCGCCCTCGCCGATCACCACGACAATGATCGGCACCCGCACACGCGCCATCTCGCGGATATTGGTCGCGATGGCATAGGCCTGCCCGCGCTCTTCGGCTCCGACACCGGGATAGGCGCCCGGCGTGTCGATGAAAACCACGAGTGGCACGCAAAACTTCTCCGCCATTTTCATAAGGCGCAGCGCCTTTCGGTAACCTTCAGGGTGCGCGCTGCCGAAATTTCTCATGATGTTCTCCTTCGCGTCGCGGCCCTTTTGGTGCCCCATCACGAGGAATGTCCGCCCGTCCAGTTTCGCAAAACCACCCACGAGCGCTTTGTCATCGGCAAAGGTCCTGTCCCCATGGAGCTCGACAAAATCCGTGAAAATACTCTGAATGTAATCAAGCGTGTAGGGGCGCTGCGGGTGCCGCGCGAGCTGCACGCGCTGCCAGGCGGTCATCTGAGAATAGGTTTCCTTCCTCAGATGATTCAAGCGCGTCTGCAATTTCCTGACCTCCGACTGCAGGTTTAAATTGCCGTCCGTGCTCAGATGTTTGAGCTCGTTGATCTTTTTCTCAAGCTCAAAGATGGGTTTTTCAAAATCAAGTGCGGTGATCACCCCATCCCCTCCTTTCGCGCCATTTGAGCGCCCATCTCACGAAAAATGGCGCATAAATCCGCCGAAGGCGGATTTATTGGTTCTTCGAACCAAAAAGGAGGGGATGGGGTCATCAGTCGACTATCGTCACTTCCGTATGCGGTGTCACAAATCCAAACAGCTCCTCAACTTCCTCGTTCCTCATCCGAATGCACCCGGCCGTGATCTGCTGCCCGAGCCTATCGGGCTCCGTGGTGCCATGGATCCCATAGCCCTTCTTCGTCAGCCCTATCCAGCGCGACCCGAGCACGTTTTCGGGGCTTCCGAACGGTACCACCGCGCCCGATTTGTACCAGGTCGGGTTCACGAGCTTATCGGTAACCTTGAAAACCCCCGCCGGCGTAGAATTGTCCGACCCGGTCGAGACGACGTAGGTCTTCAGCACTTCTTCGCCGCCTTTTAAGATCAGGCTGTTCTGTGACTTGTCCACGACAACGCTGAACACGACATTGGGGATCTTCAGTTTCTGCCCTATGGAAAGCCTATCCGAAGAAAGCGCGTTTATTTTTCTTATAAGTTCAACGGTGGTGCCGTGGGCTTTCGCGATTGTACTGAGCGAATCCCCCTTTTTTACCTCATAGAGGGTGGATGTGTTGTCGGGTTCCTGGGACATAAGAGAACGAAAGAACGGCGTCTCCACCGGCTGCAAAGCTTGAGGATCCGTGGCGAATGCCGGTGACAGCGTCTGCGTGGCCGGGAAGGTTGGAAACGCCGTACTGCGCGGGGACTTGTGAAACGACACGCTGGCCAAGGCAAAAGCAACCGCCCCCAGCACGATCCCTGCCGCAAAGATAAAAGCCGTCTTCTTATTCAAAAAAAACCCTACCAAATGTAGAACAGCGATGCGACAGCGATCCCGACAAGCCCTCCGGCGAATACCTCTTTGGGACTGTGGCCAAAGAGCTCTTTTAATCGATCCGGCTCAATGTCCCTATGCGCGTAAAGGTCGTCCAGGATTTTATTGAGCATCCCCGCCTGCTTACCGCTTTGCCGACGCACCCCTTGCGCGTCGAACATGGTGATCACCATGATCGCGAACGCGATGGCAAATGAGCCCGAGTCAAACCCGTAAAACAGCCCCACCGCCGTGGCCAAACCACAGGTCAGCGCCACATGCGAACTCGGCATCCCGCCGGAGCCCACAAACCACTTGAAATTAAAGCGTTTCTCGCGGAGGATCCCCAGAACGACCTTGATCGTCTGCGCAATAAACCAGGACCAAAACGCCGCAAAAAAGACCCTATTTCGGTACCACTGGTCCAAGATCGAATCAGAGCTAGAAAGCATAGGAAATGGATCTTTCGGTATTAGGGCAGTATTATATAATTTAAGCTCTTTGACTGCAAGGAGTTTGGGCCGAGCATAGCGGCGGATTCGAGGGGTGCCGCGTTTACTTCCCTATGCAAAACTGACTAAAAAGAGCCTCCAGGACGTCGTCGGTCACCGCCTCCCCCACGAGCGCCCCGAATCGGTCAAGCGCCAGACGCACATCCACCGCAATGAGCTCCGGCGAAGCATGGCCCCGGCAGGATGTCCGGGCATCTTGAATGTTTTGGAGCGCTTGGGATAAAAGCTCCTTCTGGCGCACGGAATTGACAAGAGGCACATCGGAAATTTGGCTTTTACCACGACTTATAAATCTGAATATTGATTCTTCCAACAGGCCCAGGCCGCCTTTTTTGACGCAGGAACAGCGGATAATCTCAGACTCGGGAAGTTTCTTTTGAAGCAAATTCAAGTCTAATTTCTCCGGCAAGTCCGTCTTATTGACCGCGACAATGCGCGCTTTCTGTGAAAATGAGCTTAGTAGCGCCTCTTCCTCTCCCTCGAGAGGTTGGCTGCCGTCCATGACATAGATGACAAACCCGGCATCCTCAGCGGCCCTGCGCGCTCGTTCGACTCCCTCATTTTCTATGGGGTTTGAGGTTTCCTGGATCCCGGCCGTATCCATGAGCCGTAATGGAATGCCGCGGACCTGGATCTCCTCCTCGACGACGTCGCGCGTCGTGCCGGGGAAGGGCGTAACGATCGCGCGGTTTGCGCGCGCAAGCTCGTTTAGGATGCTGGATTTTCCGACATTCGGGCGCCCCACCAGCGCCACTCGGACGCCTTTTTTGATCACGATCGCGAACTCCGCGTTTCGCAGAACGGCCTCGAGGTCCGCCGCCACACCCCCCAGTTGCGCTTCCATCCGGGCCGGGGAGTCCGTCTCGGGAAAATCATCGGGAAAATCGATCGAGGCCTCCAGGTGGCTCAAGAGCCCGACAAGTTCTTTTTTAAACGTATCAATTTTCAATGACAACCCGCGCTTCAACCCCTCCGAGGCCCATTCGCGCGTCCGGTCCGTTTTGGCCTGCACGAGGTCCAGCACAGCCTCCGCCTGCAAAAGATCGATGCGTCCGTTCAGAAAAGCGCGTTTGGTGAATTCGCCCTTCTCGGCAAGCCTCGCCCCGTTTACGACCACGAGGTCCAAAATGGCCCTAAGCACCTCGCTTCCGCCGTGCGCGCTGATCTCCACCACATCTTCACGGGTGTAGCTTTTGGGTGCGCGCATGACGAGAACCAACGCTTCGTCTATGATATTTTCTTGGCTCTGGGGCCGTTTCGCGACGATGTGGCCAACCTGGGCTGTGAAGCTCTTCTGATGTCTGACACTTCGGCCGCTTTTCGGCATGAAGATCCTGTCGGCGATCGGGATCGCTTCCCGGCCGCTCAACCGTATCACGCCTAAACCGCCTTCGCCCAGCGGCGTCGAGATCGCCGCGATCGTGTCGTCCGGAAAATGCCTAATGGCCATGGCGTGATTTGATATCCCCCAAAAGAAAAAGCGAGCCGGTCACCACGACCAGGTCCTGCGGCGCGGCCGCCGATACGGCCTTCTGGAACGCGGTCCAGGGTTCCTTCTCAACGACTACTTCTCCGAAAAGACCCTCGGCTTTTTCTGCGATAAGGCCGGCTTCCATCGCGCGCGGACTTGACGACCTCGTGGCAAAAAGTGACGCCGTCTTGGATGACAACGCTCTTAAAATCCCGTCTATGTCCTTGTCCGTAGATACACCCAGTACCCAAAGGAGCCTTGCAACGTGAAAATGGCGCTCGATCGCTTCCTGGAGCCTCTGGGCGCTGTCCGCGTTGTGCGCAGCGTCCAGGATTATCTTCGGGGCGTCGGATATTTTTTCGAGCCTCCCGGGCCAGCGCGTGTCGAGGATCCCCTGACGGACCGCGGCGCCCGAAACCTTGATCCGGGTTTTTGCTTCCAGGCCTTTGGCCAAACCGACGGCCAGCGCCGCATTCTCAATCTGATGCCTCCCGAGAAGGCCGAGCCTCAGATCAAAATAATTCCCGAACGGCGCGCGGATGTCGAACGTTTGAAAATCCTCTCCGACCTCTCTTTCAACAAAACGGATCTCTTTCCCAACACGCAAAAGCGAAGCTTCCCTTTCCTCGACGGCTTTCTTTATGACCGCTTCCGCTTCTGCCGTCTGCGGCGCCGAGACCACATTTTCGCGCCCTTTGATGATCCCGCATTTTTGCACTGCGATCTTCGAAACGGTCTTTCCGAGCTTATCCGTATGTTCGAGGCTGATGGGCGCGATCCCGGCGACTTTCGCTTCCGCAATGTTCGTCGAGTCGTACAAACCGCCTAGCCCCACCTCCAGCACCGCCACGTGGACTTTCATTTCCTTAAAATAACAAAATGCGGCCGCAGTCAGGAATTCGAAATAAGTAGGCGGATTCTTGCGCCACGAGTGACTGTCCAGAATATTTTTTAAGGCGCTTACGATATCCGAAAACTTTCGCTCGCCGATCCAAAGACCGTTCACGCGGATCCGCTCTCTGGGGTCCGTTAAATGCGGCGAGGTGTAAAGCCCGACCTTCAGGTTCTCCATGCGCAGGATCGAGCTTAGGATCGCGGCCGTCGACCCCTTGCCTTTGGAGCCTGCGATCAGGACCGTCTCGAACGCTTTTTGCGGATTGCCGCAGTCTTTCGCAAGCGCGCGCATGCGCTCGAGCTTGAACGCCTCGGGGTATTCCCAGGAGCGGGTCCTTTCATAGTTTACAAACGAATCGACGTATTGAAGCGCCCCTTCGATGTTCATAGGTGAAGCGCTTTCCTACTGAGCTACGTAAGAAGCGCTCTCTGCTTTTTTAAGCTCGAGACTGGCGATAAAACGACGGGTGGCCTCCCTGTTGGTGCCGTCCTTGGGCGGAATAAGGCGGGCATAAGCGCTGAGCGCTTGAATGGCTTCATTGAATTTGCCTTCGTTTTCCAGCGCGATCGCTAAATTGTAATGCGCCTCGGCATTGGCAGTATCGGAATTTATCGCGCTTCGGTAATGCGCTACGGCCCCTTTCAGATCACCGCGGCTGTACAGGATAGTGCCAAGATTGTTGTGCGCCCGGGAGTGGGAGGGATCGAGGCGCAGCACTTCTTGGTATTCCCTCTCGGCCTTGTCCCGGTTTTTATTATCACTGTAAGAAAGTGCTCTTTGGTAATGGCTCTGGATGTTTTTTTTGGTCTCAAGAGCCTGGCGCTCAAGGGCCTTTCTGCCTTCCTCTTTCTGCCGCATGCGGCGGGCTTCTTCGGCCTTGCGGCGCTCTTGGGCCTCGCGAAGGTCCTTGAGGCGCTTGGCCTCTTTGGCAGCTTTGCGAGCTTCCTCGGCTTTTTTGGCCGCTTCGGCCTTTTTCCGCTCCTCAAGCGCTTTCCGCTCCTGGGCCTTCAGATCCGTGGCTTTGCGAGCTTCCTCGGCTTTTTTGGCCGCCTCTGTTTTTTTTAGCTCGTCCGCTTTCTTTTTTTCCTCGAGCGCCTTTTGCTCTTTTGTTTTTCGGATTTTTTCAGCGTTCCGGGCTTCTTCGGCTTTCCTCAAGGCGGCTTCCTGCGCTTTTTTCTTTCCTTGCTCCTCTTTTTGTGCCTTTTGCGTATTGTTAGGGACGGGCGCCTTGCCCTCGGCCAGCTTCAATCCTTCCTTAGCCGCCGATAAAGCCGGGTCGATCTTCAGCGCTTCCCGGTATTCGCGAACCGCGCCGCTCCATTCGCTCTGTGCGTAAAGTACGTTGCCGAGGTTGTAGTGGGCGATGGCGAGTTTCCGGTTTATCCGGAGAGCTTGCTCGTAGGACTTGGTCGCTTCATCGA
The DNA here is from genome assembly GCA_964373505.1 of uncultured Planctomycetia bacterium. Classification (GTDB taxonomy): domain Bacteria; phylum Omnitrophota; class Gorgyraeia; order 2-02-FULL-51-18; family 2-02-FULL-51-18; genus CAYJVC01. The sequence continues at coordinate 51,733 of CAYJVC010000002.1, forward strand.
GTATGCCGCTTTCAAAGTATGCGGTGCCGAGGTTATTGTGGAAATCCGCGTCGTTGGATTTCAAACGGATCGCCTCCTTGTAAGCCTGGATGGCCTCAAGCGAAAAACCCCGGGCGTAAAAAGCATTGCCCAGGTTGTAATGCGCTTCGGCGCTGGCGGGCGATCTCGAAACCGCCTCCTTGGCTTTTGCCAGCGGATCCGCTTCCGCCGCCTGAGCCGAGGGGCCCGCTGCGAGCCAAACGCATGCACATACCAAGAGGCCGATCGATCTTCTCATCGCGACCATTATATCATCCCACCACGACGTATTGTGACTTGCCGGGGTTTCGCCTTTCACGCACGTATTGGATCGCGTTTTCCGCATAGCGCGCGATGTCCGTGCCGGGATTTTCATCCACGATCCTTTGAAATTCCCGGTAGGCACTCTGGTATTGGCCCGAATAAGCGTAAGCAGTGCCGAGCTCGTACCGCGCCTGGCTATCTTCCGGAGCCAATTCCAAGAAGGAACTCAGTTCCAGAACCGCTTTTTTGTATTCTTTGGTGTACTCCATGTAGACCATCGCCAAGAACGAGGACCCTTGTTTCAGGCTTTCCTTCCGGGCCTCCCCCGTCAGGTGCCGGGCCGACAGGTCTTTGAAGCGCTTTAGATCCGCCACCGCTGTTTCAGTCTCGCCGTTCCGATAACGGGCGCGGCCCAAATAAAAATAAGGCAGCGGCTCCTCACCGGCTTTTTCTGCCGCCCGCTCATAAATCTTTATGGCTTTGTCAAACTTGCGTCGCTTTTCCAAGCACTCGCCGAGCAAAAGACGAGAAAGGACGTCTTCCGGATCTGCAAGGATACGCTTTTTACAATAAAGGGTCGCCCGGGCCACGTCGTCGTCCTCCAAAGCTTCCCTGATCTCGTAAATGCCGACGAGCGGAGTGTTACGAATCTGGATCTGCTCGACCGTCCACAGGGCCCCGAACGACGCCACGGCCAGCAGCGCGCCCGAGCCGAGGCCCTTGAGGATCCAGCGTTTGGAAAAGATCAATGTTTGAAGTGCCTTATCCCGGTGAACACCATGCTGATATTGGCTTTGTTGCAGGCCCTGATCACCTGCTCATCTTGGATCGACCCGCCCGGTTGGATGATCGCCCGAATGCCGTACCGCTTCGCAAGCCTGATGGAGTCAGGTTTCGGAAAAAATCCGTCGGACGCCAGCACCGCGCCGCGCGCGCGGGAGCCGGCTTTCTTGAGCGCGGCTTGGCAGGCGTCGACGCGTGAAGGCTGACCCATGCCGAGCCCGAGCGTCCGGCCGTTTTGGGCGACAACGATCGCGTTGGATTTCACGTAGCGGCACACCTTAAATGCGAAGAGGAGGTCCCGGATCTGGGATCCTTTCGGTGCAAGCTTCGTCACACACTTGAGCGAGGACGCGGGCGGGTCTTTCAAATCCCTCTCCTGCAGCAAGAGCCCGCCCCTGATTTTCTTGAAATCCAAAATTTCTTTCCGGCTTTCTTTCGAGACCGACAGGAGCCTTAAATTTTTCTTTTGCTTAAGCACCTTCAACGCTTCGAGCGTAAAACCTTTGGCGGCGATGCACTCTATGAAACCGCCCTTCAAAATTTCATGCGCGGTGCCGCCGTTCACGACCGTGTTGAACCCGACGATCGACCCGAACGCGGACAGGGGATCACAAAGGGTGGCGCTTTTGAATGCGGCGGCAGCGTCCTTTGCGACCGCGAAACCGCAGGGGCTTGTGTGTTTGATGATCGAACAAGCCGGCTCCCTGAACGCCTCCGCCATTTCGAGCGCGGCATCCAGGTCCAGAATATTGTTGAATGACAATTCCTTCCCGTGAAGCTGTTTTGCCTCCACGATCCCGCACTCTTTCGCCCCCTTTTCGCGATAGAGCGCTCCCGTCTGATGGGGATTTTCCCCGTACCGCAGGTCCTGCACCTTTTCAAAATCAAGCGTCAAACGTTCGGACAGCGTGTCCTTTTGCGTCGTTTTTCTCTCAAGATAACGCGCGATGAGACCATCGTAGTAGGAAGTGAGCCTAAACACCCGGGCCGCCAGCCGTCTTCGCGTCGACTCGCTCAAATGGCCGCCGGTTTCGCTCATCTCCCTCATGACCGGACCGTAATCGGAAGGGTCCGACACGGCCGCGACGAAGTTAAAATTCTTTGAAGCGCTGCGCAGCATCGCCGGGCCGCCGATATCGATCATTTCAATGATCTGACGCTCTTCAGTTTTCTCCCTTACGGCATCCCAAAAGGGATAAAGGTTGACGACCAAAAGATCGATCGGCCGGATCCGGTGCTTTTTAAGCGTCATCAAATGCCGCGGGTCATCGCGCAGCGCGAGGAGCCCTGCATGGATCTTCGGGTGCAGAGTCTTCACGCGTCCGTCCAGCATCTGGGGGAACTTCGTGAGGCCGGAAATTTCCCGGACCGGCACGCCGGATCTTTTCAAAAGCTCCGCCGTACCGCCTGTGGAAATGATCTCGACCCCCCTCGAGTGCAAAAACTTTGCAAAATGTGCAACGCCTTTTTTATTGTAAACGCTGACAAGCGCTCTCCGGACCTGATTCACCGCGATCTCCTCTCCTCGTGCGTGCAATTTCTGAAACCGTTTAAAATTTTTCTCGTCACGGGCCCCGGAACGCCGCTTCCGATCCTTCGCCTGTCAAAGGCCACCACCGGCAGCACCTCCGAAGAAGTATTGGTGATGAAGCATTCTTCGGCCGAATACACCTCGTGGCGCGTCAGGGGCCTCTCGACCACCTGGAAGCCCAGACGCCTGGCCAGATCCATCACAACTTCACGCGTGACCCCCCTTAAAATACCGGAACCGGCCGGAGGTGTCAAAACTGTTTTCGCCCCGCCTCTGCGCGCAGGGGCGGGGTTCACTACGAATAAATTGGAGACGGTGCCTTCCGCCACGCATTGGTCCTGGCCCAAAAAGATGATCTCGGGCGGCAGCGGTCGGGAGGAGTCCAGGCACGCCAGCACGCCGCTTAGGTACTGCGAAGACTTTATCTGTGGATCCTGCGCCCTGAGCGTCCAGCGGCGGTGGACGGCGGTCTTCAGCTCCACTCCCTTCTCGTAAATCCCCCGGGGGTACGAAACAAAGGACCTGACGATCGCGACAACCACCCCTTCACGTCGCCCTTGCCCATGGACCGATATTCTTAAAAGCGCATCCTTAAAACCGCTCTCACGAAGTGCTGTTTCGATCCACCGTGCCATGTCTTTTTTAAAAAATGGAAGCGGCCGGCCCAAGGCGTCGCAGGACTCCCACAACCGGTCCACATGCTCCCGCAGGCGGAAAATGCGGCCGCCGTAGGCCCTTAAGGTTTCGAAACAGGACAGCTCGTCCAGGTGCGAAAGATCAAGGCCTTCGGCACCGGTCGAAGAACCGGTTCGTGGGTTCTTCGCCGAAAATAGCCTTGAAAAGGGCCGCTGCTTTATAAAGGGTCTCATCATATTCTCTCCCAGGCACCGAATCCGCCACGATCCCCGCGCCCACTTGCAAGGTCGCTTCCCCGTCTTTTATCACAAGACTGCGGATAATGATATTAAGATCCAACTGCCCGTTAAAGCCCAGGTATCCGAGCGAGCCTGCGTACGGCCCGCGCGCGACAGGCTCGATTTCATCGAGGATCTCCATGCACCTCACCTTAGGCGCACCCGTGATCGTGCCGCCTGGGAAAAATGCCTTCAGGACGTCCAGCGCTCCGAGTTTCGCGCGAAGCCTGCCGCGCACGTTCGAAACGATGTGCTTGACGTGCGAATAATCCTCGATCACCATAAGCTCATTTGCGCGCACGCTGCCGTATTCGGCGACGCGCCCCATGTCATTGCGCTCGAGGTCCACGAGCATGATATGCTCGGCCCTTTCCTTTTCGTCGAGGGCCAAGTCCCGCGACAACGCCAAGTCCTCCGAAATATTCTTTCCCCTTGAGCGAGTGCCGGCGATCGGGCGGGTTTCGATCACGCCGTTTTCCAGTTTGATGAGCCGTTCGGGAGAACCCGAGACGATCTGGAACCGCCGAGCGTCCAAAAATCCGAAGAACGGCGACGGGTTGATCGCCCGGAGCTTCTCGTAGATACTGAAAGCCGGCTCATGCACGGCGAAGCGGAAACGCTGCGACAAATTGGCCTGGTAGATCTCGCCGCCGCGGATGTACCGCTTGATCCTCCCGACTTTCTCGATGAAATCGCGGCGGTTGAGATCCGACCGGATTCCGAGGCCGCGGCTTGCCTGGGGCGGCGTCCGGTGAACGGCGCGGCGCGCCCCGCCACGGACGGCCTCGTAAAAACGCTTTTCGAACTCTCCGAGCTTCACGAGGCCCGATCCGTAACTCTTCTTAAGATCCCGGCCGACGAGCACATTCGAAAAAAGGGTGATGTTTTTCTCCCGATGGTCCACCACCACGCCCTCATCGAAAAATAAAAGATAGATGTCCGGCAGTCCCAGATCGTCCTTCGCGCGCTGCGGGAGGTGCGGCTCAACCAGGTTTTTCACTTCATAGCCGAAATAACCGATGGCTCCTCCGGTGAACCGTGAAAAAACGCCGTGTGCCTCCGACGAAAAACGGCCGAGCAGTTTCTCCAATTCCGCCAGCGGATCGCCTTCGAAGGATTCGGACGCGCCGTAACGGGTCAATGTCACCCGCCGGCCTTTGGACTCAAAGATGAGAAATGGGTCTCCGGCGATGATCGAGGTGCGGCCGGTAGAAGGCGCCAGGCGCGCGCTTTCAAGCAGAACGCTTGGAGAAAGAGGGTTTGCAAAACGGCGGTAGATCTCAACCGGCTCGGCAGTGAAACGAATCTTCTTTATGAAGGGGAAGTACGAGCCGAGCTTCGCGGAAGCTTTGAATGCAGCCAAGGAGGAGGAGCCGGACACTAACTGAGAAAACCCATCTTCTGTTTTTTTAAACGGATCTGGAGCTTCAGATCCTGGATCTCATCCTCGAGGGGCCTTATTTTCTCGGAAAGGATCAGGATTTGTTCTTCCCACTTTTTTTTGTCGGCCTGGCTGAAACTGATGCCCTGGCCCTCTTTCAACACTTTCTGGATGTCCGAAAGCGTCTTCCGGTAGCCCCCTAATTTCACGGCCTTCTCGGCTAACTGGACCTCGGCGGCCTCACAGTCGGCCTTGAGTCGCTCGCGATTGGCGTCGATGGCGGCCTGGTACTTTTCCATCTTCAGATTCTGCGCCTTCGCGGTTGCGTCGTACTCCTGGCGGAGCTTGCTTACTTGCGCATCCAGGAGCTTCTTCCTCTGCAGCAGATCCTCTTTGATGAGCTGCACCTGCGAACGCGCCTGGTCGCGCTGCAACACCATCTGTTTGAAAACGGGGTCTTCCTTGGTCAGCCGGTCCAGCTCTTCCGGAGAAGTGCTGCTGCAACCGGCTAAAACGATCGGAAAAAAGAACGCGAGCAAAAATCGTTTACTCATAGGAGTGACTATAACACAAAAGGCGTGGAAAATAAATTCCACGCCTTTTGCTCAAGCTATGTAAAACGGGCTATTTCTTGGCTTTAAAACTGTCCAAGAGTTGATTGACTTGTCTGGACGCCAGATCCTTGCAGCCAAGCCCTATCGCCAACCCGATCCCCAACGAAAGCGCAAAGATCACGCCTTTCAGCATAAGGTCGACGAGCGTTGTGTCGATCCCCAGCTGCTTCAAAGCCTCCACAAACACCAGAATGGCAATGGTGACCTGTGTGGCCTGCCCGAGGGACCTGGCTTGTTTAATACCGGCATTGGCGGCCGTCGTACGGACCGTGTTCGCGACGATCGTCGAGAAGAAGATACCGAGCACCAGGATGAACACGCTGGCGATCACATTCGGCACATACAGCACGACCTTGTTCAAGAGATCGGCCGCGACCGTAAGCTGCAGCGCATTCAAAGCGGACAAAACGACCACGAGCGTCAGAAGCCAGTAGATCAGCACGCCTACGATCTCCGAAAGCGTATAATTGATATCGCCTTTCGTAAGCACGTTCGCGATCCCCGTCTTTTCACTCACGGTATCCAGTCTGGCCAGTTTTAAAAAGCGAGTGACTATCTTCTGAATGGCGGCTGCCAAAAAGCACCCCACCAGCAGGATAACCAGCGCACCAATGAAGTTCGGGAGAAAAGCAACCACCCGACGCCCCATTTCTTCAAATGGACCAACCACCGTTGTTTGGAAATCCACCCGCGTCCCCCTTTCAGCTATTAAAAAGATAGCTTATGAAATTACTACATTTAGTGAGGATAGACTATCAAGAATGCCTAGTTCTGTCAAGTTCTTAGTATTCACTAACAATTATTATGTTAGGTGAACAAATAGCTCAATCAGATCAGCTCTCTTCGGGATACTACCTTGAGTCGCTTGTCAAACTGGTAGAGGATGGGGATGCCCGTGCCGATATTCAGCTCGAGCACCTCTTTTTTGGTGAGCTTGTCCAGATGCATGACGATCGAGCGAAGGCTATTGCCATGCGCGGCCACGATCACATGAAGCCCCTTTTTCAGATCGGCGGCTATTTTGGATTTGAAATAAGGCAAGCTCCTGGCGGCAGTATCCTTCAGGCTTTCGCCGTTCGGGGGCGCGATGTCGTAGGAGCGGCGCCAGATCTTCACCTGCTCATCGCCGAATTTTTTGGCGGTTTCGGCCTTATTCAAACCCTGGAGATCCCCGTAGTGCCTCTCATTGAGCGCCTCATCTTTTTCAACGGGAATACCTTCCTGTTCAAGCACTTCAAGCATCAAGTCGAGCGTCTTCTGCGCCCGCTGGAGGGCCGAGGTGTAGGCCTTGTCAAAGCGGATGTTCTCTTGCTTTAATTTCTCCCCCGCCTTCCTGGCTTCGCGGATGCCCTTTTCGGACAAGGGGACATCCACCCACCCGGTGAAACGGTTCTCAAGATTCCACTGGGACTCGCCGTGACGCACGAGAACTAATGTGGACATTCTCTATCTCCTGTCATTGCTAGGAGCGAAGCGAGGAAGCAATCTCTACAATGAGATCCCTCGCTTCACTCGGGATGAAATTCGCGCAGTGACTTACGCTTCCTTCGGGCGCGTAAGCCACGCGCTTATTTCAGTTGCAGATTACCAAATGTTTTTCCTGCGGCAATTGAGCTGAGATCGTCTTGAGCACCTCGCCCCTCAAGAGCCTTTCCAAAGCGCCGCGCCGCGTCGAACCGATCATTACGGTGTCAAGCTCCAGGTCTTTCACGGTCTTCACGATGAGCGCACCGGCGTCGTCGCCCAGGTTCCATAGCGGCATCGCGGTCACGCCTCTTTTTTCAAATTCCTGGACCGCTTCGTTCAAGACCTTCACGGACTCCCTCGAAGGCTCGACCTCGGTCGGATAAGCCCATCCCGGCGGTTTTTCCTCCACGAAAAGCGCATACACGACCTTCTCGCCCTTGCCTTTCACGTGAACGGAGGCTTCGTCCACAAGCGACGGGCTGACCGCCTTGATCGCCACGAGCGTCGAGCCCCGGTAAAGCGGGATGAGGTCCTTGGCTTCTTCAAGCGTCAGAACGTTGATCCCCAAAACTTCCGGCACCGCCGGCATTCTCTTATAGGCCCACTGGGCCGCGGCGCGGGTCAAAAGGCCGACGGTCAAAACGGTGAGCGCGAAGGCCACCGCGTTGTGCTTTTGATAAATGATCGTGAGCTCCACGAAGATCATGAAAACGCCCGCCAATCCCAGGAAGCTTCTTTCGGGTTTCGTAATATGAACGTGGGGATCGGTTGAGCAGGCTAAAAGATTAAGCATGATGGCGCCCACCACCCCGATCGCATAGAGCGCTGCCAGGTGAACGACGTCGTGCTCAAAACAAAGCACGAGGATCGGGGCGCCCGCCGCGACGAAAAGTGCCAACCACGGCATGCCATAACGGTTCAAATTGCTGAAAACCGGCGGGATCTCCTTGTCCTTCGACATCAGGAATAGGATGCTCACAAGGCCCAGGATCGCCGTATTGCAGGCCGATAAAAGAAGCAGTCCTATCACGATCGCGATGATATTTCCGAACCACGGCCCGATGAAGTGATTGCCGATGTGCCGGATCATGTCCTCGGTGTGGCCCTCAAGGCCCGGGATCGCGTTCATCGCGACGCCTAAAATAAGAGAGACCGCTGTCACTTCGATCATCACCGGCAGGATCGCTTTTTTGGCTGTTTTTTTGACCGGCTCTACCATGATGCCGGTGGCGTTCGCGATCGCCTCCACGCCCGACAGCGCCAGCACGATCCCCACGAACCTTGTCCAATTGGAAAAGAACGGACCCTGCGGGATGCTTATTTCAGCAACCCGTATATGAGGAAAGACGACCACGCACAATACCAGGAGAAAAAATACCGCCAAAACGGTAATGATCGACGCGATGTCGCCGCTCTTGGTGGGTCCTAGGATATTGATGACCCCGATGAGCGCCAGCGCGCCGATCGCCCAGACTTGAGGATGGGAAACCCCGAAATAGTGGAACGCCGCCAGACTGCTTATGGATGCGGTCACGACGTAATCGGCGATCAAAAGAAGCGCGCCGATAAAAGCCAAGGACTTCGAACGCGTCCGGACTGCCGAATAAACACCGCCGCCGTCCGGATAGGCCTTGCAGATGATGATATAACAGCAGCCTATGACGGTCGTGAGAATGCTCATCGCGAAGAGAAAGAACAGCGACGCATGGCCCGCGATCGCGAACGCGATCCCGAGCACATAGGCTTTGGAAGTGCCCCAGTCGCCGTAGAGCATGGCGCTGGCCTGGTGCCACTTGAGCTCGCGGGGCCTTTCAACCTTTTTAAGTAAAACAGCCATATCAATCCTAAAAATAATTTGGATTACACAGATTAAAAAAATGATTACACTGATTAAAATCGACTTCTTTTGTCTGCGTAATCATTTCAGAATCTGCGCAATCATTCTTTAATAAAAAGGGAGCCTATCAAACGATAGACTCCCTTAGGGAGATGATTGAATTACGTTGGATTATAGCACTTCCGGCCTAAACTAAAAGCTAATTTTTCTGCCTGCCGAACACCCTGAGAAGCAGAATGAAAAGATTGATGAAATCAAGGTACAGCGCCAAAGCGCCCATGATCGCCAGTTTCCTGCCCATCGTCTCGTCTTGAATGCCCATCGCGTGCATTCCCTTGAGTTTCTGGGTGTCGTAGGCGATCAAGCCCAAAAACACGGCGATCCCCACGAACGTTACGATCCACATGAGCGCGGTGCTTTTGAGGAAAATATTCACGAGGCTGGCAAGGATGACTCCGATGAGCCCCATCACCGCGAGACTTCCCACCGAAGTCAGGTCTCTCTTTGTTGTGATGCCGTAAACGCTGAAGAAGAGGAACGTGCCTGCAGTGACCGCGAACGTCGTCATGATGGAAGCGCCCGTATAGACGAGGAAAATAGGCGTCAGCGTCAGCCCGTTCAAGAACGAGTACACGCAGAACATAACGGCTGCCGCAAAAGCGCTCAGGCGCATCAGCGCGGCCGACAGCCCTATCACGAGCGCCAGCTCCGCAATAATGAGCCCAAAAAACAGCACTTTATTGGTCACCACCGCCTTTAAAAGCTCCGGCTGCGACAAAAGCCAGAATGAAGCGGCGGCCGAAAGAAAAAGCCCGCCCGCCATTCGAAGGTACACTTTGGATATAAAACTGGATTCTGAAACCCGGCTCTCGGAGCCCGTAAGAATTCTCTGACTCATTTTTCAAACCTCCCCAACACCATGAATTTAATCCTTTTAGGCGTTATTTTCAATAGGAATCTTGATCCGGGTGCCGCTCTTGGGCCGGTCAGGGTTCGAGATCACGCTCTTGTTGAATTCATAGAGCCGCTTCCACTGCCGGCCGTCGCCGTATTCCTTTTTGGCGATGCTCCAGAGTGTGTCGCCTTTCTGGACCACATAGTCCCTCGTATCGACGCGGATCTCGCCTTCGAGCACTTTCTTCTCCTCGATCACCTTGTCTTCGTACAGGTGCGCCTGCGAGGCCGGGATCATCACTTCCTCAACCTCGGCGATCATGAACTGCGCGTTCCGATCCCTCTGCATCCCCTCGAGGTCGTTCGTAGGCGCCATCGCATCGAGTTTCCCCCGGCTTAAGATCCTGATCCGGTCCCCGGAAAGACCTTTATCCTGTAGGAACCGCCGGACCGTCGTGGCGCGCCGCTCGCCCAGTTTTTCATTGTACTGCTCGGAACCGCGCACATCCGCGTTCCCCGTAATGAGAATATCAGCCTTGGGATTATGCTCGAGCGTATCCAGTGCCCTGTCCAATGCGCTGACCGCGTCGTCCCGCAGGTTCGATTGATCATAATCGAAATACACTTTAACGTTTTTGATCACGCGTTTGATGATCAAGGACGGCTTGGCGCCCTCGCCGGCCTCAGACTTGTAATCGAAAATGATCTTACGGACGTAAATGTACCCCTGGTTCCCCCACGGCCGCTGTTGGCCCGGCTGGTCCGGCCACCACCAGTAGCCGCTGCGGTCCGGATCCTTGAAGGGTGCGGGTTTGGAATCGGTCGGCCACCACACAAACTTGTGGGCGAGCTTCGCGTCCTGTTCGCTCTGTACCTTGGGAAAATCAATGCCCGAAGCGTTCCGGTTCGCAACCGGGGCGGAAACGTTCTGCGGCGCGGCGGCCGGCAGAGGAACCGTTTCCACGGCCGCAAACTGCTTCTGCACGTTGGAAGACGATGCCTGCGTAGGGGCGGCCGGCGCGTTCCGCGTCTCGGCAAGCCCTTCATCCGCATGAGTCATTGGGCACGCGGCAAGCGCAGTTAAAAGAAAGGTTGCCAGAGTAAGACGGGTCGAGTGCGGGGATTTTTTCATGATATTTTCCTCAAATAAAATTTTGATTTGAGCTGCTTAAAAACACCTTTCATAGGATACTAGACGAACCCGAAAGCGTCAACTCGAAACGAAAATTGCGCTACTACAAAAATGATCATTTTTAAGCTTTTCTTATCATCCGCGGGGGGCAGAATTCAAAACGTCGATCAGTTGGCGCAAACGGCTGTAGTGGGTGCGGTTAAAATAAAAAACAATGCGTTCGAGCCGCGCGTCTTGAATATCATCCTGGGCGGCGTCGTTCAATCTTTCGAAACCGCCGCGCGTGACAAGGTCCTTAAACTCACGGTTCAGGCGGTGCAGAACTCCCTCCGGCAGAGGATTATTCAACCGCACCAAATATTGGTCCCTTAAAAAACGTGAGGAGTGGTAATTGCCGTAAAATCCCGTGATCTCCTCGACGGCTTTGTTTTCGTCCTGAAAATGGCGCATGAGGCTGAGATCACCCGGCGAAATAAGGCCGTCACGCTCCATATTTTGCTTGAAGAGTTTCAGCGTGGACCGCCAGAAAGCGCTGCCCGGCGGGTCCATCAAAACGATCGGGCGGGGCTTGGCCTTGCCCGTCTGGACCAGCGTGAACGACTCGAAGCCCTCATCGAACGTTCCGAATCCGCCCGGGAAAAGCACGGTCGCGGCGGACTCTTTCAAAAACATCAGTTTGCGCGTAAAAAAATATTTGAAATAAATAAGTTTCCGGTTGCCCTTGATGACAGGGTTCGCATCCTGCTCGAACGGGAGAAGGATATTAAGGCCAAAACTCGACGCGGCGCCGGCGCCGATCATCGCCGCCTCCATGATACCGCTGGCGCCGCCCGTGATGATCATCCAGCCTTTTTTCGCGAGTCTTTGGCCGAATCGTTCCGCAAATTTGTAACTGGCGTGGTCAACCGGGGTCCGCGCCGAACCAAACACGGCGGCCTTCGGGACATCGCGATAGGGTTTGAATACTTTGAGCGCGTAACGAAGCTCCTTGAATGCCGTGTTGAGGAGCCGAATTTCGACCATGTCGAGCTTTTCATCGCGAAGCTGCGCGACGTTGAACAGCATGTCCTGGTAGAGCTCTTCGAACGTGCCTTCCGGAAATCGGCCTTCCAGGATTTCGGACAGATCCTTGCGAAAGCGCGTGGTGTCTTTGTTATAATTACGCACGGCGGTCCGCGGGAAGGGTCTTACTGCCCGAGCACGTAGGCAAAGACAAGCGGCGCCACGATCGAGGCGTCGGATTCGATCACGAATCGCGGCGTGTCCGCCTCGAGCTTGCCCCAGGTGATTTTTTCGTTCGGCACCGCCCCGCTGTACGAGCCGTAGGAAGTCGTGCTGTCGGAGATCTGGCAGAAATAACCCCAGAGCTTGCATTTTTCCCTCAGGTCCTGGAGGATGAGCGGCACGACACAGATCGGAAAATCACCCGCAATGCCGCCGGCGATCTGGAAGAATCCGATCGATTCGTCTTTTGAATTCTCTTTGTACCAGGCGATCAGCACTGCCATCTGCTCCACACCGGATTTCACCACCTGAAAATTGGACACGTCCTTCCGGATCACGTTCGCGACAAAAATATTCCCGAGCGTCGAGTCCTCCCAGCCGGGCGTAAAGATCGGGATCTTTTTCTTCCAGGCCGCCGCCACCCACGAATCTTTGGGGTCGATCTCAAAATACGGGTCGATCCAGCCTGTCTCCAAAAGCTGGTAAATGTATTCGTAAGGAAAAAACCGTTTGCCCTCCTTGTCCGCCTTCTGCCAGAGCTTCAAGACCTGCCGTTCGATGCGGCGCATCGCCTCTTCCTCCGGAATGCAGGTATCCGTCACGCGGTTCAGGCCGGTGTCGCGAAGCTCAAGTTCCTCTTTATCGGTGAGATTGCGGTAACCGGGCACGCGCTTGTAGTGCGTGTGCGCGACCAGATTGAAAATATCTTCTTCGAGATTTGCGCCCGTGCAGCAGATGCCGTGCACCTTGTCCTGCCGGATCATTTCCGCCAGGGACAGGCCCAGCTCCGCGGTGCTCATCGCGCCCGCGACCGTCATGAACATCTTGCCGCCTTTATTCAGGTGCTTCACATACGCTTCTGCGGCGTCGACGACCACGGCCGCATTGAAATGACGAAAATGGCGCTGGATGAATTGCTTGACGGACGCGCTCTTTCTCATGTCTTCAGCGACTCTGGGCTTGGCTGGGTTTGTCTGCGTCGGCATTTTCTCTCCTCGTACGTCATTCTGAGGCCCGTCTTAGATGGGCCGAAGAATCTCAAATCCGAGATCCCTCGCTTACGCTCTGGATGTCCGCCACTAATACTCCGGCGGATCCGCCAATGTTTTGATGGCGGAAAATTCGCAATACAACTTACGCTTCTTGTAGTCGCGTAAGTTGTTTGCTTATTTCATTTATAACACTAATTCCACGGCTGTCAACGTCATTCCCGCGAAAGTTCAGTTTCCGTTCATCCAGTTGAGCGCGCTTCCGGCCTTGAACCATTCGACCTGTTCCGGAGTGAATGAGTGGGACAATGGGGCGGTTTCCATCTGTCCATCCGCATGCGTGATCAGCATCGTCAATGGCCGGCCCGTCTCCAAGTCCTTCAGCCCCTTGATCGAGATCCGGTCGTTTTCGCGAACCTTCTCGTAGTCCGCGGCGTTCATGAACTGAAGAGGGACAATGCCCTGCTTTTTAAGGTTGGTCTCATGGATGCGGGCGAAACTTTTCGCGATCACGGCCCGGCAACCGAGAAGCCGCGGAGACATCGCCGCATGCTCACGGCTCGAGCCTTCGCCGTAATTTTCATCGCCGATCACGAGCCAACCCAACCCCTTCTCCTTATAACCACGCGCCACGCCGGCCGCTAACTCCACTTTTCCACCCTCGAGCCAGTTCTTGACCATCCCCGGTTTGTCGGTGAACGCGTTGTCGGCTCCAAGAAACAGGTTGTCGGAGATCTTATCCAGGTGGCCGCGGTATCTGAGCCAGGGGCCCGCCGGTGAAATGTGATCCGTGGTGCACTTGCCCCTGGCCTTTAAAAGCACGTGACAATGCTCGAAATCCCTGCCGTCCCATTTCAAAAAGGGTTCCAGTTTTTGAAGGCGGTCACTGTCGGCCCGGATCACCACGGTTACTTTTTTTCTCTCATTTTCGGGCAACGGCGCCACAAAACCCGCTTCGCCGGCGGCATAGCCGTGCAGCGGAAGCTCCGGCGCCGAAGGAGGGGAGAGTTTAAGAAAGCGGCCGTCGTCGGTAGGGAGAAGATCCGTCAGGGGGTTGAAATCGAGGCGCCCGGCAAGCGCAAAGGCGGTGACGATCTCGGGAGACGCCATGAAAGCCAGCGTCTCCGTGTTGCCGTCGTTCCGAGCCGGAAAATTACGGTTAAAAGAAGTGATAATAGAATTTCTCTCGCCCTTTTGAATATCATCGCGCCTCCACTGACCGATACAGGGCCCGCAGGCGTTGGCGAGAACCGTCCCGCCAATCTCCTCAAGGGCTTCAAGTTGTCCGTCGCGCCTGATCGTATTTTGGATCTGGTCAGAACCCGGCGTGATCAAAAAATAACATTTGGCTTTCAGGCCCGCTTGCCTGGACTGGGCGGCGACATGCGCGGCGCGGCCGATGTCCTCATAAGAAGAATTGGTGCAGCTTCCGATCAATGCGGCTTTAAGTTCCGGCGGGTATCCTTTCTCTTTTACGTCCTTCGCCAGCTGGGAAACGGGCCTTGCCAGGTCCGGCGTGTGCGGGCCCACCACATAGGGTTCGAGCGTCGAAAGGTCTATCTCGATGACTTCGTTATAATATTTCCTCGGTTCATCTTCAACTTCAGGATCTGCCACGAGAAACTCATGATACTGCCCGGCAAGCTGGGCGATCGCTTCTCTCTTGGTGATCTTTAAATACGAGACCATCCGCTCATCGAAAGGAAAAACAGAAGTGGTGGCGCCAAGTTCCGCGCCCATGTTGGTGATCGTGCCTTTGCCGGTACAGCTTATCGATCGTACGCCGGGCCCAAAATACTCCACGATCTTATCCGTGCCGCCGTCGACCGTCAGGATGCCGCAAAGTTTCAGGATCACGTCCTTCGCGGAGGCCCATCCATTCAAACTTCCTTTCAAATGCACGCCGACGAGCTTCGGGCATTTCACTTCCCAAGACAGTCCCGCCATCACATCCGCGGCATCCGCGCCTCCGACGCCGATCGCGAGCATCCCGAGCCCTCCGGCGTTGGGCGTGTGTGAATCGGTGCCGATCATGAGCCCGCCCGGAAATGCGGCATTTTCCAAAACTACTTGATGAATGATGCCCGCGCCGGGCTTCCAGAAACCGATCCCATAACGCTGCGCGGCGGTCTCTAAAAAGTCATAAACTTCTTTATTGGCGTCAAGCGCTGTCCTCGTATCCTGGGCGGCGCCTACGCGCGCGAGTATCAAGTGATCGCAATGGATCGTGGTGGGCACGGCCACCGAACCGCGGTTGGCCATCATGAACTGCAAAAGCGCCATCTGAGCGGTCGCGTCCTGCATTGCGACGCGGTCCGGACGAAGCGACAGGTAGCTCTCGCCTCGAACGAACGGCTGAGCCTTTAGATCGGTGACGTGCGTCGCGAAGATCTTTTCGGTGAGCGTGAGCGGCCGGCCGAGCTTCTTTCTAAGCGCCGTAACCTTCTCGGGAAATGAAGCGTAAAGTTTTTGAACAATTTCGTCTTGTGGGCTCATGAAAAATAATTATATAGGAAAGGGGCGAAAAAACGAAGTGAATACAGCTTGGCGACGGGCTCTGGGTCTGCTTAGTTGCGCAGCGCCTCGGTCATACCGGCGGGCATTGCCGGCATCGCGAACTTCTCGTACCCGTCCGGGACCTCAAACAGTGAATCAGGCTGAGGGCCCGCTTCCAGGTTCCTGTATTCCACGCTCCAGCTGCCGTCAACGGCCTCGATCTTCACGGGAATGTCCGCCTCGCCCACCCATTGGTAGATCTGGGTTTGCTTCCTGTTTTCGGTGTAAGTAATCTTGAACTTTTGGGCGGGTTTTCCTTCCACCGTTTCGGGACCCAACGCAACGCGTTCGACCTCCCCGGGCATTTCCTTCGAAACCTTGGCTCTCATCGTCGGGTCCAGGGGCTGTTCCATATACATTCTCTGCTCGTGCACAATCATCCAGGTGACATTTTTGTCAAAACGCGTGATCACGGCATTTTGCGGCATGTCCATGCGGGTTTTTTCCTGAGAGACGTAGATCTTTCCCTGAAAGCTCTGGCCATTCGCGGTGCTCACCATGTCCGCGGAGAAATCCTGCCATCCTTGAGCCCCTACCTCCTCCGAACCGCTCACGACCATAACAAAACCCAGAACTAAAACAAATTTAATCCGCCATTTATTCATTGCATCTCCTGTCGTTTAAACTGAAAACGGGTCTGAAACTGAAAACGGGTCTGACCCTAATATCACTTCCTCAGAATTTGTAAGTCATTTAAAATCAAGTGCTTTCAAAAGGGGTCTGACCCCATTTGCATTGCTACCCGTTGACCCAGGGTTTCAAAGAATCCCTGTTCTGGCCCCATGGAATAGGTACTGCTGGACATACCCCGCCAATCCTCCCCATTTCGATCTTGCAAACTGCCGTATTTTGTCTTCAGAAACCTCCCGGTTGCGGAAATAAAGCTTTCGCATCACGCGCGCCATCCACACATCGACAGGGAACGCCTCGAGTTTGCGGAAGCCGTAAAGCAGCGCGCAGTCCGCGACCTTCGGGCCAATGCCAGGGAACGCGATCACGCGCGCCCTCGCCTCCTCATAGGACGCCTCGCGGATGACTTCAAGGCACGCGGGGTTCGTGAACACAAACTGCGCCGTGCGCTGCAAAAAAGGCGCCCGATAGCCGAGGCCCAGTTCGCGAAGTGTGCGCTCGTGCGTACAGGCCACGGATCCCGGCAGCGGAAAGCGCACGCCGCCGTCCAAGCGGTTTGAGAGATTGGCCCAGATCCCCATGATGCGTTTTACGTTGTTATTGGAAGAAATGATGAAGCAGGCAAGCGCTTCCCACGCATCTTGGCGGATGAGCCGCAGTCCTTTAAGCTTTTCAAAGGCCGGCAAAAGCCTTTCATCTTCCGTCAAGTGCGCATAGACGGGCGCTAAATTGAAGTCCAGGTCAAAATATTCCCGGACATCTTTTTCTTTTATTCTTCCTTCCACTTCTAAGAAGCCGTTTGGCTTCGCGAGCCTCACCGGCACCCCGCGGATCACGCCCGTAAAAGCGTCCCCCTCGCGCCGAAACCCAAACACCTGTCCGGATTCGAGCGTTGCCGCTAAATTAAAATCAGCAGTAGGAATTTTCATTGTGTCATAAGAAGTAAAAAAATAATTGTTCTCCGAGTAAATTGCATTTTTTCTTCCGTTTATAAATCTGAACTAAATGGTGTGGGGAGACGCCAAAAATCGGCGCCAGCCGCGCCCTTGATTTTAAATATAATTTCGTCCATCGCGGCGATTCCGATTTTTGGCGAGGGGCACACACGGCATTCTGTTCTTTGGAATGCCGTGTTCCCCACCATTTAGAGAAGATTTATGGAAGAAAAAATGCTTTGAGCGAGGGGACGATTATTTTTTTACGAGCACCCCATGGAGTTGCCGCAGTTCAGGCACTTGTAGCAGGCGCCGCTCCGCACCGTCACATGCCCGCAGAGCGAGCAAAACGGCGCGTCGCCCATCATTTTGCCAAGCTGCTCATTGAGCGCATCGGCCGGCTCCGCATGGCCCTTGGCCGGCGAGTCGGCGATCTCGGCGCTGTGGGAGTGTGAATGCTCAGTGTGTTTCTGGGGTTTTGTCGACGGCGGCAGTGTCACGTCGGTCGTGGCCCCCATCGGCGGCACCTGCACGAGGTCGTGCCGGCCGAGGTACTCCATCGCCAGGAGCCTAAAGATGTAGTCCACGATGGACGTGGCGAATTTGATATTCGGATGATCCACAGGCCCCTGCGGCTCAAAACGCGTGAACGTGAACACATCCACGTATTCCTGGAGCGGCACGCCGTACTGAAGGCCCAAAGAGACCGCGATCGCGAAGCAGTTCATCATGCTGCGGTAGGCCGCGCCCTCTTTGTGCATGTCGATGAAGATCTCGCCGAGCGCATGGTTTTCGTACTCGCCGGTGCGCACGTACACCTTGTGCCCTCCGATGCGCGCTTCCTGCGTGATCCCGGTGCGTTTCTTCGGGAGCCGGTGACGGCGCGGTGCCGCTTCCACGGCCCTGGCTTCGTCCGCCGCGGCGGCCGAGCCCGACTCCGAAGTGGAATTCAGAGGCTGTGAGAGCTTGGAGCCGTCGCGGTAGAGCGCCACGGCCTTCAGACCCAGCTTCCAGCTTTCGACGTAGATCTTTTCGATGTCTTCGACCGTCACTTCGTTCGGGAGGTTCACGGTCTTGGAGATCGCGCCCGAAATGAACGGCTGCGCGGCCGCCATCATACGCACATGGCCCATCGGGGCGATGAAGCGCTTGCCGTATTTGCCGCACTTATTCGCGCAGTCAAATACCGGCAGATGCTCGGGCCTGAGGCCCGGCGCACCTTCGATCGTCATACGGCCGCAGACGACGTCATTGGCCTCCGAGACCTGTTTCGGCGAAAAACCGAGCGTCTCGAGCATATTGAAATTGAAATTGTTGTACTCTTCCTCCTTAAAACCCAGCCGTTTCATCGCCTCCTCGCCGAGCGTCCATTTATTGAACGCGAACTGAAGCTCGAACACGCCGGGAATATTCGCTTCCACCTTTTCGAGGTCCTCGTCCGTAAACCCGCGTTCCTTTAAGGTCGCGGAATTGATGTGCGGAGCGCCGTCCAAGGTCATCGTGCCCGTCACATAGGTTACGATGTCCCGCATCTGGTCCTCGCGGTAACCGAGGTTCTTAAGCGCTCTCGGAACGGACTGGTTCACGATCTTAAAGTAACCGCCGCCCGCTAGCTTTTTGAACTTTACGAGCGAAAAATCAGGCTCGATGCCGGTCGTATCGCAATCCATGAGAAGCCCGATCGTGCCCGTGGGCGCTATCACGGTCGCCTGCGCGTTCCGGTAGCCGTATTTTTCCCCGAGACGCACCGCTTCGTCCCAGTCCTCGCGCGCGGCCTTGAGGATCTCCGGCGGACAAGCCTTCTCGTTGATCTTGTAGGCCGCGTCACGGTGCTTTCTCATCACGCGGAGCATCGGTTCCTCGTTCGCCGCGTAGCCCGGGAACGGCCCGCGGTGCTTGGCCATTTCGGCGGAGGTGCGGTAGGCATGGCCCGTCGTGATGGCCGTGACGGCGCCGCAGATCGCGGAGGCCTTCTCGGAATCATACGGGATCCCCTTTACCATGAGAAGCGTGCCCAGATTCGCATAGCCGAGTCCCAGCGGCCGGTAATCGTGGCTGTTCTGTGCGATGCCCTGGGTCGGATAAGAAGCGTAATCAACGAGGATCTCCTGACCGATGAAGAAAAGCCGGCAGGCGTGACGGAACCCTTCGACGTCAAAATTCCCGTCCTCGTCCAAGAACTTCATCACATTGATGGATGCAAGATTACAGGCGCTGTCATCCAGGAACATGTATTCGGAGCAGGGGTTCGAGGCATGGATCTTGTCGGTGTTCGCGCAGGTGTGCCAATCATTGATGGTCGAGTCAAATTGCACCCCCGGATCCGCGCAAGCCCACGCCGCGTAGGCGATCTGGTGCATGAGATCCCGCGCCTCATAGGTGTCGCTCACTTCACCGGTGGTCCGGAATTTGGTCTGCCATTTTTCCCCATCCAGATAAGCTTTCATAAATTCATCGCCGATGCGGACCGAATTGTTGGAGTTCTGGCCCGAGACGGTCTTGTACGCCTCACCGTTGAAATCGGAAGGGTAACCGGCCGCGATGAGCGCGGCCACCTTCTTTTCTTCTCTCACCTTCCAATTGATAAAGTCCGCGATCTCGGGATGGTCCATATCCAGGCACACCATCTTCGCCGCGCGGCGGGTCGTGCCTCCGGATTTTGTGGCTCCGGCGCCGCGGTCCAGCACTTCAAGGAACGACATGAGGCCCGACGAGGTGCCTCCGCCGGAAAGCATTTCCTGCCGCCCGCGGATCTTGGAAAAATTGGTGCCGGTGCCGGAACCAAATTTGAAAAGCCTGGCCTCATTTTTTATCAGATCGAAGATCGACATCAGGTCATCCTCGACTCTTTGAATGAAACACGCCGAACACTGCGGATGGGAATAAGAGTCCTTGGTGGAGACCGGCATCTCTTTCCTGAAATCCCAGGCCCAGTTGCCGCCGCTCCCCGTCTTGATGCCGTAGGCTTCGGCCAGGCCGCAGTTGAACCACACCGGAGAATTGAAAGCGCCCTTCTGAGTGATCAAAAGGTGGGAAAGCTCGGCCTCAAACGCGTCCGCGTCCTCGGTGGAACGAAAATACCCGCCAAATTCCTCCCCGGCGCGGCGAAGCGCCTTCGCGATCCTTTCCACCACCTGCCGGGCGCTGGTTTCAGAGCCTGTGCCAGGGATACCCGCCTTGCGAAAATATTTGGACACGACAATATCGGTGGCTAACTGCGACCAGGACTTTGGAACTTCGGCATTGTCCATTTTAAACACGACGGAGCCGTCGGTGTTGGTGATGGTGGAGCTTCGATTTTCGTACGGGATCTGGTCCAGGGCATTCACACCGGATTTCGTAAAGCGGCGCTCGATCTTAAGACCTTTTTTTACTTCATGGGTGAGAGAGCTGTGAGTCTGGGAGACGCTTTTCGCTTTCGAACCTGTTTGCATGGTGGGGTCGCTCCTCGTGATCTTTAATTTTCGAGACGAAAAAACGGAGCGCCAAATTTTACTTCCATGGCGCATCCGTTTCCTAATCCTGAAGCCACTATAATCCCGCCCTTGTGGCTTGTCAAGCAAATTTTGGAAAAAACCACAATATTTTGTGTTTTTTAAGCCTCGACACCCCTAAAATCTCCTGATACAATGAAACTCATCACAAAATTATAAGGAGGTTCGACCATGCCAGAAACAGTTTCGCTTGACCCGGCAACCCTGGTGCTTTTCGCGCTGCGCTGGATCCATTTTATATTCGGAATTATTTGGATAGGGCTTCTCTACTTCTTCAACTTCGTGAACGGCCCTTTCGCCAAGACCATGGACGCGGAGACCAAGAAAAAAGTCGTGCCTCAGCTCATGCCCAGGGCCCTTTGGTGGTTCCGCTGGGGCGCCATGATCACGTTCCTGACAGGCTGGAGCTATATTATAGGTAAGATCCAGCTGAATCAGACCGGTTTCATGGAAGGGCTTTTCGGCTCCACGTGGGGTCAGTGGATAAGTTTGGGCGCTCTCCTGGGCAGCATCATGTGGTTTAACGTTTGGTTCATCATCTGGCCCGCCCAACAGAAGATCATCGCATCCGTAAAGACGGGACAGGCGCCCGCGGATCTCCAGGCGCTCACAAGAAAGGCATTTATTGCCTCGCGGCTCAACACCTATTTGTCGGTCCCACTGCTCTTTTGCATGGGCGCCGCCTCCCACCTGCCCAGCTTTAACATCGTCATCGTCCTTATCGTGGCGGTGATCAGCGTGGCAATGGTGTGGCACCTGATAGAAAAAGTTTCGCCCAAAGCCGGCGCTAATTTCTAATATTAATATTTAAAAACGATTTCCTTTGTTTGTTGGGGTCCGATCGTGATCTTTTGCGATTGGGCCCCGAGTTTTTCATGCCACGCTTCCACCAGATAATCGCCCGGCGGCAGGTTCTTCAGCTTGAAACTTCCGTCGGAGTTCGTCACGTCAAAATAAGGATGAGGCAGGACTCCCACATACCCCAGCATCCACGGGTGCACGTCGCACTTGAGGGGTACCATCACTTCGGGGCTTGCAAATTTTTTGGTCTGTTTCATGCCGGCAAAAGGAAGCCCCAGATTGAATTGTTTTGAGTTTTTTGGGAACGCGTGCACATTGTGGAGGGTCGAGTCGCTGTTTAAAAAAACGACGGGCTGGTCCACCTGTACCCCCGTCACGTGCGGGACATAAACGCAGTTCTTATTGTCGATTTCGACGGCCGTGTCCGGCGGCGGGAAAGAATAATTTTCAAGCCCTTCTTTGATGTACACGAACACGTTCTGCAGCATTCCGTCCGAAGCCACGACTTCTTCGGAAAGGATCTCGCCGTTGGAATGTAAGAGGGCGCACTCGGGGTTTCCCTTAACAGAAATGGTCCGAGCCGCAGGCGTCTCCCCTCCTAAGATCACACGGCCTTTCAACGTGGCGGCGGTCGCCGGGTCCATGGATAATTTCTGTGTCGACGAGGCAGGAGCGCCCGAGGAAGATTCAGCCGGATCATTCGGTGCCTCGGCCTCTTCGGACTTTTGTCCGCATCCCGACACCAAGAAGACCGATACGACCCCGAGTAATAAAAGTCTGAATCCCCGCATCCTGATTCTCCTTTTAAGAAATCATTCCACTTTGATCGTTAAAATAAAATCCCCGGGGTGGTGACAGGTGGGACACTCGGCGCCCTGCCGCGCAAGGCGTAATTTTTTTCCGGAGCCGATCCCCGCGGGGATCTTCACGGTGATCTTCTTGCCCTCCTGGGTTGCGAAACTCACCTCTCCGCCTTTTTGGGCCCTGGACTTTGAGATCTTAAGCGTCGCATGCAGGTCCGAAGTTGCTTCTTCCCCCAACTGGCCTCCTCCGGTGGAAAAAAGATCGGAGAAGACATCCTCAAAACCCCTCGCCGACCCGCCAAAATGAAAGCTGGCCCGCCGACCGCCTCCTCCTTGCGCGCCCCGAAAAGCCCTTAAGAGTTCTTCGTAATTAAAACCCTGCGCTCCCTGAAAACCGCTTGGCCCTCCGCTGTATCCGCCGCTGAATCCGGCCTTCTTATAATCGTCATACTCCCGGCGTTTTTTGGCGTCCGAAAGCACGTAATAGGCCTCAGATATTTCCTTGAATTTTTCTTCGGCGGACTTGTTATTGGGGTTGGCGTCCGGATGGTATTTTTTCGCGAGGCTGCGGTAAGCGCTCTTGATCTCATGGGAGCTCGCGCTCTCCTTCAGACCGAGAACTTGGTAGTAGTCCTTAGAGGACGCCATGCTGAGTTACGGTGGGCCTACCGATTGACGGCTGCCTTGACCTGGACCTTATCGCGGCCGCCGTAACGTGCGTGCCAGGGGTTGGCGCCTTTGTCCAGCACCGCATTGAGCGCAAGGATGTTCTTCACGCCGCGGTCCCTGAGCCACGCCTCGAGGGCCTGCACGCCATCCCGTGCATAAACCGGGATGCCTTCTTTCCAGGTCGCTCGGCCGCAGAGAACACCGGCAAAATTAACGCCGGCGCTTATCGCAAACTCCAAGCTCTCCCTGAAGACATTGTCATCCACGCCGGCCGATAGATAGATAAAAGGCTTCTTCGTGCAGGCATCCTGGCGCTTGAAGACCTCCTTCGCTTCTTCCCAGTCATAAGCGGCTTCTTTGCCATTAAAAACCTTGGAACCTTTCAGGTATTTCACGTTGACCGGAATTTCGACCTTAAGCACATCGACCTTGTACTTGTCTTTCGAGAATTCCTCCATGCTGCGGATCACGATCTCGGGCTTAAGTTTCGCGTACTCCAGACCTTTTTCGTCCCCGCCCTTCGGGTCATAGCCGACAAATTCAAGGAAGAACGCGATGTCGGCCTCCTCGCACTCCTTGCCGATGCGCTCGATGATCTCATGTTTCTTCCGATTGACTTTCGGGTCGTCAAACGGCGAGTAATAGAGAAGCACCTTCACGCAATCGGCGCCTTCTTCCTTGATGCGTTTGGCGCTGTATCCATCGATAAAGTCGGGAATCCGGCCGGACTCCGTCGCGTCATAACCGGTTTTTTCATAGGCCAGAAGAAGCCCGGCACCTTTCGCGCGCTGGCGCGCGGCTTCGAGGCCGAACTCGGGGTCCAGCAGGATGGCGCTCGCATACTGCGTCAGCGCCTTGGTCACCGCCACTTTGAACTCGGACATCATGGCGTAGGTGATCTCCTTATCGCTCACGCCCTTGGCCTTGGCGATTGATTTTTGAAGCGACCCGCGCTGGTCCATAGCCGCCGCGCTGATCACGCCGTTCTTATTGGAAACGGCCTCCAAACTTTTTAATTTTCCTTCCGAGATCGTAACCACTGGGAACTCCTTTTATAAAATTAATGAATGAATTTTCGAATGCTGGGGGCCCCCGCCTGCCGGCGGGCAGGCTGCCCGCTGCGTCACCCCTCGCATTCGAAAATTCTACAACAAGGCGGGAGCGCTAAGGCTTCTTGCAGGCCGGACAAACCATGAAGTAGCTGGCCAAGAGCGCCAGCCCCGACAGACCTACCAACCCGTAAACCACGCGCACGGCGGTCGGATATTGGCCCAGCAGGTTTTCTACGAAATTAACCTGAAACAGGCTAATAGAACCCCAGTTCAGCGCGCCGATAATCGCCAGAAGTCCCACGATCTTACAGAGAAAGCAGCTTTGCTTCAGCATTCACCCTCCTTAGGTTATGGAACGGCCTTTCGTGTTCATTATAGCACACCTCACACACTGAACCTAAAATGCATGATATCGCCGTCCCGAACCACATACTCTTTTCCCTCCAGACGGAACTTTCCCTTCTCCCGGGCACCCTGCTCGCCGCGGTAGCGCACAAAATCGCCATAACCGACCACCTCCGCGCGGATAAAGCCTTTTTCAAAATCGGAGTGGATCTTGCCGGCCGCCTGGGGCGCTGTGGAACCGGCTTCCACGGTCCACGCGCGGTTTTCCGTTTCGCCCACCGTGAAGAACGTGATGAGATTAAGGAGTTTGTGGCCTTCTCTGACGAGTTGGTCGAGGCCCGATTCATTCAAGTTCATCGCCTTGAGGAATTCGTCACGCTCTTCGGCCTCCAATTTTGAAATTTCCTCTTCCACCTTCCCGGAGATCGCGATCATCGCGAACCCTTCTTCCTTGGCTTTTTTTCGAACCGCCGCCGTGTGCGAATCGTCCGGCCTGCCGAGCGCTTCTTCGGCGATGTTGGCCACGTAAAGGACCGGCTTATCCGTCAGGAAGCGCACGTCCTTCAACAGCGCGCGCTCCTCGGCGCTGAACGGGACCTGGCGCGCGGCCCGGCCGTCATTGAAACCCTTTTCGGTTCGCTCAAGGCATGCCAAGGCCTGCGCCGCTTTTTTATCACCGCTCCTGGCCGCTTTCTCATGCCGGCTTTTATGTTTGGACAGGGCTTCGAGGTCTTTCAGGATGAGCTCGGTTTTGATCACTTCGATGTCCCTTAGGGGATCGACGCTTCCGCTCACATGAACGATGTCCCCGCCCTCAAAACAGCGCACGACCTCGATGATCGCGTCCACTTCCGCGATATGACTTAAAAACTGGTTCCCGAGGCCCTCGCCTTTTGAGGCTCCCTCCACGATGCCGGCGATATCCACAATTTCGATCCAGGTGGGCACAACCTTTTGGGTGGGCACGATCTCCGTCAGGATCTTGAGCCGGGCGTCCGGCACGGCGACGACCCCGACGTTCGGGTCGATCGTGGCGAAAGGATAGTTCGCCGCCAACGCCGAGCCCCGTGTCAGGGCGTTAAAGATCGTGGACTTGCCCACGTTCGGAAGCCCGACGATCCCGCTTTTAAAACCCATTCAAACTCCTAATCTTAATAACCAAATCCCAAGTTCCAAACAAACCCCAATGACCAAATCCCAAGCTCCAAACCCGTGTTTGGAATTTGGTGCTTGGTGATTGGTTATTGTTTGGAATTTGGTGCTTTGAGTGGTTTCACATATCTATTAAATATGTCCTCACCGGTCCCTTGATCCGGCAGGTTACTCTGAGCGCGCGCCAAAATTCTTAGAAATGGACCCTCGATCTCTTTCTTATAATAGGGTTGTACCAGCTCCATGCTCTTAAGCGCAAATTTCATGACCTGCACGGGCTCGATCCCGGAAAGCTCATCAAAAAACCAGCCGCAGCTTGTGTACATGAAAAGCGAAAATTTCTCGGCTTCCAGCAGATCCCATATTTTTTTCTCGTCTTCGTCCGAGAGATTGCTCCGGGCCTGTTTTGACAAAAAACGCTTTCGGGTTTCCTGCGACGGGTCCAGCAACACCTCAATGAAATTGTTCCTAGCCTGCCACGGATCCTTCAACAGGGCTTCCAGTTCCGACTCGTACGTCCCGTCCACGATCGCCTTTAGAAAATCGAAAGCTTCCCGCAGCACCGCGCGCCACTTCTGGTTCCACCCTGGCTCGTGATGAAGACGGCACCCGCAGTCCGAGCGCCATCGTTCCACGCCGTGCGCGCAGCTCCAGGAGCTGGACTCGTGAATATCCGCTTCCCAGTAAGAGTCGAAACGGTCCAGGTACTCCGCGAAATTCGTAACGCGCGCGATGCGATGCTCCTCGAGTTTATTTAAACCGTAAGCGACGGCCATTTCACCGAATTTGTGGTGGTGCCCGAAGGATTCGCCGTCCGTGGCCGTCGAGACCAGTTGCTCGCGCTGGCGGTGCGAAAACGCATTGAGAAGCCCATGGCACAGGTTGTCCCCGCTGGACAAAAGCCCGTGAAAAGCGATCGCGCGCGACACCGGCGCGTCATAAAAAAAAACGTGAAAATGCCTGCCCCCTTCCAGGAGCACGCGGTAGGGGTGCCGGGGATTCACCGTTTCATTCGGCGTGGCCTCCCACCGTGAACCGAAGCCGATGTGCCGCACGCGCCGGGCCTGGTGTGGAGACAATACGGTGTAAAGAATACCGTTCTGCGCCATGATCTTGAGCGTCTCACGGTCTACGGCGGTTTCCGAAAGCCACATGCCCTCCGGTTTTCTCTTGTAATGGAACTCGAAATCACGCACCCCCCAGAAGATCTGAGTGATCTTGTCGCGCCGCGTGGCCAGCGGCATGATGATATGGTTGTAAACCTGGGCCATCGCGTTGCCGTGGCCGCCCCTCTGCGATGCGCTTTCACGGTCCGCAGCGATGATCGCATCGTACGTTGCGGGGTCCTTGCGGCGGAGCCAGGAGAGGAGCGTCGGGCCGATGTCGAAACTTATCTTTGAAAAATTATTGACGCGCTTGACGACTTCGCCTTTCGCGTTCAAAATAGGCGCCCGACTGTTCGCCTCGTAACACTCCTTGGTGATGCGCTCATTCCAGTCATGGTACGGCTTCGCAGAATCTTCGGCATCCACTTCTCCGGTCCAGGGGTTCTCGCGCGGCGGCTGATAAAAATGCCCGTGTATGCAAACAAATTTTTTCACCCCATCCCCTCCTTTTGAGATGGCTTCGCCATCTCGGCGCTAAGCTCAAAAATTAAAAATTTTAAAGGAGGGGATGGGGTCATCCGAAGTATTTTACCATAAAAGGTTGTCAGTAAAGGGCGGCGAACATTGTCTTCGCGTCGCCGCTTGCGTTGCCCCACCGAGGCAACGCTGCACTGATAGATTCGCCTCGCTCGTCCCAAGCACGAACGGGTGACGCGGAGACGCCTGCCTGCCGGCAGGCAGGGGGCGCCCCATTCGCTCGCAGTGCTCCTTGAGTGACACGAGAACGAATGGGGCTGTCGAAGCGGCAGGACCCGTTCGTGCTTGGGACGCGATGGCCGCTCGGCTCATCAATCCGCCGCTTAAGACAATGTTCGCCGCCCGTTGTGTATCAATCCTCCAGATCCGTCCACCTCACCCACGAGGCGAGGTTCGGCATCCCGTCATGATGCCAGGTGATCGGCGGGCGCTGCATTTGGCCGGCGCGGCAGAGACGGTTGACGCCGAGCTCGGAGAGTTTTTCGGCTATCTTGAGTCTGCGGTCTTGAGAGCCTTCAAGCGCCACGGACTGTAAATATTTGGAAAATGGTTTAACAGAGCTATAAACCTCGTCGATCTTTCGAAACGCCTTAAAGTAAATTACTTTACCGGAGGCCGATAAAGGGAAACGTCCGGTCCCCTCTTCGTGCAGGGTCAGCCATCGTTCTTTGGTGAGAAGCCCGGCAGCAGCCCGTGAAAACTGAAGCGGTGAAACCTCCCCTCCCCGCTCGAGGGTGATCGTCGTAGGAGAAAGGCAGCCTCGCTGGTCCATCATCCGGATATCACGCGCTGTCTTCTTCGCCAGGCTTGGCGCATTCGCCTGTGTCAGCGCTTCCTTCAAATAGATCCCGAAACTTACGCGCTGTCCGTATCCGCAGAATTGCGATTTGACCGGCACTTGCTTCCGGATCGCCTCAAGCGTCCGGTCGTCTCCATACGCGACGACGAGGTCCGACACTGCGATCGCTTTACCCAGAGACTTTCTGTCACTGGGTTTGATCAGCCGGTTCGTCTTTGACAATCCCTTGTCCACAGCCCTGAGAGATTCAAGGTAAATGTCCAAAATGCCCGCATCCCGGCTTGAAACCTTCCCTATATTCACGCTCTTAGCGAGCATCCCCAAAATAAAACTCACGATCGAGGGGTTCGGCACATTGCCGGAAAAAATATGCGTGATCACTCGCGGGCCCCGGGCGCGGTGCCGGGTTCGGGTTCGCGGGTCGCGCCTGAAACCATCGAGGACCCGCGGGTCTTTGAACTCGGCTTTCAACAAACCTCTGAGTTTCGGGGTCGTAAGCTCACTGAATAGAGAATCCAGAAGCGTAACCGCCGCGTCGCGCGTAAAACGAGACTTTTCAACAAGGCGCTTGAGCGCTTTTTTCCGGTACGAATAATTTTTATCCAGCCATCGTCGGGACAGATCGCCTAAGCGGCGGGCAATGGAATCAGCCGATCTCATGAGCCGAGAAACTCCTCATAAGTCAGAGAACAGCCTCTCAAGTCCGCGCTTTTCGCGCGGCCGGTTAATTCGAAGCCTTCCCCAACCTCCCGTCCCAGATCCTCCGTCTGGATCGCCATCACCGAGCCGCGGTTGGCGAGATCAAAATGCCTCAAGACTCCCACGGAACCCTTTTTCGCCATTTTTCCCGTTTGGGGGTCTACTACGAGCGTGCGCGTCCACGCGGGCCCTGTTTTGAAAGGTCTGCGTTCGACTCCCAGCATTTTATCTCTGAGCGTGGTGTCATAAAATTGGCTTGAAAGCTCCGTCATGCCGTACTCGCTGACGCAGTGGGCCGGATCTACGCCGAGCCGCCTGCGGCATTCCCCATGAAGCTCCTTTTTCGAAACTTCCTTCACGCGGCCCTTAAACCCGCCGGTTTCCATGATCCGGCTTCCTGGAGGCAGGCGCATCGCGATCTTCCTTTTCTTGAGGACTTCCAGAAAAGCTTTGAGCGAAAATGCCGTGGCCAATATCACCGCGCTCTTCCGACAAATTTTAAGATCTTTGGCCAATGCGTCATGACAAGCATTCTCCCCTTTCATATAATACCGGCCCCTTCCTCCGGCAAATACTTCATCCACAACGCTCACCATATAGGAAAGGGATGAATTCGGCGAATCCTTGGGGGAATGGATAAGATAAAAGTACGCCAGATCGTGGGTATCAGGCCGCAAGCCCGCCGAGGCTTTAGTGGCGGGCAAAAGGTAATGCCTGAAGGGCGGAATAATGGCGGCTTTCGTGAGTGTCAGCGTGTCAAAAAAATGTGCCCCTCTTGGGGCATCCGCCGATGTTCTAGTGGCGGAAGCACCTACTGTTCCACCGGTCGTGCCGCTCGTCTTAAAAACGCGCACGGCTTTTTTGACGGGAAAAGTCGTCAACACTAGCTCCCTGAAACCCGCCGACGGAATGGCGGGGATCTCCCGCCAATGCCTGACGTTCGACGGCGTCTTCCCTACGGTCAGACAGAATTTCCCGTAGTTTGGGTTGTTCTCGAACTGGAACTTAAAAACCCGGGTTGCAAGGGAGCCGAAGGCGGGATCCGGCGACGGACCTTCCGAATACCTCCGGATGAATGACAGGATCTCGCGGTCGAGCTTCACACGCCCATCTTTTGCAGGATCTTGTCGAACGTGCTCACGCAAAATGTAATGTCCTTTTCCGAGATCAGAAAGGGTGGCGTGATCGAGATCACGTTGCGGGAAGCGCCTGCGGGAAGCAGCACGATGCCAGCCTTGAGCGCCTCGCCGATGAATGCCTTGGCTCGGTCCGTCGCCGGCTGAAAGTCCGCCGACGCCTGCCTGCCGGACAGGCGGGCTTTATTGGTGGACATGATCGTCTTGCGCTTCGACCCGTAGTTCACCTGGGAAAATTCGACGCCGATCATGAGCCCCGAGCCGCGGATGTCCGAAATGATCGGGTGTTTCTCCTTCAGTTTCCACAATTCCTTGCGGAAAAACTCGCCCATCGTGCGCGAGCGGTCCACGAGTTTTTTATTTTCTATTTCCCGGATCACGGCCAGCGCCACCGCGCAACCCAGCGGATTCCCCAAGAAGGTGCTCGTGTGGATCGCATCGCCCATCGATGCACCCCAGGGGTGCATCACGCGCGTCGTGCCGATACAAGCTGAGATGGGGAACCCGTTCCCCATTCCCTTGCCCAAGCATAGGAGGTCCGGCACCACGCCGCTTTTTTCCATCGCAAACATCGAACCCGTGCGGCCGAATCCCGTAAATACTTCATCGGCGATGAGGAGGATCTTTTCCTCGTCGCAAAACGCTCTGAGCGCTTTTAAAAAATCGAGCGGCGCCTGGACAATACCCCCGCGCCCCTGGATCGGCTCGATCAGGACCGCCCCCACCGGGTGTTTGGAGCGCCGCGCCTTTTTAACCGCTGACTGGACCGCCTTGAGCGAGAGCGCCGAAGCTTTTTCTTCGTACACATTCGTGTCCGGATACGGCGCATGGCAAACAAAGGGTCCAAGCTGTCTCAAAAAGGGTTTCCTGAAATCCTCGCGGTGCGTGGCCGAAAGCGCGCCGTAGGTTAAGCCGTGATAGGCGCCTTCAAACGCAACCACGCCTGTTTTTTTTGTGGCCATGACAGCCGTCTTCAGTGCGCTCTCAACCGCCTCGGCGCCCGTCGAAGAAAAAATTGTTTGGTTCAAGTTTCCCGGCGTGATTTCGGAGAGGCGCTTGGCCAGATGCACCTTCGCCTCATTCGGATGAACATCTCCCATCCCGTGCATCATCTCCTTCGCTTGCGCTTGCATGGCCCTCAAAACCACGGGCGAGCTGTGACCGATATTCGCGACTGCGAACGCGGCGGTGAGATCAAGGTAGCGGTTGCGGTCCACATCCGTGAAATTGACGCCGAAAGCGCTCTTCAAAAATACGGGGAAGTTCTCATTGATGAACGTGATCTGCGGACACTCGAAACGCCTTAAAGACTCGGCCAGTTTCTGGGAGTTGGGGCCCGGAACGGTCTTGGTCCTTATTTTGGGAAGTAAATTCTTGGGGAAAGCGTCTTTCGTTTTACCGAAAAACGGGAAGAACCTAGGCTTTCTAATGAGAGGCTTCAAGGAATCGCTCGGCGTCCAAAGCCGCCATGCAACCGGTGCCTGCGGCCGTGACGGCTTGGCGGTACCTGTAGTCCTGGACATCCCCGCAGGCGAAAACGCCGGCGACGCTCGTCAGCGTGCCGTCATGGACCCGGACATAGCCTTTCGCATCAAGCTCCAATTGGCCCTTGAAAAGCTCCGAGTTGGGCGTGTGGCCGATGGCCACGAAGATCCCGTCGCATTTTTTTTCGTTTTTCTCGCCCGTCTTTAGATTTTTCAGCACCGCAGCCGTGACCTTCTTCTGTGCCGGATCGCGGATATCCTCGACAGCTGTGTCCCAGATCACCTCGATCTTCGGGTTCTTGAACGCGCGGTCCTGCATGATCTTGGATGCGCGAAACGCGTCGCGCCGGTGCACGATCGTGACCTTCGTCGCGAATTTTGTGAGGAAAGTCGCCTCCTCGATCGCCGAATCGCCGCCTCCCACGACCAGCACTTCTTTTCCTTTAAAGAAAAACCCGTCGCAGGTCGCGCAGGCCGAGACGCCGTAACCCTGCAGCGCCTTCTCGGCCGGAAGTCCGAGCCAGTTTGCGGAGGCGCCGGTCGAAATGATGATCGTTTTGGCAAAATGATCCTTGCCGTCGGAAGTCACTTTGAAAGGCCTTCGGGAGAGGTCGACGCCTGTCACGTCCTGCGCGATAATCTCGGTTCCGAACCGCGCGGCCTGTTCCCTAAAAAGCTGCATGAGCTCCGGCCCCAAAATGCCTTTCGGAAAACCGGGATAGTTCTCGACGTCAGTCGTCAGCATGAGCTGTCCGCCCGGCTGGCCGCCCTTCACAAGCCCCTCGAAGAGAAGCGGTTTCAGGTTCGCGCGCGCAGCGTAAATCGCGGCCGTGAAACCGGCGGGCCCCGAACCTATGATGATCAGATCCTTTGCATCGGCCATAAGTTTATTTTACCAAAAAAAAGGCCATGGCGCTTGAACGCCATGGCCCAAACTTTTTCATCGAATTACTAAGCGCCGTCGTTCCCTATTGCTTCGACCGGGCAACCCTCTTTGGCTTCCTTGCAAAGCGCTTCCTCTTCGGGAGTTGTGGGCTGCTTTTTTAAAAATGAATAACCGCCGCTCTGATTTCTGTCAAAATTGTTGGGCGCCGTCTGTCGGCACAAGTCGCAGTCAATGCACTGGGTGTCGACATAATAAGGCCCCGATGCGTTGTCTGCGTACTTATTCTCTTTATTCGCCATGGACTCTCCTTCAATGAGCGCTTGACTTACGGAGCACAGCGACGTAAGTCAACTGCGCGAATTGAATCCGCCGCGCTCTTTGGCGGATGACACCTACCGGTATTGCCGAAATAGACTATCAGGAAAAGAATTCACTGTCAACCCACTACGGCAAGTCCGTAGTGCCCATCAAATATTCGTCGACCGCGCGCGCGGCGCCGCGCCCTTCATTGATAGCCCAGACCACGAGGCTCTGGCCGCGCCGCATGTCGCCGGCCGCAAAAACGCCCTTCACATTCGTCGAAAACTTGCCGTACTCGGCTTTCGCGTTCGACCGCTCGTCCTGCTCCACGCTTAGGCCTTTCAGCACGGTCTCTTCAGGCCCCAAGAAACCCATCGCCAATAAAACAATCTGCGCCGGGAACGTTCTCTCCGAACCCGGAACTTCCTTCGGGATGAACCGGCCTTTGTCATCCTTCTGCCATTCCACGTCGACGATCCGGATCTCCTTCACGCGGCCCTCGGCATCACCTACAAATTTCTTAGCGGTCACGAGATACTTGCGCGGGTCGGAACCAAAAACGGCCGCGGCCTCCTCCTGGCCGTAATCCAATTTATAAACCTTCGGCCACTGCGGCCACGGGTTGTCGGACGAGCGCTCAAGCGGCGGCTTGGCCATGATCTCGAGTTGAACAAGACTCTTGCATTGGTGTCGCATCGCCGTGGCCACGCAGTCGGTGCCCGTGTCGCCGCCGCCGATAACGATCACGTCCTTGCCTTCGGCGGAAATACCCGCCACAAAGCGCGGCGGGTCCGTCCAAACGGCGTTCGCTTTTCCGCCAAAGGACGGGTCCGCCGCGCCGTTTAGCGGAAAATTGACGCTATCCAAGAGCGCTTTCGTGTTCGCGTGCAAAAACTCCATCGCGAAATGGATGCCTTTCAGATCGCGCCCCTCGATCGAAAGGTCCCGGGGTTTGGTGGCTCCGCCGCAAAGCACGGCCGCGTCAAATTCTTTTAAGAGCCGGTCGGCCGGATAATTTTTACCCACTTCGGTGTTCGTGATGAATTTCACGCCTTCCGAGGCCAAGAGGTCCACTCGGCGCTGCACGATCTTTTTATCAAGCTTCGGGTTCGGGATGCCGTACATCAAAAGCCCGCCGATCCGGTCGGCACGCTCGAAAACCGTCACCGAGTGACCGGCGCGGTTAAGCTGCGCGGCGCACGCCAGGCCCGCGGGGCCGGAGCCGACCACGGCCACCTTTTTGCCCGTGCGTTTCTTAGGCAGCTCGGCCTCCACCCAGCCCTCGTCAAAACCCTTGTCGATGATCGCGCACTCAATGTTTTTGATCGTGACCGGCGGCGAATGGATGCCTAAAACGCACGAGCCCTCACAGGGCGCGGGACACACGCGGCCCGTGAACTCGGGAAAGTTGTTCGTTTTATGAAGGCGCTCAAGCGCCTCCTCCCAAAGGCCGCGGTAAACGAGATCATTCCACTCAGGGATCAGATTATTGACCGGGCAACCCTGCGCCATGCCGGCCAAAAGTGTGCCGGTGTGGCAAAAAGGAATGCCGCAATCCATGCAGCGCGCTCCTTGAGCCCGCAGCTTTTCTTCGGGCATCGGGTGGTGAAATTCCTTCCAGTCACCGGTCCGTTCTTTTGGGAGGCGATCCTGAGGAAGTTCTCGGGAGATCTCTTTGAAACCGGTGGGGTTACCCATAAATGTTTTCTCTTTTAACGGCAATTCGATTAAAAGGGCTCAGATGCAAGGCGCACGCTAGCGACCGCGGAGGCGTATTGTGAAATATGCCGCACAAGGGAGCGACGCTGTGCAACGCAGCAGATGAGTCCTTTTCATCGAATTGCCTAATTGCCGCCCACACGGGCCATATCGCGGGCATTGGCCTCGAACGCCGCCATGATCGCCTCTTCGCCGCTCAAACCCGCGCTCTTCACGCGCTCGAGGGATTCGAGTACCCGTTTGTAATCCTTGGGCATGACTTTTACGAATTTCGGGACCATCTCTTCCCAGAGATCCAAAATATTTTTGGCGAGTTTGCTGTCCGTGTGTTTGGCGTGGCGCTCGATCATCGAGCGCACTTCGGCCACTTCCTCTTTTTTATCCAGCCGTTCGAGGTCCACCATTTGCTTATTGCAGCGCGCGGGAAAGGTCCCCGCGGTATCCAGCACGTAAGCGACGCCTCCCGACATGCCCGCCGCGAAGTTCCGCCCGGCGGGCCCGAGTACCACCACGCACCCGCCCGTCATGTACTCGCAGCCGTGGTCCCCCACGCTCTCGACCACCGCCTGGACGCCGCTATTGCGGACGCAGAATCTTTCGCCGGCCATGCCGCGAATATAAGCCTCACCGCCGGTGGCGCCGTAAAACGCGACGTTTCCTATAATGATGTTCTCTTCCGGTTTAAAAGTGGCTTTGGCGGGCGGATAAACTATAATATGCCCACCCGACAATCCCTTTCCCACATAATCATTGGCGTCGCCTTCCAGCTCGAGCGTGATGCCTTTGGGAATGAACGCGCCGAAGCTTTGGCCGGCAGAGCCCGTGAATTTAAGGTGGATCGTGTCCTCGGGCAGTCCCTCCGGACCATGACGGCGCGTGAGTTCGCTTCCGAGGATCGTGCCGACCACGCGATTGACATTTTTGATCGGAAGGCTCGCGCGCACGGGTTTGCGGTCCTTCAGCGCCGGCTCGCAGAGCTTAAGAAGCGTTGTGTTGTCGAGCGCTTTGTCGAGCCCGTGGTCCTGCCCGATCTGGCAATAGCGGCCCACGTCCGGCGGCGCGTCCGGCTGATATAAAATTTTGGACAGGTCTATCCCCCCAGCCTTCCAATGATCGATCGCCTTCTTGGGCTCGAGCCTGTCCGTGCGGCCGATCACTTCGTTCAGGCTCCGGAAGCCGAGCTTCGCCATGATCTCCCGCACTTCCTGCGCGATAAAATTCATGAAATTAACGACGTGCGCGGGGTCCCCCGTGAATTTCTTGCGGAGTTCGGGGTCCTGCGTGGCCACGCCGACCGGGCAGGTATTCAAATGGCAGACGCGCATCATGATGCAACCGAGCACGACGAGCGGCGACGTCGCAAAACCGAATTCTTCGGCTCCCAGGAGCGCGGCGATCACGACATCGCGCCCTGTTTTAAGCTGGCCGTCCGTTTCGACGGCGATGCGGCTCCTTAAATTATTCAAAACAAGCGTTTGGTGCGTCTCCGCCAAGCCCAGTTCCCACGGCGCACCCGCGTGTTTGATGCTCGATAGAGGCGACGCGCCCGTGCCGCCGTCATGGCCGCTGATCAACACAACGTCCGCGTGCGCCTTGGCAACACCCGCCGCGATCGTGCCCACGCCGACCTCCGCCACGAGTTTCACGCTGATACGTGCCTCGTGATTGGCGTTCTTAAGATCGTGAATAAGTTCCGCCAGGTCTTCGATAGAATAAATGTCATGATGCGGCGGCGGCGAAATGAGCCCCACGCCGGGCGTGGAAAGGCGCACCTTCGCGATCCAGGGATATACTTTCGCGCCGGGAAGCTGGCCGCCTTCGCCGGGTTTGGCGCCCTGCGCCATTTTTATCTGAAGCTCTTTGGCCTTGACCAAATACAGACTCGTTACGCCAAATCGGCCCGAGGCCACCTGTTTGATCGCGCTGTTCTTCGAATCCCCTCCCGGCTCCGGCACATAACGCAGGGGGTCCTCGCCGCCTTCGCCGGTGTTGCTTTTGCCGCCGAGGCGGTTCATCGCAACCGCCAGGCCTTCATGCGCTTCCTTGCTGATGGAGCCGTACGACATGGCGCCTGATTTGAAACGCTTCACGATCCGCTCGACCGGCTCCACCTCTTCTATCGGAACGGGGCTGGACGGCCACTTCAGGTCCAGGAGTCCCCGGATCGTGCAGTAATGCTTCGACTGGTCGTCGACCGCCTGCGAGTATTCCTTGAATACCTTGTAGTTGTTCGTGCGGCACGCCAGCTGCAGTTTGTGCACGGTCTCGGGATTAAAAAGATGGTATTCGCCGTCATTTCTCCATTGGTACTGCCCACCCGGATCGAGCGCGGCGCCGTTCAGCTGCCGCTCGGGGAACGCGTGCCGGTGGCGCCTGGAAACTTCGTCGGCCAGCGTGTCGATGCCGACGCCCTCGATCCTGGACTCGGTCCAGGTAAAATATCTGTCGATCACGTTGTGGTTCAACCCCACCGCCTCAAAGATCTGGGCGCCCCGGTAGCTCTGGATCGTGGAAATGCCCATCTTTGACATCGTCTTAACGACGCCTTTTGCAACGGCCTTTGCGTAATTTTTAACGGCCGTCTTGTGGTCGATGTCCGTCAAGATCCCCTGACGGATCATGTCGTCAAGCGTCTCGAAAGCAAGATAGGGATTCACCGCACCCGCGCCGTAACCCACCAGAAGCGAAAAGTGGTGCACCTCCCTCGGCTCGCCCGATTCCAGCACAAGCCCCACTTTCGTGCGCGTGCCCTCGCGGATCAGGTGGTGATGAAGCCCCGACACCGCCAAAAGTGCCGGGATCGCCGCGCTGTTAGGGTCCACGCCCCGGTCGGAAATGATGAGGAGGTTCGCGCTGTTCCGGATCGCGCGGCTGGCTTTCTTGTAAAGCTCCTCGAGCGCCGCCTCCAAAGCCTTGCCGCCGCCCGCCACGCGGTACAAGAGGGACAGCGTCACGGATTTAAACCCGGGCTCCTGGATGTGGCGAAGCTTTTCAAATTCCTCATTGGTAAGAATGGGACTTTTCAACTTGATCTGGCGACAGCTCGCGGGCTTCGGGTCCAGAAGATTGCCCTCGGCGCCGATCGTCGTTTCCGTGGACGTAATGATCTCCTCGCGGATGCAGTCGATCGGAGGGTTCGTCACCTGCGCAAAAAGCTGTTTGAAATAATTGTAAAGTAGCTGCGGTTTGTTGGACAAGACCGCCAGCGGCGTGTCGGTGCCCATCGAACCCACGGGCTCCACGCCTTGCTGACCCATCGGCGCCATGAGGATACGAAGATCCTCGAACGTATAACCGAACGCCTGCTGGCGCAACAGCACCGTCGCATGATCCGGCTCGTGCCTATGCGGAGCCTCCGGCAGGTCTTCGAGTTTGACCAGGTTCTCATCGAGCCACCGCCGATACGGATGTTCCGTCGAGATCTGCGCTTTAAGCTCTTCGTCATCCACGATGCGGCCTTCTTCGGTATCTATCAAGAACATGCGGCCCGGTTGCAGGCGCCCTTTCTGCAGGATCCTCTCCGGTTCGATGTCGAGCACACCTACCTCCGAGGCCATGACGACGAGGCCATCCTTCGTGACGTAGATGCGGGAGGGCCGGAGGCCGTTCCTGTCCAGCACCGCGCCGATCTTCACGCCGTCCGTGAAAGCGATCGAGGCGGGCCCATCCCATGGCTCCATGAGACAGCCATGGTATTCGTAAAATGCCTTTTTCTCGTCGCTCATGCTTTCATGGTTCGACCAGGGCTCGGGGATCATCATCATGACCGCGTGCGGCAGGGAACGCCCGCCCAGCACGAGGAACTCGAGGCAATTGTCGAACATCGCCGAGTCTGAGCCGTCATCGCAGATCACGGGAAGGATCTTCTGGGTGTCATCGCCGAAAACGCCGGATTCACACATCGCCTGGCGCGCGTGCATCCAATTCACGTTGCCGCGAAGCGTGTTAATCTCTCCGTTGTGCGCGATATAGCGGTAGGGATGTGCGCGCTCCCAGCTCGGGAAGGTGTTCGTGCTGAACCGCGAATGTACGAGCGCCAGCGCCGTCTCGACCGAGGGGTCCTTGAGATCCGGGTAAAACGATTCCACCTGCTCCGACATCAGCATGCCTTTGTAGATCAGGGTCCTGCACGAGAGGCTCGCCACGTAAAAAAACCGGCCGCCTTTTACTTTTCCGGAATACCTGACCCCGTTTTCGGCGCGGCGTCGGATCACATAAAGTTTCCGCTCGAACTGCATATCGCCCTTCAGGTTAGGATTCTTTCCGATAAACGCCTGGCGCATGAAAGGCTCGGAGAGCCTCGCGGTGGGACCCAGCATCGCATGGTCGGTTGGGACCGTGCGCCAGCCAAGGAAACGTTGGCCTTCTTCTTTGACGATCGATTCGAAATGTTTCTCACAGGCGGCCCTTTCTTTGGCGTCCGGAGAAACGAACACCATGCCGACCCCGTAGGTTCCCCTTTCCGGCAATGAAATGCGCTCGGACGCTGCAGCCTTTTTTAGGAAGCTATGGGGGATTTGAAGGAGGATCCCTGCGCCGTCGCCGGTGTTGGCCTCGCAGCCGCAGGCGCCGCGGTGGCGGAGGTTATTCAGGACCGTGAGTGCTTGTTGCACGATCTTATGCGACTTACGGCCCTTCACGTCCACGACGAAGCCGACGCCGCAGCTGTCTTTTTCGAAGGCGGGGTTGTAAAGCCCCTGTTTTGGAGGCATACCCGGGTTTGTCATCTTGGCACTAACCTGTTTTAAACCAACGACTTATTGGTTAACTTTTCAGTATACCAGTAATCGATTTAGAGTTTCAATACGATTTTTCCGAAATTCTGGCGGGATTCCATGCGGCGATGGGCTTCCTGGGCTTCCTTTAAACCGAATACCTGATCGATCGTGGGGACCAAGCGGCCGGACTCGACAAGCTCCAAAACTTTCAGGAGTTCCGAAAAACTCCCCATGTAGGACCCCAGGATGCTGATCTGTTTTGAATAAAGATGGCGGATATCCACTTCGGCCTTGGGTCCGGAGGTGGCCCCGCAGGTCACCATGCGGCCGCCGCGTGCGAGCGACAAGAGGTTCTTCTGCCATGTCTCAGGACCGATGTGCTCAAAGATCACGTCCACGCCGCGGCCTTTCGTCAGCTCCTTGATCTCTGTGGAGAAATCCTTCGTCTTGTAAAGGATCACCTCATCCGCGCCGAGCTTCTTGGCGCGGGCCACTTTTTTGTAATCGCCGACCGTCGTGTAAACCGTGGCACCCAGGAACTTCGCCAGCTGTATCGCGGCGGATCCCGTGCCGGAGCCGGCCGCGTGCACGAGCACCCGTTCGCCGGGCCTCAGGTTCGCCCGGGTCACGAGCATGTGGTACGCCGTGAGCGACACGAGAGGCACCGAGGCCCATTCTTCGGGCGAATACTTGTCCGATACGGGGACCACAAAGCGTTCGTCCACCGCGATCTTCTCCGCATAACCGCCCTGCATCTGCAGGCCCACGACCTTGAACTCCGGCGAGTAGCTGTCGCGTGATTCGAACCTCTCGGGTGCCGTCGGCGGGATCTGGCCGGGCGAGACCACAACGCTCTGGCCTTTCTTGAAGCGTTTGGCGCCCTTGCCGGTGTCCAACACTACACCTGAAATGTCCGACCCCGGGATGTGGGGTATTGGAGAGACGTCGGGAATGCCCTGCCGGACCCAGATATCCAGGTGATTTAGAGCACAGGCTTGAATACCAACCAGAACGTCATTGAAACCCGGAACCGGGTCCTGGAACGGGCCGTACTTCAGGACCTCCGGCCCGCCGTGTTTCTCGAAGAAAACCGCTTTCACTTCAAATAATCTTTGATCAGCTTCACAAATAACCGCACGCCCACACCGGTGGCGCCGATCGGGGAAAGCGGTTTTGGAGCGCCCTCGTTCCAGGCCGTGCCGGCGATATCCAGGTGGGCCCAGCTCTTCGTGTGGTCCGCAAATTCTTTCAAGAACATTCCGGCCGTGATCGTGCCACCGTACTTCTTGCTGATGTTCTGAATATCCGCGTAAGTTGCCTTGATGAGGTCAAAATATTCATCCCACAGCGGAAGCTCCCAGCAGCGCTCGCCCGTATGCTCGCCCGCCTCTTTGATCCGCGTAACGAGCTCGGGATCCGTGCCCATCACTCCCGTCGCCAGGTCCGCGAACGTAGCCGCGCAGGCGCCGGTGAGCGTGGCGATGTCGACGAGGATCTTCGGTTTGTATTTGGCCGCATAGCTCAGCGCGTCCGCCAAAATAAGGCGCCCCTCGGCGTCGGTATTTAAAACCTCCACAGTCTTCCCGTTCGAGATCGTGATGATGTCGCCCGGCCTCTGCGCGCGACCGCCCGGCATATTTTCGCAAACCGGCGCCAGCCCCACCACCCGGACCGGAAGCTTGAGGTTCGCGATGGCCTTCATGGCGCCAAACACGGCCGCCGCGCCGCACATGTCGAACTTCATTTTGTCCATGTCATTCGAAGGCTTGATCGAAATACCGCCCGTGTCGAACGTGATGCCCTTTCCCACCAGCACCACGGGGTTCGAGAACTTGGAACGACCGGCCTTGTTCTCCAGGATGATGAATTTCGGCTCCTCGGCGCTGCCCTGGGACACCGCCAGTATCCCGTTCATCCCGAGCTTTTTAATTTCGGCACGGCCGAGGACCTTGCAGATCAAATTGTTCTTAGCGGCCATTTTCTTGACGGCGTTCGCCAGGCGTGTCGGCGTCATCACGTTGGCCGGCTCGTTCGCCAGATTCCGGGCAAACACCACGCCGTCCGAGAGGACTTCGCCTTCTACGATCGAATCTCGGACCTCATTCCCCTTTTCTCTCCGGGCAGAGGACAGAAATAATTCTTCCAATAGGGGTGCGGGGCCCGGCTTCGATTTGTATTTGTCGAAGCGATAATCGGAGAGTCTTGCCCCTTCCACGGCAGCAACGGCAAGCTCGGCGAGCGAAAATTTCTCCGACAGGCTATCCAGGTCCAGGCGCGCGGTTCTATATTTAAAGGCCTTGGCCTGTGACAGGAATTTTGCGGCAGCCTTGCGGGCCCGCTCGAGGCAGAACTTGTCCCGTTTCCCGAGGCCTATGAAAAAAATGACACCCGCCTCTTTCATAAAAGGAGCGGGCGTGAAAAATGTTTCACTGCACTTGAAAGAAATTTTTTTCGAAGCCAGAACCTTTCCGAGCGCCGCTTTTGTGCGCGCGTCCAGGCACGAGGAGGCTTTGAGAAAATCCTTGTCGCCCTCAAAACAGCCGATCCCAAGGATCTCAACGGTTTTTAAAGGACGTTTGGAAATTTCCTGCAAAATCTTCATCTTAAGATTTGGCTTCCGCGGGCGCCTGGGTGGGATTTTCCTGCCAAACACGCACTTTGAGAGAGCCGTTCCTGGACGTGGGCATGGACTCGACGAGCGACAACACTTTATCCTTGTTGATGGATCTGGGAAAATCCAAGCGGATCACGAACTCGTGAGAGATCTTCACGCCGCGCTTCTTGAGACTCAAAAGCAACTCGCTGAATTCCTTGGAGCCTTCCAACGCGTCGCCTTTCACAAGAAATTCCAAGGATTTCGCCGCCTTCACGCTTCCCCACCGGCCGGCCACATCGTCCTTCACACGCAAAGGCGAAACAAAGCTTTCACTCTCAAAGAAATCTGTCATTAAGCCCGCTCCTCTTTTTTAGGACGTCCCCTGTAAGACCGCATGTTCCTTGATGAGATTATAATACAAATTCTCGTACCCGCAAGAGAAAATAAACGCTATAGGTTGTGGTTCGGAGCGGGAAAAGCGGGTTAAGCGCGGATGGCTTCGGTGGTCAGGAGCGGGGTCATTTCCTGGGCATCCTTATGGCCTAATTTCTTGAGAAAATTTTGAATAAGCTCGTCTTCGATCTCGGTGCACTTGTCATGTTCCATCGTCGAGCAGACCACCTGCCCTCCGGCGATCATGCCGTGCCCGCCGGCCGTGCCTCTTTTTCCTATCAGATGCCTGAGAAACCGGCCCGCCTCCCCTTTGGAATTCGTGGTGCGGATCGAAACGATGATCTTATCCCGATAACGCCCAAGGCACATCGCCCAGCTGATACGCTCGAGTCTCAGCATAAAATCGGCGATCGACGCCACAAAGTCGGGATTCTCGATCTCGCCCAAGGAAGTCGCGACCGCGTTCTTATAGATAAAGCTGTGGTGCAGCGCGCGGTTCAGCACGATGAAGTAGTCACGTGGCAGTTTCGGATGCTCGATCCCCGCGAGCATTTTCTTATTGCTTAACGGAAAAAGCGCCAGGTACGCCTGAATGTCCTTCTCGCCCGCCTCACGCCCGAGGTCCTGCGTTTCGGAACTGATCCCGTACGACAATGCGGTCGCCAGTTTCGAGGGGATCTCCAACCCGCTTTCCAGAAGGTACTCCGTCAAAATGGTGGCGGTCGCGCCGTAGTGGGTGCGGATGTCGATGAAATCGGCCTTCGTTGTTTTCCGTAAGGGGTGGTGATCGATGATGAGGAGGGGCTTGCGGTTGGTGGGAAATGAATTGTTGCCGGTCTTCGGCTGCATGTCGACAAGCGCAAAATCCACGCCCGGCCTGAAATCCGACTCGGAGAGCGGGCTCATGCGAAGCCCCAAAAGCCGGATCATCGCGCGGTTCTCGGCGCGTCCGACAATGCCGCCGTACCGGACCCCCGTCGGCACTTTGAATTTATGTTTGATGAGATACGCCAGCGTAAAAGCCGACGAAACCGAATCGGGATCCGGGTTGTCGTGCGTCAACACGAGGAGGCGCTTGGTGCTTTTGAGCGCCTCTTCCATTTTTTGGAAACACTGCTGGATTTCTTCCGTGTTGGTGAGCATGGTCAATAGCGCGGGCAGCTTGGGTCCACGTCCTGGGACCAGGCGTCTATCCCGCCGGCCAGATTTTTTACTTTTTTGAAACCGATCTTTTGCAGAAGTTCGCAGGCCTTCGCGCTGCGGCCCCCGAAATGGCAGTGAAGGACGATCTCATCGGCGCTGTCAAGCTCGCTGACCCGTTCCGGTAAACTGCCGAGCGGGATCAGCTTGGCCCCCGGGATCTTATTGATCTCGAATTCATTCGGCTCACGGACGTCGATCAGCACAAATTTCTCTCTCCGATCTATCTTCGTCTTAAGTTCCTTGGCCGTAATTTCCTTTATTCCCATTTTGGCTCCGTCGGTTTTGGTTTCCTCGCCGCGTGAAACGCCGCAAAACGCGTCGTAATCGATGAGCTCCTTGATCGTGGGATCGTCCCCGCACACCGGGCATTTTGGGTTTCTTCTGAATTTCACTTCTCTGAAGCTCATCTTGAGCGCGTCGTACAAAAGGAGGCGCCCTATCAAAAGATCGCCCTTGCCCAAAAGAAGCTTCACGACTTCCGTGGCTTGGATCACGCCGATGACGCCGGGAAGGATGCCGAGCACCCCCCCTTCCGCACAGCTGGGGACCATGCCGGGCGGAGGCGGCTCGGCAAAAAGGCAGCGGTAGCAGGGGCCCCGGCCCGGGTAGAACAGCGTCGCCTGTCCGTCGAACCGGAAAATACTTCCGTAAACAAAAGGCTTCTTGGTAAACACGCAGGCATCATTCACAAGATAGCGAGTCTGAAAATTATCGGTGCCGTCGAGCACGATGTCGTAGTCCTTGAGGACTCTCATGATATTGTCCTTCGTGAGCATCTCATTATAGGTGACGACTTTAACGTGGGGGTTGATCTCTGCCAGGCGCTCCTTCGCGGAATCAACCTTGGGCTTCCCCACGCTGGACGTAGTGTGGATGATCTGTCGTTGTAGGTTGGAGTAATCGACATTGTCAAAATCAATGAGCCCAAGGGTGCCCACGCCGGCCGCCGCGAGGTACAACGCCGCCGGCGAGCCCAATCCACCCGTGCCGATAAGCAAGACCCTGCCGGCGTTGAGCTTCACCTGCCCCTCGACCCCGACTTCGGGCATGATGAGGTGCCGGCTGTATCTTAAGATCTCATCCTGTGACAATGACGACATGCACCCTCTCAAATAAACCTTTATTGTACCATTTCCCTATTTTCAATCACAACTTTCAGGCTCCTTAAAAGCCCTTGTCTTTTTGCTCTCTTAATGGGGCTTCCATTAAAAGCGCTGTTAAACCCCTCATCCGTCGCTAGTTTCTCAATTTTTTCAAGCTCCACCCAGCTTCCGGCGATCTTTTTAGGATAAAGTTCTTCGTGCCTCGTAGTATTAGCCCTGAAGTTGTACGGGCACACGTCCTGGCAGATATCGCACCCGAATG
Organism: uncultured Planctomycetia bacterium; assembly: GCA_964373505.1. Classification (GTDB taxonomy): domain Bacteria; phylum Omnitrophota; class Gorgyraeia; order 2-02-FULL-51-18; family 2-02-FULL-51-18; genus CAYJVC01. Next base: position 96,159 of record CAYJVC010000002.1, read on the forward strand.
CCCACTCTCCCAACCGGCCCTTCAATTCTAGCGGGATTGGCTCCTTAGACTCGATCGTAAGATAGGAAATACAGCGCCGGGCATCCAACCGGTAATCTCCGAGAAGAGCCTGGGTTGGGCAGGCGTCAATGCAAATGCGGCAGGAGCCGCAACTGCCGGTATGCGGCGCGTCGGCCTCAAGCTCCAGATTCGTGAGAATGCTCGCCAGGAACACCCAGGAGCCGTAATTGCGGGTGATGATGTTCGTATTTTTCCCGAAAAATCCGAGCCCCGCTGCTTGAGCGAACGCCTTTTCCAGGACGGGCCCCGTGTCCACGTAGACCTTGACCCGGGCTTCCTCGCCGCCGGATTGCCGGATGAATTGCGCAAGCGTCTTCAGTTTTTTTCCAATGACTTTATGATAGTCCGCTCCGTAGGCGTACTTGGCGACCTTCCCGGTCCCCGCACCCTCGGGCCTGGGGTCCTCCGGGTGATGGTAATTCACCGCCAGTGAGATCACGGACCTGGCGTCCGGCAAAATGGCTTCCGGATGGGCCCTTTTTTTGCCGTCTCGCACCATATAACCCATCGTGCCCGCAAAACCGTCCTCCACCCAGGACTCAATAGCTTTTCCGTGATGGCTCGGAAGTTCCGCGCGCGAAATGCCGACGAGGTCAAAGCCGGCTTCGACCACGGCGAATGCCTTTATTTCTTGGGTGAGTGTTTCTTTGGTTTTCATCCTGAAAATAAACAACCCGAGCCTTACGGCCCGGGCGTTGTTAAGATATTTTGATCCTTCGACGCGCTCGCTACGCTCGCTTGCTCAGGATGACGCTATCGCGTCACTCCCAAACCTCTTCTTCGGAGATGATATTGCCGTCCGAATCATACTTGCGAATGATCTTCTTTTTGGGCTGGGTGGAAGACGAAGAGTATTGCGGTTGATACTGCGGAGCCTGCTGGTAGTACACGGGCTGGGGCTGCGGTTGCGAGGGACTCATCAACGTGTCCAAGAGCGCGCCGCCGATCACGTTCGTTCCCGCTCCGATCAATGCACCCTTGCCGGCGCTGCCGCCGGACGCGCTGGCCGAGATCGCCCCAACGCCCGCGCCCATCAAACCGCTTTTAAGGATCTTTTTATTGGGATCTTCTTGAGGAGGATAATAAGCGGGGGCCTGCTGATAATAAACCGGCTGTTGCTCAACGCGCTGGGTGCTGCCCTGGGTTTGCACGGGATAAGAAGACTGCTGGACGTACTGAGGTTGCGGCGCCTGCTGGACATAAACGGGTTGTTGTGAACGCTGAGGTTGCGACGGAGTGGTGAGCGTGTCCAAGAGCGCACCGCCGATGACGTTCGTACCTGCTCCGACCAGCGCGCCGGTGCCTGCCTTACCCCCGGATGCCTCGGCGGAGATCGCGCCGACACCCGCACCTAAGAGGCCCTGCTTGAGGATCTTTTTATTCGGATCCTCGTTGCCGGCATAATCCTGCCCGCCGGCATTGGAAACAGACCACGAGAACGAGAACAGCGTCACTGTCAAGAACAACCAGGGTATTTTAACCACATTCATCGGATATTTTCTCCTCATAAAAATCGAGAGTATTATATCATAAACTCTTGAAAAATTGTCAAATGACCCGCGCAAAATCCTCCACGGGCAATTTCCATGCGGGCACGCCGCAGAATCGCTCGCCCTCCGGACAGATAGGACGCGTGCCGGAAAGATTGCGGAGGCCGCAGGGTGGGAGCAGGTACCGGCCGATCTGGGGAAAGATCCGGCTCACCTGCATCACCTCATCGCGGCACATGCTCCAGATCTCTTCCTGAGCGGTGTAACAGAGGCGTTTGGTCCACTTATGATGGTGGTTCAGAAGATCACCCGATTCGAAAAAACGGATCGGAAACGCGTTGGGCAAAAGATACATCACATACTCTTCGTGGACGCCTTCATTCAAAAGGAGCGTCATGTTGTGCCAGATCGTTCTCATCGTGTCCCGGTAAAAGCCTAAGGCCTCGGGCGATAGCTGCACAAGCGCCGGCACGATGTAATCCGGTTGGGAGGGCGCAAAATGCCTGTAAAGCACGGGTCTGGAGGCGGGCGTCATGCGGTGCCGCTGGTCCTGGGAATCGGCGGTGTGGCTGATCTTTTTCTGGAATGTAAAATGAGGGTGCGCCATCGTGCGCGTGAGTTTGCCAAGGGTCGTGATATTGAGCGCTTCTGCGAAATAAGGGTTCTTGGCGGGGTTTAAAACGAGGTCCACCGCTTCGTGCTCCGAAAGCTTGTCCTCGGTGAGCCCGAGCACCGCGCGGACCGCCTGCGCCATGCTTTTCTGGCCGTTCACCTTGTGATCCACCATTTTCGAAGTCAGGCCTTCGAGGCCGGCGTCAAACTCTTTTAAAAATCCCTCGCGGTCTTTTACTTCCTGCAGGAGCCCGCGCTCCGCGAAAAACACGTACTCGGGCGTCTCTTCAAGAGGAATTGGATCCTCGATATTCCTAAAGAACAGCGGGTCCACCTCATTCACCGCCTCGATCATCTTCCGGACCACGACCTTCTGCTCATAGGGCGTGTCGTACTGTTCGCACAGTTTGTTGTAGCGGTGCAAAGTGAGGCCGCTGATCGTATGGTAGAGATGCGCGTGCGTCGCGACCGGCAAAATATAGCGCGCCACTTCCTGCCCGCGCTTTTGAAGCGCCGAATTCCATTTCTTAAGCTCAGGGTCGCGGTTCGGGAAGATCTTCGCGTACTGCGCGCGCGTGACGGGCTCAAGGATCCGAATCAGTTTTTCATACGCCTCCATCTCGAGCCGGATCGTGGACATGTAAATTTCCAGAGCCTTTTCGCTCTCAATGGGAGGGACCGTGAAATTTTCCGAAGCCACGTGCACATAACGTTGAGAAACTTGCTCGCTATTGTAATAAGGGTGTGAATGAAGAAAAGACCAGATGAATTGACGCGAGACCTTGTCCAAAATGAACTGGAACGTCGCGTGCTGGATCGTGGTGTGATGGCCGGCTTTGTAGATCGATTCGGCAATCTCGTCCCGGCGCTGGCGGGCCTTCTCGTCCTTGTGGACGTCTTCGGAGGTGACCACGCGCGGGGAATAACAGGTGCGCGCCGTCGCGACGGCGTTGTCGAAAGAATCCTTAAAATAGTTTTCGAGTTTTACAACGGGTTCTGGGGAAATAGTGAGAGAACGCATCACCCGCTCTAGACGACTGCCAAATCGCGCTTGAGTTCAGAGGGAATCCGAGCCAGCTCCGGCCTATTGTAAACCTTGGCCAGTTCTAAGAAAATATGCTTTAACCCACGTCGAATCTTTTTCACACCGACAAACTCAATGCCAACAAGGTGGCCTTTTTTATCCAGATCAATATTAATGAAGTCGGCATGCTCGACAGTTTTGGCGATCTTTTCGCTGCTAAACTGAAGATAAAGACAGCCATATTGAGGGTCAATCGTGATGTATTGCAATGTCTTGTTTCTGACCTTGATAATCCCTTTTCGAGGCATTGTCATGCTTCACCTCCTGTAATTACAATAATTTTCTTTTCGTCTTCCAAAATCGTTAGAAATGCCTTCTTGCCGGAGCCAATCGTGGATCGAATTTTTTGCCTGCCGTCTTCATCGACAGGATAAGAAATCTCCCGCTTCGATAGGGCCTGCAAAACTTCCTTAAAACTCAAATTCCTCTGCTTTAATCTTCTCTGACAATAGGGTGTTATCAAAACTTTCTTGTGACCTGATTTACCAATATATTCAAGCGGCATAAAAATGTATTATACCACAAAAATTCTCGGTGAGCGTCGGCCTTGAACCCTCATGAAGTCATTTGGCGAATTAAGTATCGTGCCCAGGGGTGCAGGGAGATGGTTCGACTTCGCTCACCACGATCCTGAGCGCAGTCGAAGGACGCGCGGGCGATTTGACGCGAAGCGCCGATCCCAAAGATCGGCGCGGAGTGCCGCAAATAAAAATTTGCGGCCTCCCTTTGGTCGCGTAAATCGCGCGATCATTTAAGCTGCGCACTCGCCCTTACCCATTTCGACTT
>CAYJVC010000003.1:0-79058 GCA_964373505.1 uncultured Planctomycetia bacterium
CGGCTGCGCACGCTGCGTCAAGACCGGCTACCAGGGCCGAATGGCCATCTATGAGATGATGGCCATGTCGGAAAGACTGCAGGAGCTGGTGGCCCAAAGGGCCTCGATCGCGCATCTCAGGGCCGAGGCACGCAAAGAGGGGCTTACCACGCTGGAAGAAAGCGGTTATAAGAAAGTGGCCGCCGGAGAGACTTCCGTGGATGAGGTCCTCCGCATCACTCTGTCCGGAACCGAATAGGACCCAAAATGCCACAGTTTTTCTATGCGGCCATGAATAAAGCCGGCAATATCGTTTCGGGAGTTCAGGAGGCTCCCAATGAATCGGCCGCTATTTCGGCCATCCAGTCCCAGGGCTTCATCATCACTCAACTCACTTCCGCCGTGTCTCCGGGGCAAGTCCTCTCCAAGCAAAAACGAAAGAAGAGAAAACGGGTAAAGTTCGAAGACATTCATTTTTTTATCGGCCAGACGGCGGAACTGTTGGACGCAGGCGTGCCTCTTTTAAGAAGCCTCGAGATCATCTCCTCGCTCGTGCCCAGTCAGCAGTTCGCCGATGTCATCAAAGAGATCACGACAAGCGTCCGCGGAGGCTCTACTTTCAGGGACAGTATCGCCAGGCACCCCAAATATTTTCCGTCCTATTGGCCGTTCATCATCGAGGTGGGTGAATCCAGCGGCAATCTATCGCACATCCTGCATGAGCTGGCCCGTAGCATTGAGGCCAAACACAGCCTCGAATCAAAAATAAAATTGGCGCTCATCTACCCCTGTATTTTAGTCACGGCGGCCGTTTGCGTCATCGCCGTTTTTATGCTGAAAGTGATACCGGTTTTTGCCGGTATTTTTGAGTCTTTCAACGCCGAATTGCCGGCACTGACCCAAGGGGTGCTGACACTCAGTTTTTGGATGCGCCGGTACTTTGTCCTCTTGATCCTCGTAATGGCCCTGATGTTCTATTTCGTGAAGCGCTATTTCTCGACCACTAAGGGAAAAGAGGTGCGAGATTCCATGATCCTTAAGCTCCCCATATTCGGAGAGGTGGTCCATGAAGTCGTCCACGCGCGGATCAACATGCTTCTATCGCTTCTCGTGAACAGCGGTTTGAACCTTATAAAATCCCTGGAGATCGTCTCACAGGCCTGCGGAAACCGCGTGTACGAGGCGGCGATGGCCCGGGTGTCATTGGCGGTCCAGCAGGGTGAAACGTTGGCAAACGCCATGAGATCGGAGCCGCTTTTTTCAACCATGATGGTGCAACTCGTCATGATAGGGGAAGAGAGCGGCAAGATGCCCAATATGCTGGACCGCTGTTCACTCTACTTTGAGAATAGGGTTAATATCTTTGCGGCGCGCCTCAGCGTGATCATAGAACCTCTTGTATTGTCTTTCGTGGGCTTGCTCGTCGGCACTATTGTCATCGCTATGTTTATGCCCATCTTTACACTGCCTACCGTCATTCACTGATAACTCGCTTATAATTTTTATAACCTAATATAAACAAATAAGTTATATCATTACATTGCTCAACTTAGCTTAGGATGTACCCGATAATCAGCCACCCCAGTGGGTTGAAAATTGCTTAAAATATGTTATACTTCTATTAGGTTTAACTGTATATATATATTAATTATCTTTTTTAGCTAATTATTAACCCCTTTTCATAAGGTCGAGAGGCTATGGATGATATGAGACTAAAAAATGCAGGGCTTACGTATATTGAGATTTTGACTGTCGTGGCACTCATTGTCATCTTGGCAGGCATGGCGGTGCCCAACGCTATTACTCATAGAAACAAGGCCTTGTGCGTGGAGGCTGTCACAAACCTGGCCGCCACCCGAGACTCGCTCATAAGGTATCTCACCTTGAACGGCACCTACGATGTGGGGGGTGATCTCACGCAACTCGACTATGACCCCAATAACCCCGGCGGAGGCCAAATGCCTAAATTTACATACGCGTTGACAAGCGCCGCGACGACTTTTACGCTCACGGCCACCGGCAACGGAGGGACCCCCGTGTCCGGAAAAACGGTCACGCTGGACCAGGCGGGCGCACTCGGAGGGACACTCTAATGGTTTCCTTAAAAAAGCTTTTTGCATTTACGCTGATCGAGGTCATGATCACGGTCGCGCTCGTCGGTATCTTGGCGACGATCGCCGTGCCTACGTACCGGAATTTTATAGAAAACGGCCGCGCCACCGAGGCACAGGCAAACTTGTACGTACTGTACACGGCCCAAAAATTGCACGCCTTGAACAACGCCGGGGATTATCTGAATCTTGGCAGCAACGGAGCTGGGCTGGATGTGAACGCGATCAATACCGCCCTTGGCACTGATATCGTAACAAACTACTACAAAATCACGGCCATCACGGCCGACAATGTGAGCGAACCTCACACTTTTTTTGTCCAAGCCACAGAAACGAACGGAGGCGGCCGTGTGTACGGCATCGACCAAAGCGGCGTGGTCATGGAAGAAACATAGCCGCGCCTGGGACGGGTTCACGTTGATGGAGGTTCTCGTCGCGACCCTTCTCTTGGGGTTTGCGCTTGCGGCCGCGGCGGCCGGCTTTATACAGGCCCTGCGTTATCTGGAACCCGAGCGGCCCGTGGGGGGGTTTGTTACCTCCTCGACGGTCGACAATCTTTACAACGCGGTGAAAGCCACCTGGGATGATCCGGGGGGAGCGCTTACGATCGGAACGCATACTGTCGGCGACTCGACGGTGAACGGGACCCTGTATACGACCTCTTACCTCGTGAGTCAAGACCCGGATCCGGCGGGAAGAGAATACAGAAAGGTGAGGTTCACGACGTCATGGTGACACGAGCCCGAATAAAAAAGAATAGAGGCGTTACCCTGGTTGAGCTTTTGGTCGCCACCTCTCTCATGTCTGTTGTGATCTTGGGCGCTACAAACCTTTATCTTTCGGGCGAGAGGAACCTAGCCCAACTCGGGGAGCGGACCCTCCGGATCCCAGCGTATTTCGCGGTTGAAATCATCGCGCGGCGTATCGCGCTGGCCAACAGCGTGCGCGTATTCGACCTGTCCGGCAACGAGCTCGGATTGAATGAAGAAGCCCCACAGCTCAAGGTACGCTGGGATTTCACGGAAGAATATAATGTTCCTAACGGAACGGGAACGCCGCCCACCGGCACGCCGGAAACAACCCTGGATGATACTTGGACCAAGTTTGGCTTTGTCAACAACAAGCTTAATTGGCAGCGTTATTGGCACGATATTGGGGGCAACGTTTCCGAAACGGACGACGAATTGCCCAGCGGCGGGTTCCCCGTAGTCACCGACCCCGGCGCCGCCGACCATTGCTACTTCAAAAAGATCGACTCCACGACGATTGAGATAAAGCTCGTGGTCGATGTAGGCCCTGAACCGCTCGTCATTGTGAGGAGAATGAAGGCCCGTGGCACCTCTAACTGATAATGACCGAGGCTTTGTCCTCGCAGTCACTTTCATACTCATGTTCCTTTTTACGACGCTGGCCGGGCTCACGATCCGCGCGGGCTATAACCTGAACGTGCAAACGCAGGAGATCGTCGGAGTCCGCATGTCGAAATACCTGAGGGCGCAATCCGGATTCGTCGACGCCATGGAGCGCTTATGGAAAAACGTGTCTCCGGAAGGCGGCCCCTTTTCCGATGACGGGGCCTACACCTATTACCTTGATCTGGATAACGATACCCTAAGCCTCGCGAAACGGACCATCGATGACGTTAAAGTCGAAATCTCACCGGTGGACAACGCCACGACGCTTCGCCAGATCCAATCCACCTCCATAGGAGACTGGTGATCATAAACGCAAACGACAAAAAGGAGCAAACCATGAAAAAGTTATTCGCAGATCGCCCGATCTTTACGCTGGCGCTTCTTACTTTGGGTGCCTGGGCACTCGCCGGTTCCGCCGGGGCCGAAGACGTGAAGATTACCGCCTACTATCCATCACCGGACGGGCAATACAAGACCCTGAGTTCAACCGACAAGACGACGTTGGCGACCGGAGGCCTGCCGACATCCCTTGTAGGCATCGGGACCACGGACCCTAGGGCGCTCCTGGAAGTTGCATTTGCCAGCAACGCCACAACACCGAGTTTGAACTCTGGGATTCTCATTCAAAATACGGATCAGACCCTCAACAACTACTCAGGGCTTTTTTTTGGTATTTCCAGAGCCAATGTTGCCAACGGATTATTTACTGCCGCAGCCATAAGAGCGACGGCCGCAGGCTTTGACGCTTTTGGGGACCTTGCCTTTTCAACGGCCGCTGGCAATGTGCTTTACGAGCGCATGCGGATTGATACCTCCGGAAACGTCGGCATCAATACAACAACTCCTCAGGAACGTCTCCAGGTGGATAATGGAAACATCATGGTTAACAACACCACCTCCAGCGCGAGAACCGTGCTGCTCGGGGCCGAAGATCCCACCGAGGCTGCCATGATATTTTTGGGACCTGCCGGAAGTTCAAACGGCATGGGCGTGAAATGGAACGGTTCCCGATTGGCCTTCCAGATTACGGATAACTACATGGGCAACCCGAGCCTGTGGACAGGGTCAAGTGTCTTGACCTTGAATCCAGCAGGAGACTTAGTGAATATTATGCCGGGCGGCGGTGCACAGGTTACGATCGGTGGGGATGGAACCCTTTATAATCCAGGCAATTGGGAAGGAATTGTGGATCTGGCTCCGAACGGTCCGCGCGCAGCTTACCAGCTTAGCGCCATGAACGGCGCAAGCCGCTACACGACCGGCGCAGTGCGCGTCATCACGATGAACGGATACTGGGGCACGCCTGATATCGGCAGTAGCGACGGCGAAATGCTCGTCGGAACTGAAACCCACAGCCGGCTTTGGTTCGCCACCAACAGCTTGCCGCGCATGGTCATCACGGAAGACGGCAATGTCGGCATTGGGACGTGGCCGCAGAACGGATATTTTTTGGAAGTCGGCGGTAACGCCTTTAAAACGACGGGAGGTGACACATGGAACGTGTTGTCTGACCGCAGCATCAAGACCAACATCCAAGATATCCCAAACGCCCTGGACACCATCACTAAACTACGTCCCGTAAAATTTCGATACACAAAAGATCATCTGTCGGCTCATCCCGAGATCAAGGACCGTGATTACTACTTCTACACGGCCCAGGAATTTCAAACGGTATTTCCTGACAGCGTGGAAAGATCGGGAGAAAAGGGATACTTGAGCGTCAATGCGAGCAACGTGACGCCCTTTCTCGTCAAAGCCCTGCAGGAACAACAGACAACCATCGAAAATCTAAAAACGGAAATAGAAGCGTTGAAAAAGAAAAACGCTTAGTTAATTTCCTATCAAAACTATATAAAACTATTGTTTTTTAAAGATATTTGCGGTACCGTATCCGCATGCCGAGAGTCAAGACTGCGAAGTTCTTTCTGAGCCTGTGGTTCCTGCCCAGGAAACATGACTAAACGCTCCCCGCTCGTTGTCATTCTAGTTCTCGTAACGGCATTGGCCGCATACCTTTTTTATTCCGTGAACAACGCGCGTCTGACTGAGCACAAGCTTCGGTTGAAAACTGAGACCGAGCTTGCGACAACCCTGGCCGATCTTTCGGAAAAAGAAAAGAGTTTGCAGGATCTTTTGGCCGAAAAAGCTGAGATGGAACAGCATTATGAATCGCAATTTTCCGAGCTTCAGTCACGCCTTTCCCGGCAGGAAACAAACTTGAAAGACGTCACCGAAAGCCTTAAGGTCGCCGCCGAAGAGAAGGCGGCCCTTCAGAAGGAGCTGGACTCCAAATTACGCACGATCGAAAGCTTGAACCAAAAGATCAAGCAGCTCGAAACGGACAAGTCAGACCTCTTGGCGAGCCTCAAGGGATCAAAAAACCCACTCGCGGGCTCCCACGATGGATCTTCTTCGGCAAACGCCGCTAAAACAACGGCGCCTTCCGTGGAATTGGGCAGCATTCTCGTGCAAAAAGCCGCGGATTCCAACATAAAGGTGGTATACACCGATCCTGTTTATGGATTTGTGATCATCGATGCGGGTTCGAAAGAAGGCTTGTCCATGAACGCGCCCGTCATGTTTGTGCGTGATAAACAACTGGTCGCCAAGGGCATCGTGCAAAAATTAAGGCCTCATACAAGCGCTGTGGTGTTAAACCCAGAGACCCTCTCCAGACCTATCCAAGTCTCCGACCGGGTCGTCGTAGGCTAGTCCACGCCACGCCTTTACGGCCATAGCAAACTATACAACCCCCGCCGGCTGTCATATAATATAGCCCCATGAACGGCAGATCCGGCGTCAGCATTCAAGAGTCTAGCGTAGCGGCAACCGCTACGCCCCGGGGCCCCTGGGTGGAGGCGGCAGGGTTCCTCGCTCCCACGATCGACCAGTTGGCGGACCGTTGGTCGGCGCTGTATCTGGGCAATTTTGGCCGCGAATCTTTCTTTCCCGGAAAGAGGGTCGAGAAAACATTCCGGGAGCTGTGTGGAATATTCGTAGGCTGCCTCCGGGACAACTCCCTGGATCTCTACTTTGAAAATCTTGCCGAAAAAGGGGAGATGTTCTGCCGAATGGGCATCCCCTTCGAAGAGGTCATGATCTGCCTGCATCTTTTCGAGGAGATCTGCGCGGGGAAATTCGTGGAATCCTACCCCGATCGCCCCAAACTCCCCGAGATCCTGGTCGAACTTGAAGAGATCCATAATGAAGGGATCACGACGCTCGCCATCGCGTATTTCCACGCCGCTAAAAAAGAAATGCAAAATATGACGGAGGGGCTCTTGGAAGAGAACAAATCCCTCCGTGAGGAGCTTTCAACGACCAAGGACTTTGCGTTCATTCACTCCTCAAAAGAGCTCAGTTCCATGCAGCTGGTGATCCACAACATCAACCAAAAACTCAGGAACCGCCTTTACCAGCTCTCCCGGATCCAGAAACTGGCCGACGCGATCGACAGCGAACCGCATCTGCCCAAGCTCTTAAAGATCATCACCGACCACCTGCTGATGAACTGCCCGACCGCCTCCGATGTCTGTTTCGGGTTTTTCGATGAGGAAAGGAAAAAAGTCACCCTTTATCATCGGGAATCCGAAGGATCCGCCGAGTGCGACATTCTCGAGACCTTTTACTACTCGGAGCTGCCCAAAGAATTCCAGGACGCGCTCTACGACGAGTCAAAAAAATACGCGCACCTCAAAGGCACCCGCAGCCTTCCGAAAAGCCTGGGTGACCTCGACAGCACGCAAACCCAGCGTGAGTTCGTGGTCCTGCCGGTCCGCAAATTCCACGAGGTGATCGGATTTACGCTGGTCGGAACGCCGGTGGAGCATTTTTTCGGAAAATCGAATTTCAAGTTCTTTCAGCGGCTGGGCCAGACTGTTTCAAAGGCGATCGCGAGCGCGATCCTCTTCACAAAAACGAAACAACAAAACGAGTTTGCGGTGCTTTTGAGCGAATTGGATAAAAAAAGGGCCTCCGAGCAGCCGACCCACACGGTGCTCGACTTTTGCCTCGGCTCTTTGATCCAACTCCTGGGGGCGGAGCGCTCCTCGGTCATGCGCTACGATGAGTCGGCGAGGGAGCTCAAAGTCTGCGCGGCCAAGGGCTACAAAGTCTACCCGATCTCGGGTATCCCCGTAAAATGGGGAGAGGGGATCGCGGGCCTGGCGCTCAAGGAATCAAAGATCATCTCGATCACGAAATTAAAGGGACCCAACCACACGCCCGAGATCAGGCTGCGTTCGCTCCTTTGCATTCCGCTTCTTGAGGGGAAAAAACCTCTGGGCGTCGTGAATATTTCGACCCTTAATTTTTACAGGCATTTTGACTCCTCGGAGGTCGAAATGGCCAACCATGTCGTAACCCGCATGACCCAGCTCGTGAAAGAACTGTCCGGTTAAAAAGCGCCCCGCCTTTGAGTAAAAAATACGTTCTAAGAACCCCGGATATCCCCGCACAGTTCACGATCGACTACGAAAAGGAGCTCAACCCTTCTCAATATGAAGTGGCGACAAAAGCCGACGGACCGTGCCTCGTGCTGGCCGGGGCCGGGAGCGGAAAAACACGCACCTTGATATACCGCGTTTCCTATCTCCTCGAGAAAGGCGCGCGCCCCGAAGAGATACTTCTTGTCACTTTCACCAACAAAGCCGCCCAGGAAATGCGCACGCGCGTGGAGCTCCTCCTCAAAACCAAGGCCAAGGGGCTCTGGTGCGGCACGTTCCATCATATCGGCAACCGGATCTTAAGGATCCATGGCCGCGCCCTAGGGCTGTCCGAGGACTTTGGGATTCTCGATGAAGAAGACAGCCGGGATCTCGTAAAGGCCTGCGTGAAATCGCTCAATATCCAGGCGGTGGGGTCGCGTTTCCCGAAACCCGGCATCGTGCACTCGGTGCTCAGTTTCTCGGTGAACGCGAAACGACCGGTCGCCGACGTCGTCGTAGACCACTATGCGCACCTCGTGCAGTTCATCCGGGAGTTCGAGAAAATAAAAACGCTCTACGACGAGAAGAAAAGAAAGACCCACAACCTGGATTACGACGATCTCCTCGTCCGATGGATCGAGCTTTTGCAGAAATCCCCCGAGATCCGCGAGCGCCTCACGCGCCGGTTCCGCCATGTCCTTGTGGACGAGTACCAGGACACGAACCGCCTCCAGCAAGAGATCATCTACAGCCTCTCCAGCCATCACCAACAGGTGTTGGTCGTCGGCGATGACGCCCAGTCGATCTATTCCTTCCGGGCGGCGGACATCCAGAACATCCTGGATTTTCCCGGCCATTTTGAAAATACGAGGATCTTTAAGCTCGAGACCAACTACCGGTCCGTCAAACCCATCCTCGAGCTCGCCAACCAGAGCATCCGCCACAATGTCCATCAGTTCCCCAAGACGCTCAAGGCCATCAAAAACGAAGGCCAGGCACCCCAATTCGTAAAAGTGCGCGACAACCGTCAGGAGGCTGCGTTCGTCGCGCAAAAGATCTCGGAATTCGCAGAGCAGGGCATGGAACTCTCGGACATCGCGGTGCTGTTCCGCGCGCGCTACCAGGCCGCGGACCTTGAAATGGAGCTTGCCAAACGCGGGATCCCGTACGTGATCCGGGGAGGCGTGCGGTTCTTCGAACAGGCGCATATCAAGGACGTGCTTGCTTTTCTCAAGATCGTGCTGAACCCCCTGGACGAGCTTTCCTGGATCCGCGCGTTGACACTTCAGCCGGGCATCGGTGCCGGCTTCGCCGAAAAAATTTTTAACCTGGTGGAAAAAGAGGGTGGGGATTTAAAAAAGGTTGCGGCCGCGTCTTTCGGAGAAAACCTGCCGCCGAGAGTGAGGGACGGCCTGTCGGGCTTCAAGAAGATCTTCAAAAACCTGATCAAAGAAGAGTTGAAAGACAGCGCCGACATGCTGATCGAGCAAGTGCTCGATAAGGGCTACAACCAACACGTGCTCATGAATTTTGAGAACGCGCGGGACCGGCTTGAGGACCTAAGAGAGCTTGTCAATTTCGCGCACACTTACAAGCATTTGAAGGAATTCCTCGCGGACGTGACGCTCCGGGAAAGCTTTAAAGGGGAGAGCCTGGTGGAAAATGCTTTTGCGGACGAGCCGGAGGAGGAATTGGTTCTCTCCACGATCCACCAGGCCAAGGGTCTGGAGTGGCGCGCCGTGTTCGTGATCGGACTCTCCGAGGGCCTCTTCCCTCATGCCAAGTCCATGGAAAGCGCCGAAGCGATCGAGGAGGAGCGGCGGCTCTTTTACGTGGCCGTCACACGCGCGAAAGAAGAGTTGATTCTTGTTCACGCGATGACGCGTTATGACTATAATGAAGGCACCGTGATCAACCGCAAATCCCTTTTTATCCAGGAGCTTCCTTCGGGCGTCTACGACGATGTGGAAGTGGAGGAGGAGAGCGGTGACGAGCGGACCATTTATCTGGACTCATAATTCATGAATAAAAAATTGGCACTTTTCACGGTATTTCTGGTGGTATTGATCGACCTTATGGGCTTCGGGATCGTGCTGCCGCTTCTTCCGTTCTACGCCTCCGAGTTCAATGCCTCGGCGCTCACGGTCGGGCTTCTTTACAGCGTGTACTCGCTGGCGCAGCTTGTGTTCTCGCCGTTTTGGGGCGGCCTCTCGGACCGCTTCGGCCGCCGGCCCGTCATGCTCTTAAGCACGTTCGGTTCGGCGCTTTCCTACGTTCTTTTCGCGTTTTCTCATTCGCTCGGCATGCTTCTGGTTTCGAGGCTCCTCGGGGGTGCCATGGGCGGGAATATTTCCACCGCGCAGGCCTATGTGGCGGATGTCACCTCGCGCGAGGTGCGGGCCAGAGGCATGGGGCTACTCGGCGCCGCGTTCGGGATCGGTTTTGTGGCCGGCCCGGCCATCGCCACGCTCCTCATCCATCCGGCAGTGGCGGGGTTTTTTCAAATGAGTGAAAATAAATTCGCGCTTCCGGGACTCTTTGCGGCGTCCTTATCGCTTTTAAGCTTTCTTCTCGTCCTCACAAAACTGCCCGAGACCGTCGCTCTTTCCGTCTCCGGCGATGCCGACAGGGTCGTTCGGAGCAGCATCTTCACGCAGAAATTCTGGCGGTCCGCCTTCGGTGATAACCGTGGGTCAGCTCTGGCCGCGCTGCTCATTGCCCTTCTTCTTTTGTCCGTCGGACACTCCACGCTTTACAGCGCTTTCCCGCTTTTTTGTAAGAGCCGCCTCGCATTGCCGGTCGAAAAAGTTAGCATGCAATTTGCTTTCATGGGACTCATCGCGATCCTCGTCCAGGGCATATTTATTCATACGCTTCAAAAAAGATTTGGGGAAAAGGGTCTTTTTGTCGCAGGCAGCCTTCTCATGGCGTCCGGCATGGCGTTGATCCCTTTCGCCGGCAATCTTTTGACCCTTTCATTTTACCTCGCGCTTCTGGCCGTCGGCGGAAGTCTCAACGGACCCACGCTTAACAGCTTGCTCTCCAAACATTCACCCCCAGAAAAGGTCGGCGCTACGATGGGCGTCGCCCAGGGTATGTCGGCGCTGGGTCGTGTGATCGGCCCCACGTGGGGAGGGGTCTTGATCACGGCCGGCTACCGGCTGCCGTTCATGATCACGGCACTTCTCGTGGCCTCAACAGCCTGGGCGGGTCTGAGACTGAACCTAAAATGCACCCCTGGGGTGCATTAGTGGTGACAATGAACGCGCCCGAGGCTCCGCCCAAACCCAACACCGGCCGGAAACTCTTCTTCGGCCTTTTTGTGTTCCCGCTTTTGATCGCGGTCGGCATGGCCGTGCTTTTGTGCACGGTAGTTTTTTTGACCAATGAACGGGAAACACCTGAGACGCTGATCACGGCCATCAAAACGGGCTCACCCTCCAAGCGCTGGCAAAAAGCGTTTGAGCTCTCGAATGAACTCAACCGCCGAAAAGAAAACATACGCTCGGAAGGCCTCCTGAACGAAATGATCCACATCCTCGGCGACGCCGGCCGCTACGACGCTAAAACGCGCGGTTACATTGCCATGGCGCTGGGCCATTTTGACAATACGGTGTCTCGAAACGCGCTGACGGGCGCCCTCTCGGATCCCTCCGAGGACGTGCAGCTTTATGCGCTCTGGGCGCTCGGGGATGCGAAGGCCGGGTCCGCAGTGCCCGCGATCCTTCCTTTTCTGAAAAATGAGAAAGAAAGTTTAAGAAAAACGGCAGCCTATGTCCTCGGAGCGATCGCAAGCGCAGAAGCAGCGCCGGATTTAAGGCTTCTTTTGGATGACAAAGTTGCCGACGTACGATGGAACGCGGCGCTTGCCCTGGCGAGGCTTGACGACGGCTCCGGCCTCCCGGTGCTTCTCGAAATGTTGGATAGAGAGGGCCTCGCGGCCGCTTGGCGCATGAACGATGCCGAGATCGAGACCGTGATGATCAACGCGATCCGGGGGATCGCGTTCGTCGGCGACGGAGGATCCGCCCAGATTCTTAAAACGATCTCGCGCGAAGACAAGAGCTTAAAGGTGCGCCAAGCCGCGATCGAAGTTTACAACGCTCTCGCCACAAGGCCTAGGCGAGTCCGTCCATAAAGCTTGACATACTTATCATGGACCTTGTGGACGAGTCCGACAAGCTTTATGGCGGACTTGATATTCCAAATTAACACCATTAGAATGTAAGGATTTAAATTTAGCAAAAGGATTTTTAAATGCCGGATACTCCGCAACCGCCCACCATTCCTGCACCTGCGGCACAACCTGCGCCTAAACCGGCGGTCGGCCTGCCCGCCGGCCAGGCAGGAGCGCCCACAATGGACAGGCGGCGTTTTCTTTCCTGGGTGGGCATCGCCTGGGTGAGCTTCGCGGCCGCGACGGGGGGTGCCCTTTCCATCGTGCTTCGTTTTCTTTTTCCGAATGTCGTGTTCGAGCCTCCCACTTCATTCAAGGCCGGTTTTCCGAGCGATTATGAAGTCGGATTGGTGGACGAGCGCTGGAAGGAGAAATTCGGCGTCTGGATGGTCCGGACCCTCGAGGGGATCTACGCGCTTTCCACGATCTGCACGCACCTGGGTTGCACGCCCAATTGGCTTTCCAACGAAAATAAATTCAAATGCCCCTGCCACGGCAGCGGATTTTACAAAACGGGCATTAATTTTGAAGGCCCGGCGCCGAGGCCTCTCGAACGGTACCGGATCGCGCTTGCGGACGACGGGCAGATCCTGATCGATAAAAGCAAAAAATTCCAGCAGGAAAAAGGGGAGTGGAACAACCCGGAGTCATTCCTTGTTTGCTGACATAACATTTGCCAGCATGGCTGCATCCGCGGGTCCTGCCCGCCACAAATCGCGTCGGGCTCGTCCACACGCGTCGGCGCGATTTGTGGACGGGCTCGCCGACGCTTTGTGGCGAGCCGCTTCGACAGCCCCATTCGTTCTCGCGTCACTCAAGGAGCGCTGCGAGCGAATGGGGCGCCGCGCGTCTTGCGCGTCACCCGCGGATGCCACAATTGGAGGAAAACTATGCCAGAACCTTCGTCAAAACTAAAATTTAATCTCGGTAAATTTATCACCGATTCGCAGATTTATAAGTCGATGTTCCGCCACGGTTACTCGACCTCCGACCGCGACCGGGCGCTTTCGGTGATGACCAATGTTTTCTTTCATTTGCATCCGGTCAAGGTGAGAAAATCCGGCGCGCGTTTCGGATTTACCTGGTGCGCAGGAGGGCTTTCATTCTTCGTGTTCCTGACGCTCGTCGTAAGCGGCATTCTTCTTATGTTCTACTACCGGCCGACCGTGGAATACGCCTACAACGACATCCTCGCACTCCGCGAGCACGTGCCGTTCGGGATCATGCGCGAGCTGCACCGTTGGGGCGCGCATGCGATGATCATCACGGTGTGGCTCCATATGTTCCGCGTGTTCATGACGGGCTCCTACAAGCCGCCGCGTGAATTCAATTGGGTGATCGGCGTAATTCTTCTGGTCCTGACGATGCTATTAAGCTTCACCGGGTATCTCTTGCCATGGGACCAACTGGCGATGTGGGCGATCACGGTGGGGAGCAACATGGCGCGCGCAACCCCGTTTCTGGGGCATGAGGGGCCGGGGGCGTCGCTTTTATCCCTGGGGGATATCCAACTTGTTCATTCCGGAAGCGACGTGCGTTTCGCGCTCCTGGGCGGCCGCTTCGTGGGCGCCGGGGCTCTTTTGAGGTTTTATATCCTGCATTGTGTGGCGATCCCGACGGTCGTCGTCCTCCTCATGTCCGTGCACTTCTGGAGGATCCGCAAGGACGGCGGCATTAGTGGACCTTTATAATGTGGATTACGCGGATTGAAGTAATGATTACGCAGATTAACCGTTTTGATCAGCGTAATCATTTTTTTAATCTGCGAAATCCACTTAGGTTTATAGGATGATTGAGTCGTTTAAGCATTTCGTCAACGCCGTCTCGTCTCCCGTCACTATCTTCAGTTTCGCGACCGCGGTTTTTGTCCTGTTCGTGCTGTTCCCCAGACAGCTCACGGCCAAATGGGCCGGTCTCGGGATCCTGTTCCTCGTCTTGGCATTTTTCGGCATGGGCCTCACGGATGAGCATTTTCGAAAGATCGTAAGCACCCCCGACAACGTCCCGATCGTCGGCCTCATCTTCATCTTCGGCTACTTCACCTGGTTCGCGATGAAAAAAGCGGTGGACAATGACCGCCGCATCGAAAAAGGGGAGCCGACGCTCGAGCAGAAGGAAACCAACGACAAGGTGCTTGTGTTTCCTTACCTCATTTTCATTGAATTCGTGGTGGCGCTCGCCTATGGCGCGATGCTCGTGATCTGGTCCCTTTTCCTGAAAGCGCCGTTGGAGGAGCCGGCCAATCCGACCGTATCACCCAACCCGAGCAAGGCGCCCTGGTATTTTCTCGGGCTCCAGGAAATGCTTGTCTATTTTGACCCATGGATCGCAGGCGTTCTTTTGCCGACCTTCATTATCATAGGCCTGTGCGCGATCCCTTACCTCGACCGCGACCCGGCCAATTCCGGTTTCTACTGTTACAAAGCGCGCAGGCCTATCATTATCACTTATCTTTTCGGCTTCTGGATCCTCTGGATCCTCCTCATCGTCATGGGAACCTTCCTGCGGGGCCCGAACTGGAACTTCTTCGCGCCGTTCGAGGTATGGGACGTGCATAAGGTCGTGCCGCTGGTGAATGTCAACCTGTCCGAGCTTATTTTCATTAAATGGCTGGGCGTGGGATTGCCCAAACAGTGGTTCATCCGGGAACTACCGGGTTTCGTTCTGGTCCTCCTGTATTTTGCGGTTCCTCCGCTCGTGCTTGCGCGGACTGCTTTCAAGGAGCTCTACAAAAAGCTGGAACCCGCGCGTTACTCGGTGCTCATGATCATCCTGCTCACGATGATCGCGTTGCCGATCAAGATGTACCTGCGGTGGGCGTTCAACCTGAAATACCTCGTCGCGATCCCCGAATTTTTCTTCAACATCTAGCCCATGGCCAAAGAGACTCCGACCCTCTACAGCGTTCACAAAACGTTCATTTGGTTCGCCGGGGTGAGCCTCGTGCTGACGTTCTCGCTCGTGGCGATCGTTTATGTCGATTATGCGCGCGAATGGAAAACCTATCAGAAAAAATTCATTCGGCTCAAAACCGAAATGACCAAAAAAGAGCTGAAAATCGTCGAGGCGGGGCTAGACAAAAAAAGATTGGAAGAGCTGGAAAAGCGATGGAAAGACGCCGACGCTGATCTTAAATCCCGGCAAGCCGACCGGAAGCCTCTGCAGGCCAAGATCAATCGTCTCGATACGGAAATTGCCAAGGCACTCGCTCAAACCCAGGACCTAAAGCAATTTCAGGACTCTTATAAGTACTATTTGGAGGAAACCCGCGCGCACCAGGATCCGCAGGCATCGGAGTACGAAAAAAAATTGAAAGCGCTGGCACCCAAGCTCTCGCAGGCAAAACTCGGCTTGGAGAGGCTCGAGAAGGAGAAGGAGGAAAACCAGGCTGCGCTGGACGCAATGGGGGCCAACGAGCGGTCGATCCAAAAAGAAATTGAAAAAACGCTGGAAGAAAAAACCCGCCTCGAGCGTAAACTCAAGAGCGTGGAACCGACGCTCGCCAAAGAGGTCCTGAACGCGCCGATGGTCGATTTCATCGCGCCAAGCCTAAGGATCCAGCAGATCGTGCTGGAAGACTTGGAGGATGACTATCACTTCGCAAGGGTGCAGAAGGTGGACCGCTGTACCACCTGCCATCTCGGGATAGACCAAAAAGGGTTCTCCGCCGAAGGCGGAAACGTACCTCAGCCATTCAGGGCTCATCCAAATTTGGAACTTTACCTCGGCTCTCAATCACCTCACCCGATCGAGAAATTCGGCTGCACGACCTGTCACGGCGGCAACGGCCACTCCGTGAGCTTCAAGGATTCGGCGCACACGCCGCAAACCGAAGCCCAAAAAGAGACTTGGCAAAAAAAATATCACTGGGAAGAACTCGAAAAGTGGGAAGCGAAGATGCTGCCCCTCAACTTCACGCAAGCATCCTGCGCCAAATGCCACAACGGAGTTGTCGAAGTGCCCAAGGCCGATAAGCTGAACAGGGGAAGAAAGCTCGCGGAAACTCACGGCTGCTTCAACTGCCATAAAGTCAGCGGCTTTGAGGACCGGTGGAAAGTCGGGCCTGATCTCTCGCGCGTTGCCGGCAAACTGGACGGCGCCTGGATCGAAAAATGGCTCGAAGACCCGAAGTCGTTCAGACCTTCCACGAAGATGCCCCAAGTGTTCCATCTTTCGAACACCGATTCACCCGAAGACCGGGAAAGAAACCGCGCAGCCATCAAGGCCATCGCGGCTTATTTGATCAAAAACTCCGAACCCCTCGAGCTCACAAAACCCGCGCTCGCCGGTAACGCCGAAAACGGCGAGAAGCTGGTGAAGGAGCTTGGGTGCCTAGGTTGTCATGCCGTAGGGGGCGTTTCGATCCCGCCGCTGGCGGACAGTGACCATGGCCCCGAACTTTCAAACCTCGGAAGCAAGGTGACCCCTGAGTGGCTCTTCACGTGGCTAAAGGACCCGAAGCACACTTCAACCTCCACGCGCATGCCCAACCTTAGGTTAAGCGACCAGGAAGCCTCGGACATCGCCGAATTTCTTTTGTCGCAAAAAAACGCCGAGTTTGAGAATAAACCTCCGGTGGAAGCCAAGCCCCAGGTGATGGATGAGCTGATTCTCGCATCACTTCAGGGCAGCCTGCGCCGCGTCGAAGCCGAGACGGAACTGTCAAAAATGACGCCGGAGGACAAGCTCCAGTTTCTGGGCAAGAAATCCATAAGCCAACAGGGCTGTTACACCTGTCACGCGATCAAAGGTTATGAGGACGTCAAGCCCATCGGCGCCGACTTGAGCAACGAGGGACGCAAGGACATCCACCAATTTGATTTTGGATTTACCAAGATCGAACGCACACGCCAAGCGTTTATCGAACAAAAGTTGAAAGAACCCCGGCTATTCGATCAAGGCAAGGAGAAGACTTATTACGACAAGCTGCGCATGCCGCAGTTTAATTTCAATGAAGAGGAAGTGGAGGCGCTCACCACTTTTATCTTAAGTCTTTCCGAAGAACAAATCCCGCTTCAAATGCAGAAACGTCTCGACTTGAAAGAAGAGCAGGTCGAGAAAGGAAGGCTTTTAGTGTCCAAGCTTAATTGCGCAGGCTGTCACGCGCTCGACGGCAAACCCGGAGCGCTCAGGGAATCGATGGAAGACAAGGGCAATGCGCCGCCTGGTTTGAACGGGGAGGGCGCCAAGGTGCAGGAGAAATGGCTTCATGAATTTCTGAAAAGACCGACCACGATCCGTCCATGGCTTCAGGTGCGCATGCCCACGTTTGGTCTCACCGAAGAGGAGACAAAAACGCTCGTGGAGTACTTTGCGAATCTGGCGCACCAAGAGGTTTCCTACAAGGGCTATGAGATCCCGGTTCCCACTGCCGAAAAAATAGAAGCCGGCAGGACGCTCTTCAACAAACTCCAATGCGCGAAATGCCATGAGGTCAACGCCGCAAGCGTCGCCATGGGCAGCTCGTTCCTGGCGCCGGACCTTACGCTTTCCAAGCAACGCCTCAAGCCCGAGTGGGTCAAACAGTGGATCGCAGATCCGCAGGTCCTTGAAGAGGGGACCCTGATGCCCACGTTCTTCCCTGAGGGTCAGTCCCCGGTCGCCGACGTCCTGGAGGGGGATGCGACAAAACAGATCGAGGCCATAAGAGATTATCTCTATTCATATGAAGCTCCCGCCAAATCTGAATAACGTCTACAGTAATTGCAATCCATGCCCAAAATAGATACAATACAGTGAAAGTATAGAATTTTCAGGAGAGGGATCCCATGAACAAAAAAGACTTTAAAAGGGTGTTTTTTTTCTTGTTTTTAACGGCTTTTATCGCGCTCCAGGCAAGCGCTGCGACTGTTACGGGCAAGATCGCGTTTGAAGGCCAGGCGCCAGAATCACAGGTCATTAAAATGGACGCCGACGCCACTTGCAAGCTCGCGCATCCAGAAGGCGCTAAGAGCGAAGAGGTGGTGGTCAACTCGAACGGCACGCTTAAGAACGTGTTCGTGTATGTGAAAGAGGGTCTCTCGAGTCAGAAATTTGACGCACCTAAGCAATCGGTCGTATTCGATCAAAAAGGCTGCCAGTATTCACCCCGAGTCCTTGGGATCCAAGTGGGGCAGCCGCTTGAAATTCTGAACAGCGACCCCACGCTTCATAACGTCCACTCACTGGCCGCTAAATCCCAGCCGTTCAACCTCGGAATGCCCATCCAGGGCATGAAGCTGAAAAAAACGTTCACGGCCCCGGAAGTGATGGTGAAAGTAAAATGCGAGGTGCACCCGTGGATGGCGGGTTATATCGGTGTCCTGGATCACCCGTTTTTTTCGGTTTCAGGCGATGACGGGGGTTTTTCCATTAACAACCTTCCCCCGGGGGAATACGTGGTAGAAGCCTGGCATGAGAAATACGGCGCGCAAACCCAGAACGTATCTATCGCCGCCGAAGGCGATTCGAAGGAATTGCAGTTCCAGTACTACTGAGTTACGTAAAACTGACCCACAACACCTCTAAAGTCCTCACGGCCGCAACGTTTCTTCTTATTATTGCCGGAGGGCTCGTGACAAGCACCGAATCGGGCCTTTCGGTGCCCGACTGGCCGCTTTCGTACGGCCAGTTTTTTCCACCGATGGTGGGAGGCATACGCTTTGAGCACACGCACCGCGTCATCGCCGGCGCCGTCGGGCTCCTCACGTTTATCTTTCTCGGCCTGCTTTTAAAAAATGAAAGAAGGGGATGGGTCAAGTGGCTGGGCGCGGTTTTGGCTGTTTCCGTCGTCCTGCAGGCCGTGCTCGGGGGAGTCACGGTTATTTATCTTTTGCCCACCGCGGTGTCCGTGGCCCACGCGTGCCTGGCGCAGGTATTTTTTGCGCTCGTCGCCTGCCTTATGCTTTTTACTTCGTCCGAATGGAAGAACCCCACTCAAATAGTTTCTGAAAATTCGAGGCCGCTCAAAAGTCTTTTGGCCACGACCGAGCTATTTGTCTTTTTTCAGCTTGTCGCCGGCGCGATCGTGAGACATACGCATGGCCAGGCTTTGGCGACCCACGTCATCCTGGCGTTCCTAATTGCGATCCACGCGCTTTTTATCGTCGTTCGTATCCTGAAGGACTCCGCGCTCATACCGTTCCTGAACCACGCTTTATTCCTCGCGAGTCTCGTAACGGCGCAGGTCTTTCTGGGGGCCGGTTCTTATATTCTTGCTCTCGTGATCGAAAAAGCGGCGTATCCGAGGACCTCGGAAGTGCTCATCACAACCGCCCATCAATCGATCGGAGCTTTGATACTCGCCACGACGACGATTCTTATGCTAAGATCTTTCAGGATTCTAAAACCCGGATACTCGTCATGAACCCTACGATCTATTTCGAACTCACTAAACCGCGCTTGGTGTTGATGGCGCTTTTAGTGTGCGTTTCTTCATTCACCATGGCTTCCGAAGGCCGGTTCGACTGGGGGTTGCTGTTTCACACACTGGTCGGCTCCGCGCTCGTCGGGGGAGGGGCCAACAGCCTCAATCAGTTCGCGGAAAGAGAACTCGACGCCAAAATGACCCGAACCCAGCGTCGGCCTATTCCCAGCGGGCGGCTCGTCGGAAAAAATGCGCTTGTTTTCGGCTTTTTCTTGTCGCCCCTCGGTGTTTGTTATCTATTTTTCTTCGTCAACCCGCTCACCTCGTTCGTGGGTTTCTTGATCCTCGTGACTTACGTGCTCATGTATACGCCGCTTAAGCGGAGAACCCCCTTCAGCGCGTTTGTGGGAGCCATTCCCGGGGCCTTGCCCGTACTATTGGGCTGGACGGCCGCCAACCCTTCTCTGGGCAAAGAGGCCTTGATCTTGTTTTCCATCCTGTTCGCGTGGCAAATCCCTCATTTTTTGGCGATCGCGTGGCTCTACAGGGAGGACTATCTGAAAGGGGGCTTTAAGATGTTCGCGGCCAATGACCCCGACGGCAGGATCACCGGATGGCAAATTGTCGCGGCGAGCCTCATTTTGTTCGGGCTCAGCCTCGCCCCGAGCTTTTGGGGCATTACGGGATTGACCTATCTTTTTATGGCAATCTTTATTGGGGTGAACCTCTGCGGTTTTGCCATTTATCTGGCCGCGCACCGCCTTTCCCATGCCAAACAGTTCGTAGTCGCATCCATCCTTTATCTTTTTGCGCTCAATGTCTCCATGGTGGTGGACAAAGCATGACCCCATCCCCTGATTTGTCCGCCGGAGGCGGACCGATTGCACAGCAATCGAAGAAATTAGGGGATGGGGTGGGCGCTAAACAGGAAAAAGGCTTAACGGCGGTGCTCTGGTGGCTGGGTTGGATCCTTTTGACCATCCTCTCATTCTTTGCATCCTGCTACTTTTGGACCCTATTTATCGCCAAAAATGTGGGCGGCATGGACAAACCCGGTGTGCCCATTTTGTGGGTTACGGCGGTCTTTGGAAGCTGGATGGTGCTTCTGGTGCCTCTTATCATTCTCATGTACAGCAAAGTGGATAAGGCTTATGAAGACGCGAGGATCGCGCGCGAAACCGGAGCGCTCGATAAAGCTAAAACGGCCTTTCGGGTGAGAAGCGTGCTCATTGAGGTTGAAAAAAGGATGCTGGACAAGACGCTCTCCCGAAAACTCAAGACATTTCCCGAAACCTTAAAAAGGGCCCATCTTGTCACCGCGGTCTTGAATGATGGAAGAAAGATCGAAAATGTCTTTGTCGTAAACCGCCGGGAAGTGCTCGGAGTCTACGATAAAGACGCGCTGGATTTTGAGATAAAGGATATCGCGGACTTAAGCCCCACGGACCTTGACCGTTTGCCCGACTTTAGATCCGAAAAATGGCTCAGGCTCGACGGGGTGGGAGCTTAGTGAAATGAACACGTCAGCGGAGCAGGCGGCGAATAAAGCCGCGCAGATCATGGCGGAGCGGGACCAGAAACCTCCGCGTAAAAAAACTCCTCCCAAGCTCGCCGTCATTGAACAAAGCGGCTGCACCGGATGCGAAGCCTGTATCGTCTTTTGCCCCGTGGACTGTATTGAGATCGTGCCGGGAATAAATTTTCATCCGCAAGTACAGCAGGTCGTGGAAGTGGACCTTGCGCGGTGCATCGGCTGCGCGCTTTGCGCGAAAAACTGCCCCTGGGACACGATCGAGATGCTGCCCACCGAGCAGGCGCTTAAAGAGGCTCCTTCCTACACGCTCAAAAGCGTCTGCGGTCAGGGGACAGCAACCTAGGCGCCGAGGCGCTTTTCTATGAAGTCGGCGACTTTTGCTTCCGTCCGTGTTTTGTTGAGAAAATTGAGTTCCGGAATACCTGCGGGGCTCGTCACATTCACTTCGGTAAGATAGTCCCCGATCACGTCGATCCCCGTAAAATAAAGGCCGTGCTTCAATAAAAGCGGCGCTAGGTCATGCACGAGCTTCTTGTCGTGCACCGTCAAGGCGGCTTTGTGCATTGTCCCGCCGGTGGAGAGGTTGGCCCTGAAATCATGGCGCGGCGGTCGGCGCAAAAAAGCGCCGAGCGGCTCGCCATTCAATAGGACGATCCTCTTATCTCCGTACTTGTCCGCCGAAATAAATCGCTGGATCATCACTTTTTCATACCCCGCATGAGTGGCCGTATTAAGAAGGGAGGCCAGGTTCCGGTCGCCGCGGGCCGTGGTAAAAATTCCTTTGCCCCCTTTTTCATTCAAAGGCTTTACGACCACTTCAAACCGGGCCGCATCAACAAACGCCCTTGCGCGCAAAGGACTCTCGGTCACGAGAGTCTCCGGAGCATATTTTTTAAACCTTAAACTGAAAAGCTTCTCATTGGAAATGGCGATCCCTGAAGGGTCATTTAGCACAAAAACCTTGTTATTAATGCTCTCCAAAAGCTGCAACGCATAGAGATAAGCGTTGTCAAACGGCGGTTCCTTGCGGATAAAAATGCAGTCCAAGCCCGCCAGATCCGACGGTTTCTTTGAAAGAGGGGAGGGGATGAAGCCCTTCCGAAGGCTTAGCCGTGCCGGGCGTGTGTAGGCCTTGGGCGAGCCCTCCAACCATAGAAGATCCTCGCTCTCAAAATAAGACACCTCATGCCCCCGCCTTTGAAGCTCACGCATGATCCAGAAGGAGGAATCCTCATTGGCCTTCACGTTCTGGGTCGGGTAAAGCAAAAAAGAGATTCTCATGTCAGGGTTTTTATTATAGCATAGACAAGGAGGCAAGAATGAGCCTGCAAACCACCGACATTCAACTGACTATTGACGACCTCGAGCGCACTTTCACGGCGGGTTTTAAAAAACCGCGCGATTTCCAGGTCGGCGTCGAATGGGAAAAGATCGCTGTCTACAAGGATTCCGGTAAAGCCATAAGCTACTCGGGCGCACGGGGTGTGACCGCAATTTTTAAAGCGCTTATCGGCCAATTCGGCTGGGAGCCGGTCACTTCCGATCAAAACATCATCGCGCTTAAAAAACAAAATTCCTCGATCACGCTGGAACCCGGCGGGCAGATCGAGCTGAGCGGCCAAAAAGCATTCTCGCTTGACGACAATGCGCTTGAGCTCTACGCGCACCTTGAGGAATTGAAGAAGGTTTCGGACCCATTGGGCATCGCCTGGCTTGGGCTGGGCGTCCAACCCATGAGCCGGCTCGACGAGATCGAATGGGTGCCGAAGAAGCGCTACGACATCATGCGCGAGGCGCTCAAATATAACGGAGAGCTCACTTACCGCATGATGAAACAAACCGCGTCGATCCAAGTTTCGCTCGACACTGCGGACGAAAAAGACGCCATCCAGAAATTGCGCCTGGGCCTGGCGCTTTCACCCGTGCTCACAGGAATTTTTGCGAACTCCCCGGTGCTGGAGGGCAATGTAAGCCCGTTTTTATCCGCACGCGCGCACATCTGGTCCCACACCGCCCCCGAGCGGACCGGCATTCTCGCGAAGATCTTCGACTCGGATTTTACGCTGAAAGATTATGTGGATCATGCGCTCGAGGTGCCGCTTCTTTTCATCGTGCGAGGTGAACAATGGATCCCCGGCGACGGTATTTCCTTCGGCACCTTTTTAAAGAAAGGCCACTATGCGCATACCGCGACCCTCGAGGATTGGAACTTGCACCTGACCACTCTATTCACGGAGGCAAGGCTTAAGCACTACGTGGAGATAAGAAGCGCCGACTGCCAGAACAAGGAGCTGGGCCTTTCGATCCCGGCGTTCCTGAAGGGGATTTTTTACAGTAAGCGTTCGATGAATAAGGTCTGGGAAAAACTCGCACCCTACTCCATCAAAGAGCGGCTGGCGCTGGCCGTCCAAGCGTCAAAAAAAGGCCTGGAGACGTCCTTCGGGAATCAAAAATTAGCAGACTTGGCGTGGGAATTCTTGGCGCTGGCCGAAGAAGGGCTAAAAGAGCTTTCACTTCAAAATCCGGCGTTGAGCAACGACTCCCAGTACCTGGCGCCGCTTAAAAACCTGCTCCGCGGGAGCCTGACACCCGCCGAGATCCTGCTCCGTTGTTTTCGAAGCGCCTCGTCCCGACAGGAAAAGGTGGAAAAGATCCTCCGCTGTGCGGCTATCTGAGCACTAACTCCTTAACTTATAACCGCTCCTGAAGAGTTTTTCGACGGCAATGAAGAGCCCGACGGCCAGCGTCCCGGCCAGGCCCATGCTGAAAGCCACGTTCACATCCGAGATGCCCAACATCCCGTAGCGCAGGCCGTTCACAAGGTAGAAAATAGGGTTCAGCTTCGTGAAAGCCTGAAGAGGCGCCGGCACCATCTCGAGGCTGTGGAACACGCCGCCGAAGTAAATAAGCGGGGTGAGCACGAAAGTGCCCCAGAGGGACAGCTTTTCAAAGCCTTCGGCCCACAACCCCGCCATAAGCCCAAGGCATGAAAATATGACCGTCACCACCACGAAAAAGTAGATCACGATCCAGACGTTAAAGAATACGAACCGCGTAAAAATAAGCGACACGAGGTAAACGCCGGAAGCGGCCAAAATTCCCCTCGAGACGCCGCCGACCAGGAGCCCCAACACCATTTCGAAATAGGAGAGCGGCGACAACAGCACTTCCTGAATGTGGTTGTGCCAGCGAGAGATGAAGAGGGAAGAGGAGGTATTTGTGTAGGAGCCTTCGATGAGGTGCATCATCACAAGCCCCGGCACCATAAAGGAAATGTAGTTGACGCCGGCTACCGCGAGGTTCATATTGCGTCCTATCGAAAATCCGAACACAAAAATAAAAAGCGCCGAAGAAATGAGCGGCGGCACGATCGTCTGGGTGAACACGACGAAAAACCTCAACACTTCTCTTTTCACGAGCGTCCGAAAACCCACCGGATTGCTAAACAACATCTCCGGCCTCCCGTTCCACTTCCTCCGTGAGCTGTAAAAACATCGTCTCGAGGCTTTGGTTCTGCGTCAGGGATTTCTTGTCGCCGTCATGGACAATGCGGCCTTTGTGGATGATGATCACGTTCTTCGCGAGCCGCTCGGCTTCTTCCATGTAATGCGTGGTCAAAAAAATAGTTTTGCCGTTCTTATTGATCTCCTCGAGATACTGCCAAATATGGTGTTTAAGTTCCAGGTCGGCGCCGGCCGTCGGTTCGTCCAAAATAAGTATTTTTGGGTCATGGATGAGCGCCCGGCAGATCAGGAGCCGCCGTTTCATGCCGCCGGAGAGTTTCCGAAAATCCATGTCCTTTTTTTCGAATAACCGAAACCGCTCGAGAAGCGCGCGCGAACGTTTGACAGCCTCGATCTCCGGGATCCCAAAATATCCCGCCTGATAAACGAGCACCTGCTCAAGGGTCAAAAAGGGGTCAAAATTGAACTCCTGGGGACAGAGTCCGATCAAAGGCCGTGTGCTTCGGTAATCGCGAACAACGTCGTTCCCAAACACACGCACGGAACCCTGTTGGAAATTGCAAAGACCGGTGATCGAATGAATTGTCGTCGTCTTGCCGGCGCCGTTCGGTCCCAAGAACGCCACAAAGTCCCCGGGCTCCACTTGGAAGCTGATCCCGTCGACCGCCTTAAAATCGCGGTAGTACTTCACAAGACCCTGGATCTGGATAGCGGCTTCCGGCATAGAGCCTTTTATCATAAACAAAGAAAGCTTAACCGTCAAAAAAATTTGCTATAATACCCCGCATGAAAAAACCTCCGCCCTCAAAAAAGATCAAGGCACTTTTGTTCGACCTGGGAAAAGTGATCCTTGATTTTGATTTTGAGCCGGCGTTCGAGCGCCTGGCGAAACACTGCCCGCTGCGGCGGGCCGAAATAAGGGCCTATTTCCTGCGCTCCGGCCTCGAAGTGCTTTACGACGGAGGCCGGCTTTCGTCGCTCGAGTTCCACCGGCAGGTGAAAAAAGGGCTGGATCACCGGCTTGACTTTAAACGCTTCAAAAAAATATGGAATGAGATATTTACGCCCAACCCCGAAGTGGCCGACATCATCCGGAGCGCCCGACAAGCTTACCGGCTCGTGCTTATTTCCAACACCAACGCGATGCATTTTGACTATATCCGCATGAAATACCCGCTGCTCAATTATTTTGACCGCTTTGTTCTCTCCTACAAGGAAAAGACGCGCAAGCCGGACCCCAAAATCTATAAAAAGGCGATCCGAGCCTGCCGCGCCAGGCCCGAGGAGATCCTGTACATCGATGACCGCGAGGATCTGATCGAAGCCGCGGCGGCGCTCGGATTGCATACTTTCACTTTCAAGAGAAATCCGGCCGAGCTCCGTAAAAAAATGACGGCGTTGGGCATCCGGCCGTGAGCGCTTCCTCCCGGGACCTCGCCCAAGTCGCCACGAAAGCCGCACGGCTCGCCGGGAGACTGCTCATGGCTTCTTACGGAAAGTTAAAGAACTCCCAGATCAGCACAAAGTCAAAAAACGACTTCGTCACCGACCTGGACAAAAGATCCGAGGGGATCATCGTTTCCGTGATCAAGGAGCATTTTCCGAATCACGGGATCCTGGCTGAAGAAGGGGGCCTCGGAAAAGGGGACGGGACACTCTGGATCATCGACCCGCTCGACGGCACCTCCAACTACATCCACCAGTTCCCTATGTTCTCAGTTTCCATCGGCGTGTTGCGGGAAAATACGCTCCGGGCCGGCGTGATCTACGACCCCCTTCACAAAGAAATGTTCACGGCCCAAAAAGGCAAAGGCGCATTCCTGAACGGTAAAAGGGTTCGTGTGACGCGCGTGAAACGGCTGGCCGACAGCCTCATGGCCACCGGCATCCCGTTCAGGGCGCGCGACCGTTTCGACGAGTATTTAAAATCATTCGAAAAGATATCCCTGGGCAGCGTGGGTTTAAGGCGCGGGGGTTCGGCGGCGCTGGACCTGGCCTATGTCGCCTGCGGACGATTCGACGGCTTCTGGGAGATCAACCTGTCACCCTGGGACATCGCGGCGGGCGCTTTGATCATTGAGGAAGCCGGAGGCCGGGTGACCGACCTATGGGGAAACCCGGATTACCTCAAAAGCGGGGATATCCTCGCATCCAACGGCCTTATCCACCATGAGCTTCGCAAGATCACTTTAAGAACCTTCACCCAACTTCACCGGAACAAGTTATCCTCCTTCGCTAAAGCTTCGGAGGATGAGCAACATTGCATAAGGCTATAATTTTGGAGCGCTCATGCCTCTCTTCCTAGAAGACGATCATATGTGCTACGCCTGCGGCCCCGAGAACCCGCAGGGTCTTAAGATCAAGTTTGAGCATCCCGGCAAAGGAGTGCTCCGGGCAGCCGTCGTCTTTTCCAAGCACCACCAGGGTTTCAAGAACATCGTGCACGGGGGTATGATGGCACTGGTGCTGGATGAAATGATGGTCAATCTGGCCTGGAGAGAGGGTATCCCGGCCATTACAGGTGAACTCCGGGTCAGGCTGGTAAAAGCGGCTAAAATAGGCCAAAAAGTGCATTTGGAGGGTCGTTTGGAGGGCGGGGGGGAGGGCAAAAAGGTGTTCCATACCACCGCCACGGCCAAGGACGACTCCGGGGAGCTTTTGGCCGCCGCCAAAGCCACCTGCATCCGGATCAAGGAGCACAACATCCGGCTTGAAAATAACGAACTATAAAACGAACTATAAAATCTTGAAGCGGCTTTGAAATCGAGTTAGACTGAATGGGCTTGGAAATATTGGGAAAAGCCCATTCATCCTGAGCGAAGCGAAGGATCTCTAAATAACATGCCGTACATTTCTCTAAGACTCATCGGAAAACTGTCCAAAGAACAAAAGACCCAGATCGCCAAAGAGTTCTGCGATACGCTTGAAAAGATCGCGGGCAAACCCAGGAATTCGACGTACCTGGTGTTCGACGAGGTCGATAAGGAAAACTGGGCGCACGGCGATAAGCTGTTCGGTTAAAGCGCGATGCCAAGAACCATCCCATGCCGATAGAAAAACAGCTTTCCGTGTTCATGGAAAATAAGCCCGGCCACCTGTCAAAAATGTGCAGCACCTTGGCCGACGCGGGGATCAACATCCACGCGATGACCGTGCACGACACGGTGGACCACGCGATCGTGCGCCTCATCGTAGACGCCCCCACAAAAGCGCTTATCCTCCTGGAGGAAGAGGGCGACCATATCGTCGCGCAGGACGTCGTGGTGCTTGAAATTGAAAATAGGCCCGGCATCATCTCCCACGTCGCCAAAAAACTCTTTCGCGCGGA
This sequence comes from uncultured Planctomycetia bacterium, assembly GCA_964373505.1. Lineage (GTDB taxonomy): Bacteria > Omnitrophota > Gorgyraeia > 2-02-FULL-51-18 > 2-02-FULL-51-18 > CAYJVC01. Next base: position 27,781 of record CAYJVC010000003.1, read on the forward strand.
CATCAATATCGAGTACGCGTACTGCACCGCCACGAAGAACCAGGATCTGGGGTGCCTCGTCATCAAAACCAAAGACGCCGAGCAGACCCTCGAAATTCTCGAAGGATCCCCTTAAAGAGAAACGCTTTTTGTGAAATTCTTACTTGCCTTTTTTCTCTTCTTTGCGTGCCTCACAAGCTGCGTCTGGGCGATCGACAAACAATCCGCGGTCGTTCGGGAAGTCCTGACCGGCGATTCCGTGCGTTTGCAGGGCGGCAAGATCCTGAAATACGCCGGCGTCCAGGCGCCGCCGCTGCAAAGTATTCTTCCGTTGGTCCGCCAGTACGGAGAGGCCTCGCGGGATTTCAACCGAAATCTTGTCGAAAGCAAGAAGATCCTCATTGAGTGGGGTCCCCAGATCCGTGACAGCCAAAACAACCTCCTGGGCTATGTGTTCCTCGAGAACGGCACGTTCGTAAATAACGAGCTCTTGAGATTGGGCCACGCGCGCCTGCGCATGCTCCCGCCCAATACGCGATACTCGGGCACGTTCCGGCAAACGGAGATGGCCGCGCGGCGCCTGAAAAGCGGGTTGTGGAAGGAGGAGCCTGAAAACCCGTACCTAAAGAGCGAATACTTGGGGGAGAAGAACACCAAGATCTATTATTTCCCGACATCGCCGGAGCTTGACCGCATCCCGCAGGCGCAATTGGTCATGTTCCGCTCAAGGGTCGAGGCGAAGGCCGCCGGCTACCGGCCATGCTCTACCTGCAAGGAGGACGAAAAGTCTTATTTTGAATGATTTTTTTCTTATTTATTGACACAATTCTGATAAATGACTTATAATTTTTTCAACTGCCAATTACTCAAGGAGAAATACTGACATGTCCAAAGGTGTCGTCAAGTGGTTCAGCAATCAAAAAGGTTATGGTTTTATTACCCCGGAAGGGGGAGGGAAGGACGTTTTTGTCCACCACAGCGCCATCCAGGGCGACGGCTACAAAACTCTGGATGAGGGCCAGCCGGTGGAGTTTGAAGTTACTCAAGGCCCCAAGGGCGAGCAGGCGGCTAACGTCAAAAAGGAGCCTCAAAAATAATAAAATAGTTTTTGGATACAGCTTCTGTTGAATTTCTTATTATTTGTGTTATACTTTGCTGGTGTTTGATCAGAAAATCTTACGGAGGCGGGCGTGATCGACAGTGGTAAACCCAATTTACAGGATCGCCGGGAGTACTTTAGAATAAATTTCAAGACCGCGGTGGAATTCAGGGTTTATCCGTCCAAGTCACCGCAAGTGCAAAATGGGTCCTGCCAAAATATCAGCCAGTCCGGCATTCTTTTTCAAACGGAAAATAAGCCGCCGCAGCTCTCGAGCCTCGTATGGATGGGCTTGGATATCCGTACCTTGAGTATTTGTAAGGAAATTGAAAAGAAAGCGCTTATTCTGAACAATGGCTTGGTCGGGAAAGTGGTTCGCGTCGAGGAAGATGCGGATAACGAGAAACTATACGAGGTGGGCATTTGCTTCCTGACCCAGGACCAAAAAGACTCGCGAGAGGTTAAAGAGATCCTCACGGAGCTCGCCAAGACCGCTCGATAAGACCTGTTTGACAAATCCTCAAAACCTCCACAAGCGCCTGGTTTCCTTTCTCTCTTAATGTCTTATAATGTATGTTATGTTAAGTATTATATACAGGGAGATCCGTCCGCCAGGTAAAAACAACTACAGCAATAAGAAACCCTTGCCCCGGCGCCTTTCTGGGCGTCGAAGCAAGGGTTTTTGAATGCTTTATACTAACTTTTTACCGCTTCTTTAGAAAACCACCGTTACTCGGCTGATATATTCGCTGGCCGTTTCATCGTTCGGCGAGCTGTACAACTCTCCGGGTATGAACCAATTCGCCATGACTTGGAACGTGACGTCCTCGGTGTAGGCGTACGTGATCGCCGTGTCGATCTCCCACCCGATCTCGTCGCTTAACACGGATGAGGTTGGGCTGGTGGTCGTCGTGTGCATGTCTTCGTCGGCCCAGTAGTAATAGAAAACTCCTGACAACTGTAGGTCTTCCAAGGGCTTCAGAGACCCCAACAAGCTGACAAACTGCAGATTCTGCCCTGCGGCCTGGTCATTGGCTTGAGCTGTCCCATAGAAGGTCTCAAGGTACTCGTGGATCCAACCGTAGGTCGGCCCGCGGAACGGCGCGTTCCAAGAGCTGAAGTCATCTGTTGTGGCGCTAAGATCCGACTCACCCGACAGATGCACATACTCAACCGTGACTTCGGGTTTCCAGGTATAATCCCAACGATAGGTACCGAAGAGATCCACAGCCAAAGCCGAACGGTCACGATCCGGATTAGCCAACATGGAGCGGTAATTGCCGAACTGATAGGCAATTTCACCGCCCAGCGTGATCTGCGAGATCGGGTCAAATTGGACACGGCCGCCGATCGTGTAGGTTTTATTGCTCTCCTGCGAGACAGTCGCGGTCGGAGCATTCGTCGCCCGGTCAATCTCACTGACAAAATAACCTTCGGCGACAGCGTTGTACTCCGCGAACGCATAGTTCACGTTGGCGATATACAAATCCCGGTCGTCCTCGGGATTGTGCGCATTCTCGTCGATCTTGGAATACACAAAATCGAGCGTCCAGGGACTGAAATCAAGCGTCGCGCGGATCGCGTCAAACGACTGGATCTGCGTGAATTCATCCGCCTGTGTCACTCCTTGGGGATCCTGGGGATTCCAACCGATGATAAACCCGCGGCCGAACAACAGATCCTGACGGCCGATGGTTAAAGTTAAAGGAGAATAGAAAATCTCCTTCATCTGCACATAAGCCAGGTCAAGAATGATGTCGAACTCGTTGGCCCCAAGGCTGCCGGCAGCGGCGGCACCATCGGACGCATCGGTGAACGTATTGGCGTTCCAGTCCCTCTGGTTAATAAGATTGATCACTGTTGAGACGTTGTCCGTCAAGTCCGCGGCCACTTGGATCTGGGTGATGGTCATGAAATACTCATCTCCCCCAGACTTATAGTTGGCATCACCTGACCCGCCATGGTCATAATCCGTCGTCGTGACGGGAGCAACACCGATGTCATTGTTGTCGCGCAGATCAAAATCACTGCGGTAAAACCAGTAAGCGTCGATCGAGCCGCTCACCTTCACGTTCTGGGTTTCGGCATAAACAGGCGCCGCCACGGCCAGAACGAGCGCCAAAACAAATAACGCTCTTAAAAGTTTCATTGAATTTCTCCTTGAGGATACTCTTTTATTTTCTACGTTAGGTTGATTCTCATGATAACCTTAAAGCCTTTTAGTTGCCTCCCCCCTTTCTGCGGCGTAGTGTAGGTTATCTTTATACAGCTTTTACTTTAATGAGGCCAGTTTACTGTTTCATTGTTAAATCGATGTAACGGACGTATTAAACTTGGTTTTTGGCCTATCCGGCAAAACGGTTCGTGATCGGCATCCGCCGGTCGCGGCCGAATGCCTTGGGGGTGATCTTAACGCCGGGAGGAGCTTGGCGGCGCTTGTACTCGTTATGGTCCACCATCCGTTTGATCTGATGGGCGACACCCCGGACTATTCCCCTTTTTAGAATGCGGCTAATCGGCATGTCCTTTTCGACATAAAGCTCCAGGAAACGATCGAGCAGCTTATAAGGCGGCAGTGAATCCTCGTCCTTTTGGTTCGGCCGAAGTTCCGCAGTGGGAGGGCGTCTCAAGATGCTTTGCGGGATGGAATTTATCGGAGCAAGCGTGTTCCGGTGCCGCGCGAGCCTGAAAACCAGCGTCTTCGGTACGTCCTTGATCACGGCAAAGCCGCCGGCCATGTCCCCATACAATGTGCAATAACCGGTCGCCATCTCGCTTTTGTTGCCGGTGGTCAGCACCAGATACCCGCATTGATTGGACAAGGCCATCAAAAGATTGCCGCGGATGCGCGCCTGCAGATTCTCCTCCGTGATCCCTTGAGCAGGCGCTCCCATCCCTTTCTTGAGGGTGTTCAAATAGCCCTCCAAAATGTCCCCGATCGGGAATTCAAGGCATTGAATGCCCAAGTTTTTTGCCAGAAGTTTCGCGTCCGAAAAAGTTTCCCGGGAGGTGTAAGAGGAAGGCATCGTGACGCCAACCACATTCTCCGCGCCAAGCGCATCCACGGCGATCGCCGCCACGAGCGCCGAGTCAATGCCGCCGCTTAATCCGACGAGCGCTTTCTTAAAACCGTTCTTCTGAATGTAATCTCTCGTGCCCAAGACGAGCGCCTGGTAGACCTCGGCCTCGTAGCTTAAGCTGCTTGGTTTGGGGCCGCGACGTCTCGAAACCGGGCCCGGCGGAATATCCGCGGCTAGAAGCTGTTCCTCAAAACGCCCGGCCTCGGCCAGGATATTCCCGGAACGGTCCATGACGAAGCTCCCCCCGTCAAACACAAGTTCATCCTGCCCTCCCACAAGATTCAGATAAATCACGGGCGCCTTCACATGAGAAACCACTTTTTTCAGCAAGGTGATCCGCTCTTTCTGTTTCCCCGCGTGGAACGGGGACGCCGAGAGATTCACAAGAAGCGAGGCAGAGCCGCGATACGCCTTGGAATAAATAAATGAATTCTTCTGCCAGATATCCTCGCAAATGGTCACGCCGAGCCTTACGCCCGGGCTCAGTCCGATGACCCCAGAGCCCGAACCCGGCGTAAAATAGCGTCTTTCGTCAAAAACACCGTAATTGGGCAATTCCGCCTTGTGATAGACGCCAAGGATCTTTTTACCGGCAAGGACAGCGGCCGCATTGAAAAGATCCCCCCGGGAGTTACGGTCCACGAACCCCACGACCGCGGCGAGGCCCCCCGTCAAGGGCACAAGCGATCTGAGCGCTTTTAGGTTATTCGCAATAAAGGCTTCACGGAACAGCAGGTCTTCCGGCGGGTAGCCGGTCAGCGTAAGTTCCGGGAAAACTACAAGCTCCGATTTTTCGCGCCGCGCCCGGTCAAGGCCCCCTAGCACCTTGGCTTTGTTATTTTCGATATCGCCGACCGTCGTATTGATCTGGGCAAGCAAAATTCTCATAAATGCAGGTTCACCCGGGTATTTTTATCCCTCTCCAGAGACAGGGAGATGAGCTTTAGAGGCAGGATTTCTTTGGACAACAGCTTCCGGAAAGCACTCAGCAAATTCGCCTCCGTCAGATCAGCGTTTTTAAGAAAATCAACGTGCAAACCAAGGTCATGGGAATCGAGCTTGGCAATGAGGCAATTGCGGACCTTCTTCTCAAGGATGAGTTCGGATGCTTCATCGACAGGGTCCGTCACAATTTCCAGGACGTAATTATGCGCGTGGATCTTTCCGTCTCTTTCGAAGCTGGCGCTGAAATGGAACCTCTTCTGGAAAGAAAACTTCACGAGGGCTTTTTGATAAGTTCCATGAATTCCATGCGCGTGGCGCGGTCCGTCCGGAACACCCCCAGCATCGTGCTCGTCACGCACACCGAACTTTGTTTTTCAACCCCCCGCATCGCCATGCAAAGATGCAGCGCCTCGATGATCACGGCTACGCCGAGCGGCTCGAGCGCGTCCTTCAGGCAATTGGCGATCTGGCTTGTGAGACGTTCCTGCACTTGGAGGCGCCGCGCGAACATATTCACGATCCGGGGAATTTTACTCAAACCCACGATCTTCCCGCTTGGGATATAGGCCACATGGCACTTCCCGTAAAATGGCAGGAGATGGTGTTCACAGAGGCTAAAAAGGTCTATGTCCCTCACCACCACCATCTCATCGTACTCTTCGTTAAAGACGGCCTTATTCAACACGTCCTTAGGGCTGAGTTTGTAGCCGCTGGTTAGGAATTGGTACGAGGCCTCGACACGCTTCGGGGTTTTTATAAGGCCCTGGCGTTTCGGATCTTCCCCCAGGAGAATGAGAAGACGGCGCGTCAATGCGCTGATTTCGGCCTTTTTCACCCCACCACCTCCTTCCGAGATAGCTTAAAGGCTGTCTCGATGCGTAAATTTTCTTTAATTTGCGCATCGCACAACAAAGTTGTAGAAGGAGGTGGTGGGGTCATAGTGGGGAGATTATACGATAACGCGGGAGCTTTTAAAATAAAAAACCCCGTCCTCTCTCAAGGTTCATTGACCTTAAGAGAAGACGGGGCTCTGATTAAACCAGACCGTTACTCCAATCGAGCCTTTTCAGGATTGATCAGCGGCTGTTTTTTGGGGATCCAAAACGTGATAAGGTCTATCACGCCCGCACCCGTCCTATGAAGCGCCCTACGGGCCCCGATCGCGCCACCGGCCACAACACCCGTGAGCTGTTCGCCCGTGCTCTTCCCCTTGGAAGCTTCGGCATGGGTGCTGTCCAGTACTTCCACCCAACCGGTGCCGACATTCCTTGAACCAACCTGCACATTTTTTACCTGTGCCTTGCCGTCATTGGCTGACATCGAAGCGTCATCCGCAAAAGCGGGAATTCCCATCGCGACCGCAACGAACAGCAGTAAAGCTAACGCAACTGATTTCTTCACTCTTTTCCTCCTTATTATATAGAAATACTAACGTTGATATTCTATTACACAACACTCTTTTTATGCAAGTTCAATTTTATTTCTAAAATTTCTATCTATTTACTAGTATTTTTAAGTGATATTAACGAAGATTAACAAATTGTAGATCAACCCCAAAATCCTGTTTCCTTAAATAGACGATGACGGCTTGCAGATCATCGATCTTGACCGCCTGCACCCGCACCTGGTCGGATTGGATCGTGGCTTGAACCTTCATTTTGATCTCTTTGATGCTTTTGACTATTTCCTTGGCCTTGTCGGAAGGGATGCCGTTCTGCACCGTGACGACCTGCTTCACGGAGCCGCCGACCATGCCCGTTTCCAGCTTTCCAAACTGCAGCGCCTTGAGCGATACGCCGCGCTTCACGCATTTGGTTTGAAGCATGTCCACGAGCGTTTTCAACCGGTATTCATTTTCAGTTTTAAACGTGATCGTTTTCTGAGTTTTGTCGAGCTCCAGGGTGCTCATCGAGCCTTTGAAATCAAAGCGGTTCTCAAGCTCCTTTTTGGCCTGCTGCACGGCATTGTCCAGCTCCTGCATATTGACCTCCGACACCACGTCGAACGAATGATCCTTAGCGCCCATGGCCCACAACACTCCCGATCCGGCTCAAATTCCGTATCACGTGCACTCCTTTTTTTTCGAGCGAGGAAATTTTCTCCTGCGCCGTGCCCGAGGAGCCGGAAATAATAGCGCCCGCGTGGCCCATGCGTTTGCCCGGCGGCGCCGTTATGCCGGCAATAAACGCGAAAACCTCTTTCTTCATATTTTCCTGAATGAAATGGGCGGCCTCTTCTTCCTGACTGCCTCCGATCTCCCCGATGAGAAGCACCGCCCGGGTCTGGGGATCTTTCTCAAACATCTCCAAGAGCTCAATGAAGCCCGTGCCGATCACAGGGTCCCCGCCGATACCGATGCAGGTCGTCTGGCCAAGTCCCGCCGAGCTCAATTGCCACACCGCCTCATAGGTCAAGGTGCCGCTTCGCGAGATCACGCCGATATCGCCTTTTTTATGGATATAACCCGGCATGATGCCGATCTTGCACGTTTCGGAGGTGATAATTCCGGGGCAGTTGGGCCCGATAATTCGGGCGCCCCGGGCCTTGGCATATTCCACCGCCTTCACCATGTCCAGCGTAGGAATACCCTCCGTGATGCAGACGAGAAGTTCTATCCCGCCGTCCACGGCCTCTATGATCGCCGATAAGGCAAACGGCGCCGGGACATAAAGCATCGAAGCGATCGCGCCTGTTTTCTCGACGGCCTCCCGGACCGTATTGAACACGGGGATCGTTCCGACAAAACTGCCCCCTTTCCCGGGGGTCACTCCCCCCACAAGCTTTGTGCCGTACTCCAGGCATTTCTGGGAATGAAAACTGCCGGCCTTTCCGGTGATCCCCTGGCAAATGACTCGTGTGTTCTTATCAACGAGTATCGGCATGGGCTTGGGAATATTGTTTGGCCTTCTTGACGGCCGTTTCGGCGGCTTCCTGGATCGTCGCACAAGACAGGATAGGTAAGCCGGAGTCTTTCAGAAGCCTCCTCCCCTCTTCGACCTGCGTGCCTTCCAGGCGGACCACGAGCGGCACCTGGGATCGAACCTCCTTCGAGGCCTCGATCACGCCCTGAGCGATCACATCGCACCTCATAATACCGCCGAAAATGTTCACCAGGATAGCCTGCACGCGTTTATCTTCCAGAATGATCTTAAAACCTTCCCTCACCTGATCGGCCGTGGCGCCCCCTCCGACGTCTAAAAAATTGGCGGGTTCCCCGCCGGCCAACTTGATCGTGTCCATCGTCGCCATCGCAAGCCCCGCGCCGTTCACGAGACAGCCGACGTCACCGCTCATTGAAATATAGCTTAAACCGAACCCTTTGGCCTTCCTTTCGCGCTCGTCTTCCTCATCGGGGTCCTTCAAGGCCTGGTTCTCGGGGTGCCGGAACAACGCATTGTCATCAAACACCATTTTGGCGTCCAGCGCCATCACCCGGCCGCCTTCCACCAGCGCCAGTGGGTTGATCTCACAGGTCGAAGCGTCCTTTTCTACAAAAAGCCTCGCCAGCTTCTCGGCGATAGCTGCAATTTGTTCGGGGGTCGCCCGATCGGAATAGATCGGTTTTATCAAGGAAATGATCTGCGCGGCCGTGGGAAGCGACTCGGGTGAAAAGTGCATTCGGTGGATCGCCGAAGGGTTCTTCGCAGCCACCTCCTCGATCTCGACGCCGCCCTCTTTTGAGAACAGGATCACGGGCTTATTTTTTGTGCGGTCCACCACAAGGCCCAAATAATATTCCTCACGGATGGGTTTGTCTTCGGTGATCAGAACGGATTTAACGGTCTTCGCCTCGCCGCCCGACTGGGGGGTGGAAAAAGGCTTGCACAGGAATTTTTCGGCGAACGCCACGGCCTCGGCGGCCGTCCGAACTTTTTGAACGCCGCCCGCTTTCCCGCGGCCTCCCATCAACACCTGAACCTTCGTGATGCAAGAGGGGCCGGCGTAACGGCCAAAGGCGGCTTGGATATCCTTGGAATTAAAGACAGCTTCACCTCGGGGGATGGGGATGCCGTAACTTTCCAGAAGGTTTCTGGCCTGATATTCGTGGAGTTTCACCCCATCCCCTGTTTCTTTGTTTTAAGAACAAACAAATTCGCCTCCGGCGTATTTGAACGCCGCTTTTCGTAGTTTTTTTGCCGCCACAGCGGCGTTGAAACAGGGGATGGGGTCATAATAGCCCGAGCCGCGTAAGCTCACCGACGCCCTGCTTGACTTTGCGAGCCGAAAGCTCCAAAGCCTTTTTTTCTTCGGCCGTCATTTCGATCGTCACTACTTTCTCTACGCCGTTTTTGCCCAGTTCAACCGGAACTCCGAAGTACATGTCCTTCAAGCCGTATTCACCGTTTAAATAAGCGCATACGGGCAGCACCTTTTTTTCATTCTTTAGTATCGCCTTGACCATCTCGGCAATGGAGCTGGCCGGTGCATAGAACGCACTCCCCGTTTTTAAGAGTGCCACGATCTCGGCTCCGCCGTCGCGGGTCCTCTGCTCGATCCGGGCCAGTTCTTCGGGTGGAATGAGCTCCTCCACGGGCTTATTCTTGACAGCCGAATGGCTGGATAGCGGCACCATCAGATCTCCGTGCCCGCCCAAAACGACCGCAACCACATCACGCGGCAAAACCTCTAACCGCTCCGCGATGAAGGCGCGCATGCGCGCGGTATCCAATACGCCCGCCATCCCGAAAACCCTCTGCGACGGAAAAGCCGCCGTTTTAAACGCCAAATAAGTCATGACGTCCAAAGGGTTCGTCACGATCATGATCTTGGAATCGGGCGCGTATTGCTTGACGTTCGCGCATACCTCCTTCACGATCTTCGCATTGAGCGCCAGGAGGTCCTCGCGCGTCATGCCGGGTTTGCGCGGCAGCCCCGCCGTCACCACCACGAGTTCGGCGCCCGCAATATCCTTGTAGTCGTTGGTCCCGACGATCCGCTTGTCATGCCCCTCGATCGGCGCCGACTCCATGAGATCCAGCGCCTTGCCCTGCGGCAGGCCCTGAACAATGTCGAACAATACGACGTCCGAGAGGCCTTTCTCCAAGATCCGCTGGGCCGCAGTGGCCCCCACTTGTCCCGCGCCGATCACGGCCACGAACGGTTTTCGGATCTTCATTTGAGGATCTTTCCCAAAAAATCGCTGATGCGCCTGGCTTCCGCCTGACCGGCCAGCTTTTCCGTCAGAAGCTTCATCAGGCGCCCGAAGTCTTTTTTGGAAACGACGCCCGCGGCTTGTACCTGGCTTTGAATAAATCTCTCAAGATCGGCGTCCGGCATCTGTTTCGGCAGGTAAGTTTCAAGCAGGGCGACCTCTTTCTTCTCCTTCTCCGCCAGATCCGCACGGCCTCCCTTCATGAACTGATCGATCGACTCACGTCTCTGCTTGATCTGTTTCTGGATCACCGACTGCACATCGGAGTCGCTTAAAACCCCACCTTTTTTTTCAATGGCCACATACTGGATCGCGGACTTCAAGAACCTCAAGGCGCCCAGCTTTTGAGAGTCTTTGGAAATCATCGCCTGCTTTACGTCGGAATCGATTTTTTCCACCAAAGACATGCCTTATCTCCTGTTACTCGGTAAACTAAAGGGGAGTCGCCGCGCGACGCACCGGCTAACTCCCCTTAAGAAATAGGACTAGTGAACTTTTTCGTATCGAAAGCTTGAGAACTTACTGATTTTCTTCCGCTGCTTTTACCGGGATCTGAACCGTTTCGGACACTGTCTGACCCGTCGTTTCAAGCGTTCCGACGACCGGTTGCGCCACAACCCCGCCCAGATCACCCCCGGCAATGGCCCCACCCGTGTTGGACAGGACCTTTTCTCCGGTGTTGTTAAGCGTATTGGCGGTCATTTCGCCGGTTTCTTGAGTTGCTTTCACCGGATAGTTGAAAAGCCTTCTGAAAAAACCCGTGACGCTATTTTCCGAGTCACTGGCTGCCGCAAAAGCCGTTGAAATAAGAGACAACGAAAAAAGCCCGATCAAGGACGCTACGAGCACTTTCTTTGAAAAATGAGACATCAAAACCTCCTGTTAATTTAAGAAGACATTATAAAAATTGCGGGAGGGCAAGTCAAGCAAATTGGGAGGTCTGGATCTTATAGGGAACGGTATTTTGAGAATCCGCGTTGGTGATCAAAAGGTATACCTTTCGGATATCCTTCGCTTGAAGCCCTTCCTTTTTAATTTCCTCTTCAAGCGATAGTCGATTGCCTGGATTCCGTCTGATAACCAAACCGCCCTTCGTCACCAAGATGGCCTGCACGGTGAGCGGCTTGTCCAACGATCCCGTGGAGACAGCCAGTTCGGGTAAAGAAGCCGTGCCCTTGGCAATGTTTATTTCGTAATAATCTGTCGCCCATCCTGAAACATCGCTCCGGTCCGAGCTGTCCCCCGCGACAGACGACTCCCCGTGCCTGGCCCGGCGATCTCCCCAGCCTCCGATCCAGTCGGTCTCGCAGACCGCCCCCAAGAGCCTTTCCGAGCCATAACCGTCCTTTAAATAAAACGCGCGCTTGCGGTATACGAGCTTCGTTTTGGCGACGTCCTTTAAAAAGACGACGTCATCTTTGAGTTCAAAGTCTTTCAGGAGGATGGCCAGCGCAAATTCTTTAAGAAGGCCCGCGAAAGGGGTGCCGGTGACCCTTTCAAGCGCCGGCTTAAAATTCTCCGGATCGACGCCTCGAAATTCGCGGCTTAAGCGTTCGATCGAAGACATGCCGTAGCGAGTATCGATAAAGCGCCAAAAAAGCGCATTCTCGTACCGCAACTCCATGAACGACTGGTCCGGATAGCACATGAAATAATTAGCGCCGCCGCGGGAGAATCGTATCTTATCGGGCAGCACCTGTTTGAACCCTTGCGAATAAAAATCATGCCGTGCGCCCGCAAAGGTCTCAAAATATCGGGCGAGCCCCTCCACGTACCAATCCAATTTTTTGACGGGTGCCTGTTGCTTGGAGCCGTCAAATTCCTTGTTGAGGTTGCGGTTGTAATAAAACAAGACCACGTGGAGCATCTCGTGAATCAGCGTGCCGCGAAGGTCCACGTCGATATTCCGGGCCCCGAGCGGCGACGGATTGATGAGCTCCCAATTCCGGATAAAATCGCTGTAGTTCGCGGGCAATAGGATCACCGCGTTAAAGCCTGTCTTAGAAACGCGGGTCGTGTCAAAACAGGGCGCGTCCTTGAATGAGGCGGCGTTGAATCCGTGAGTGGGGAAGTTCTGGGTTTGATCGGGATTTCCTAAATAAATGTCGATAGTCTTGTCCGGGTCGTACGCGTATTTTCTACGCGGCGACACGAATGAAAAACCGTCCGTGTTGAATCCCTGGGACTGGGTGATGATCTGATAGGCGGATACGGCGGCGTCCAGCACCTCTTTTGGGAAAGTTGGCCCCTGGCGGCTCTCCTCCAAGAGCTGGTCCGTGAAATAAACCCTGATGGATGCGCCGTCCGGAAACCGGTGTTCATAAACCTTTTCAAGGGTGCGGTGTGCGGCCAGCGTTTTGCCGTTGCCTTTGATCACAAGCCGGCCTGTGAAACTCTCTTTGGCGGGGGTGACCGTCAGCCGTCCCTGCCTGAGCGAATTCAAGTGCACATTCCAAACTCTTTTGCCCTTGGTGTCTTTCAAAGCCTCCAGGTGGCCATCCGCGCGCTGCACGTAGCCCCACACCCTCACACTTTGCCAGGGTTTCCAATGGCAGGCGATACTTTGAGCGCGTTCGATCGAAATGATCAGGGGGGTGCTTTTTTCAGGATCGCTTAGGTTGATCTGGGAATAGGAATGGCTTTGGGATCTTTCTTGAGCGGCTGAGACTTCGCGGCAACTCAGGCCTAAAACAACCATGAGGGCCGCCATGAGAAAACGAACCTTGCAAGATCGCCGCATGTCCTTATCCTTCATTCTGGTTAACCCAGACGTTCGGCAAACTTCGAAAACCGGACAAGGACACTGATCCGCCAAAGGACATTCGTCCTTCGGCGAATTGTCAGCAACCCAGCCGCCCTATTCCCCCTTGATGGGGCCGAATGTAGGCCTGTCGGCTTTGCCCGCCAAACAGCGCGGCGGCTCGTGACCCGCCAATCTTTTTGGTGGGCCTCTCGGCTCGCTATGCTTTTTGACGAGTCCGCCTTCCTCGCCACAAAGCGCCGGCGAGTCCCTCCACTAAAGCTTTGTGGACGAGTCCACCGAAGCTTTAGTGGCGGATTTATGGCGGACGTCCCCCCGTTTCCAGAGGTTTGCCTTTTATAACTATCTAAAATTAAATTATCAAACTAACTACTTACTAAACTCCTATATAAAGTATACAGTAAAAACCACCTTTTTCAAGGTGTAATATAACCCATTCAATTTAAATGACTTAGTAACGTCTTCTAGAGGAACTACGTGCATCCCTGGCCCCGTCTACCTGAATCTCTATCTGCAGGTGTCCTTCGGCATTCATCTTGGAAGAAAGCTGTGTCCCTTTTCCCACATAAACGATCGCCAGTTCAGCTCGCGAACCGTCCAAAAATACATAAGGAATATTGTTATCGTCTGAGAGCGTATTTTGGATCTTCTGCCGCCAGCTATCCTCCGTTACCGGCTCTTCCTCGCGGCCGCCCGGCGCATCTATCACAACGATGTGGTCGCCGTCTTTTCTTCTTGGGTATAAAAAGTTGCCGCCGCCGGAGTTGAAAATAAGCGCATCTGAAAACCGCCCGTGCATCGCATCCCGTCGTGAGCGTGACAAGCTCTCATAGGTGTATTTGCCTGCCAGCACATGTCGTTTGATGTCGCCGATGTGTTCTTCAGCCTCTCGGCCCTTCAACACGACGAGCGCGTGCGCCTCGGTCGAGAGAAAAAGAACGAGCCAAAACACCCAAAGAACTTCTTTGATGCGGCCAAGCATGAAAACTCCTTTCGTAAGAAAATCAGCGGACGACGATGGACGGATCTATCAGGCCGGCCGTGGGATTTAGGGGTATTTCCCGGTCCCTTATTTCAAAATGAAGATGAGGGGCTATGCGGGGATTCGCGGCATTGCCTGTTTTCCCGCTCTTGCCTAGCCTCGCTTCCTTAGAAACCCACTGTCCTGTCCTTACCTCCAGCGAAGACAAATGGGCATAACGCGTTAAAAGGCCGTCGGGATGCAGGATATCCACGGAAAGACCGTAGCCTTTCGCGTCCTGCGCAAATGCCACTCGCCCGCTTTTAGCGGCCAAAACCGGCTGGCCTACTTGCGTGATAAGGTCGATCCCCCTATGGACCCGCCTTCCGTTGCGAGAAGCCCCGAAATGACCCTTGCCATAACCGTCGTTACGAATATGGATCGTGTTGAGCGATGCAGCCACCGGCGCGCCGAAGAAAGGCTCGCGCTCCCGATAGTACTGCCGGTAATAGTTCGTGATCACGGGGCAGGCGGCAACGCAAAGGCATCCCGCAAGGAAGGCAAATAACCACGTGTTTTGGGAACGCGTTACCAATGAAGAAGAACCCTCGCGCACGCGCCTAAAAAGACGCCCGCGACGATGCCGATAAACGTGGTGCGATTCGGCTTGAAATTTAAAAACGAAGGAAACATGCGGATGATTCTATTACGTGGGGCGGCGCGAATCAAGAAAAAACGCTTGAAAAAAAGGGCCCCGTCCGCCATTTGCGGCGGGCGGGGCTTTGATCCTTCAAGGCTTGTTACGGTTACTTCCGGTCAATCATTTTGGTGCCGAATAAAACCGCCAAAACGACCACCGCTGCCAGATACGGAGCAAGCTCAGCAGTGAATACGAGACCTAGAGTTATGCCGATCAACAGGCCCGTCAATATATCCGCTCTAAACATGGGAATCACCTCCCAATCAGGAACACAGACTGTTCGTGTCCCGACCGACCCATCCTTACAGGCTCGATAGGCGTTCCTCCTTTCCAATCTGTCCCTCTACTCATAGTTTACCCTGGGCTACAACCGATTCAAGCGGAGCTTAAATTTGATTAATTTATAAGCTTAATGTTATGAATGAGTTAGTGGGAAGTCTACGCCGAAGCCAGGTGCCTATGCGGTCGAGCACAAGAGCGCGATCTATTTCATTCAACACTTCATGGTAAAATCCGTCAAATATTTCAATTTCTTTCGGTTGATCCCCAAGCCTCTCATAGAATGAAAGCGCGTCTTTCTTGGATACTATGAGATCATCGCCCGCCTGGACGAGCAGAACCGGGCAATCAATGCGAACGGCGATCTCTCCGGCTTTACGGCATAGGCGCTTTATTTCATGATAGAGCCGGGCGCTGATGCCGCGGTAAACAAGCGGGTCCTGCAGGTAACGCTCGACGATCGCTCGGTCGTGAGTCAGGTATTTAGGGTTTAATCCGGTCGCTTGGGTAAAATTGGGGAAAAGACAGGAGGCTAAAATGCCCAGGCCCCGTCTCCAAAACGGCACTTTCACCCTAATACCAAAGCAGGGAGAGCTCAAGACGAGTCCGGCAAGCCCAGGATGCGGAACGAACGCAGCATAAGAAGAAGCTATCAATCCGCCCAGACTATGGCCCAATAAAAAAATGGGCGTGTTTTTCTGCTCGCACAGCGCCACGCGGTGCAGGGCTAACAGGTCCTCATGGTAATCTGAAAAAGCCCGGACACACGCGCGCCGTCCGCCGCTTCTCCCAAAACCGCGCAGATCCGGAACGAATACCTGCACACCCCATTGGGCCAGTGTTTCAGCCACAAAACAGTACCGGCCGCCGTGCTCGCTCAAGCCATGAACAAGGATGAACGTCGCACTAGGCTTTGAGGAGGGGGTTAGACGTTGATAAAAAATAGCCGTTTTATCGAAAGACAAAAACCGGTGCTCGCTCCAAGCCGGGAGACCCCCCACGGTCTTTAGACTCCCTCTTTCTCATAAAAAGGGAGCAATCTGTCCCGGTAACGGGAGAGCACCGTATCGCGCTTCACCTTAAGCGTCGGCGTAAGCTCGCCTGCGGATTGGCTGAAATCATGCTCCAAGAGCGCAAAGTATTTTATCCGCTCGAAACTAGCCAAGTCCTGGCAAAGCGCCTGGATCTTTTGATCCATCCACCCGTAGACCCTTGGGTTCCTCAAAAGATCTCCCAGGTCACGATAGGCGATCTTGTCAGCGTCGGCGTATGCCATGACCTTTTCTGCGCGGGGAACGATGAGCGCACTGATGAATTTCTTGCCCTCGCCGAAAAGCACACACCGCAGGATACAGGGGTCATTTTCGATCATTTCCTCGATCGCGCGGGGCGCTATCTTTTTTCCGCCGGAGGTGACGATCAGCTCTTTTTTCCGCCCGGTGATCACGAGGAAGCCTTCCTTGTCGATCAAACCCAGATCGCCCGTGTAAAACCACCCTTCCTTTAAGACTTCGCGCGTCTCCTCCGGCTTATTCCAGTAGCCCTTCATCACGCATTCGCTTTTTGTGACGATCTCGCCCTCCCCGGTGATCCGTACCTCGACGCCGTCGAGCGGAAGGCCCACGCTCCCGAACTTGTAGCGCTCCTGGCGGTTCGCGCTTATCACCGGCGCTGTTTCGCTCAAACCGTAGCCTTCCAGTATCACAACGCCCAGGTCCGCAAAAAACTCGGCGGTTTCTTTCGGAAGCGCGGCGCCCCCCGAAACGCAGAAGCGCACCCGACCGCCCAGGCGCATCCTGAATTTCCATCGGATAAACCAAAAAAGAAGTCGTTTTTTAAACGGGCTCAGTTTCTCGAGGGTCTCCGATACCCGTGCCTTTATTTTTTCATAAAACCTCGGCACGCCCAGGATAAATGTGGGCCGCACTTCCAGAAGATCCCGGGCGACACTGTCCATATTTTCGGCATAAGAGATCCGGGCGCCGATCATGATCATTAAGTAATGGCCCGCGAGCCTTTCGAAAACGTGCGAGAGCGGCAGGAATGACAAGTGCACGTCCGATTCGCTCATTTGGAGAGCCTTTTTACAAAAAAATGCGTTATGAATAAAGTTAGAGTGCGTCAGCATCACCCCTTTCGGGAAACCGGTCGTGCCGGAAGTATAAATAAGGCTCGCGACCGCGTCGGCGGGGATCGTGCGGATCCTTTGGTCCAGGTCCGCCGCGTCCGAAACCTCGCTTTCAAGCTCCTTCAAGAGCTCGAAATTCACGCTCAAATTTTCTTTCGACAAAGAAAGCGACGCGTCAAAACCCACGACCGTTCTCAGCATCGGCAGAGAGCGGTGGATAGGCACCAGTTTTTCGAACAGCTCTTTGCTGGATACCGCCACGAGCGCCGCGCCGCAGTCGGACAAGATGTATCGGATCTCATTCGGGGTGAGCGACGTATAGACCGGCACCGTGATGACTCCCACGCATTGCGCCGCCAGATCCACGCAGGCCCACTCAGGCCTGTTCTCCGACAGGATCGCGATCCGGTCACCGGGAGCCAAACCTCTTTTAAGAAGCGCGGATGCCACCGAGTCCACTTTTTTTGAAAGCTCAAGCCACGTGAGCGACTCTATGCGGCCGCCCCGCTTTGAGGATAAAGCGGTTTTATCAGGAAATCGCCGGACGGTTTCTTTGAAGACAGAAGCGAGATTCTGGGGGATCATCAACTATCGGTAAACTTGGGTTGCCGTTTCTCGAGAAACGCGCGGATACCCTCTTTCATGTCGTTCGTGGATGCGATGGCCTTAAATTCGTTTTGCTCTATTTTCAGGCCTTCCTCCAGAGAAACATCCAGGCCCCGCGCGATGGCACGCATCGAAGCCCGGATCGCGGGCAGGCCGTGACGCGCGATTTTTTTGGCGATCTCTCCGGCGGTTTTTAAAAGCGCACCGTCCGACACGACGCGATTCACCAGGCCGATCCGGAATGCTTCCTGCGGCGTGATGAGATCTCCGGTCAAAATGAGCTCAGCCGCGCGGCTTGGGCCCACCATCCTCGGAAGGCGCTGCGTGCCGCCAAAACCCGGAATGATGCCCAGGGTGATCTCAGGCTGCGCGAAGCGCGTTCGGTCGGAAGCGATCCGGAGGTGGCAGGCCATCACAAGCTCCTGGCCGCCGCCGACGCAGGCGCCCTGGATCGCCGCGATCACGGGCTTCTCGGATCGCTCGATCTTATTGAATACGTCCTGCCCCCGGCGCACCACTTGTAGGATCTCCTCCTCGCTACGGAGCTGAGCCATCTCTTTTAGGTCCACGCCGGCTATAAAGACGTTCTGTATCGCACTGGCTAGGATGATGACTTTGATCTTAGGGTCCCGCTCGAATTGATCTAGGGCCTCTTCCAGCTCGTCAAGAAGCCGGCGGCCAAGCGCGTTGACCGGCGGTCGGTTGATCTTTACGTTCGCCACGCCTCCTTCGGTCGCGATTTGAATGAACTGAAAATCAGACATGGCTCACCTCACGCATATTCGATAAACCCGCGGTTTGTCTTTTTGCCCAAAAAGCCGCCGCCCGCCATCCTTTTGATCAAGGGCGCCGGGAAAAACCTTTCCCCGTAAGCGTCATACAGCTTCTTAAGCTCGCTCAATACCCGATCGATCCCGAGCGAATCGGCGTACTGCAAAAGCCCTCCTTTGCTTTGAGGAAATCCGATGCCGGCAATCACGGCAATATCGATATCGCCCGGCGAAGCGATGCGCTCCTGGATGCAAAAAGCCGCTTCATTGATCATCGAAAGCACAAGGCGCTCCGGGGAGAACGGGAGTTTCTTCGACGACACGTAGGATTTCTTAAGCCCCGTTAGGAGCTCCTCCACCGTTTTATCGTCGGCGGGTGCCGAGGCGTTGTAATTGTAGAACCCCGCCCCGCTTTTAACGCCGTATCGTTTTCGCTGGTGGATCTCGTCCCACAAAAGCGCGGGCCGCATGCGGTTCCCGTATTCCTCCAAAAGGACCCCGACAACGTCGTGACAGATATCGAGACCGATCGTGTCGACGAGCGTGAAGGGCCCCATCGGAAAACCGAAATCCACCATGGCTTTGTCGATCTGGGTGAGCGTCGCGCCGCCTTCTTCGGCCGAGAACGCGGCTTCATTCAAATAAGGCATGAGGAGTCTGTTGACGAGAAACCCCGCGCACTCATTTACGCGCACCGGAATTTTTCTCAGGCCCTCCGAAAAAGCGATCGCATCCTGCACGGTCTCCTCGGAAGTCGCAAGGCCCGGGATCACCTCCACGAGCTTCATGACATTGGCCGGATAAAAAAAATGAAGGCCTACGACCTTATCGGGACGCTTGGTCGCCGATCCCAAAGCGCTGATGGAGAGCGCGGAGGTGTTCGTGGCAATAATGGCCCCGGGCGCCAGCAGGCCGTCAAGTTCCTGGAACACCTTCTTTTTAAGCTCCGCTTTTTCGGGAACCGCTTCTATCGCGATATCTACTTCTTTTAAGTCTTCAAAACGCGTCGTGACGCTCACGAGCGCCATCTTCGAACCCATTACCTCGGCGGTCATCTTGCCCTTATCCACCCGCGACTGATAGACCTTGCGGATATTGGACAGCGCCTTCTGCGCCAGTTCGTCATTTACTTCCTTCAAGATCACCGGAAGCCCCGAGAAACTGATGACTTGAGCGATCCCGGAGCCCATGGCGCCCCCACCCACTACGGCCGCTTTATAAATGAACATGGGTCTAGTTCCTCTCCAGCACCACCGCCGCGCCCTGGCCGCCGCCGACGCAGAGCGATGCAAGCCCGTAGCGCAATTTCCTTTTTTTCATCTCATTCAGGAGCGTCAGCACGATCCGCGTTCCCGTGGTGCCCACCGGATGGCCGACGGCGATCGCGCCTCCGTTCACATTCATGAGTTTCCGGTCGAGCCCCAGTACCTTCTCGCAGGCGATCACCTGCACCGCGAACGCCTCGTTGAGTTCGATGAGCTGAATATCCTTTAAGCCCAAACCCGCTTTCTTAAGCGCCAAAGGAATGGCCACGGTAGGGCCGATCCCCATCCGCTCCGGCTCGACGCCTCCGAACGCGTAGGCCTTGACCGTGCCCAGTATTTCCTTGAAGCCAAGCGCCGCCGCTTTTTTGCGCGTCATGATCAAAAGCGCCGCCGCGCCGTCGGAGATCGTGCATGAATTGCCGGGCGTTACGGTGCCATTTTCCATGAAGGTGGTGGGATACAGCGCCAAGGCTTGCTCATTCAAGGCAGGGTTCGGGCCCTCGTCCTGCATGACGATATCGGGCGGCATCGGGCGTCCGGCCGCTTTTTTCTGCACCGTGACGGGTGTGATCTCGTCCTTAAACTTGCCTTCGCGCGTGGCGCGGAAAGAGCGCTGGTGGCTTTGAACCGCGTATTGGTCCTGTTCGGCGCGGCCAATCCTGAATTCGCGCGCCAAATTCTCGGCCGTGCGGCCCATGAGCTGGCCGCAGATCGGGTCCGTGAGCCCTTCCCACAAAGAATCCACCATCTCGGAATTGCGCAGACGCTTCCCGAAGCGGAGGTCGCGGCTCACGTAGGGTTGGCTGGACATCGATTCCGTGCCACCCACGATCTGTACGTCCGCATCGCCGGATAAAATGTTCTGGCAGCCGTTCACAAGCGACTGGATGCCGGAAGCGCAATTCCGGGCCACCGTGTATCCAGGCACCGTTTTCGGAACGCCCGCCAAGAGCGATATGACTCTGGCGATGTTCGGCGCATCGCTGGCCTGCCCCACGCAGCCGAAGATCACCTCATCCACTTGCGCGGGATCAAGCTTCGTTCTGTCCAGAAGCGCGCGCACGGCGATCTCGCCCAGTTTCTGGGCCGTAAAGTCCCGGAACGCGCCTCCCAGAAGCCCCTGCGGGGTGCGCACGCCGTTCACGATCACAATTTCATTTTCATTCATAGCCACCTCGCTGAGCTTATTCTATGCCATGTTCTGCTGCGAAACCAGCGCTTTGATCTTCGGAAGCATTTTGACGGTTTCTTCCTCGCCCTTTTTGATGAACGGTTGAGGTTTGAAAAACTCGACCCAACTGGCATTCGCCATGACGGGACGGATCACGAGGTCCGCGGCCTCGCTTTCGATCTCGGAGATCTGGGCCTCCATCGACTGGATCGTGTTCATCAATATATCGAACACGTTCGGGAAAAAAGCTTTGGAGCATAATTTTTTCAACTGATGGGCAGACCTGAACAGGAAATTTTTACGACGAATAGTGCGAGCTTCCTTCTCTTCCTCCTCTTCGCGCATGAGGCGGCGTTCCAGAATATCTTTGGAGGTCGGGAACACATTCACGGCGATGATTTTGTTGGCGCCGGCCTGCTGCAGCGCCCCGATCGGGAGCGGGCTTAAGATCCCCCCGTCCACGATCATCTGTTTGTTCAGAAAAACCGGCTTAAAGATTGCGGGGATCGCGATCGAGCCGCGCACGGCCTCCGCGATATAACCGGAATCGTAAATATGCGCCTGGCGCGTCGAGAGATTGGCGCCCGTGACCTTCAGCGGGATCTTCGCTTCTTCGAACGTCTTGTTGCCCAGGTAGGAACTAAAATGTTTGACGACGAGCTTCCCGTGCAGAAGACCGCGCACCGGGAACAGGTTGAAATCCAAAAGCCGTATCATGCCGAGTTGGGTGTTGATCTTGAGCGCGATCTTTTCCACTTCGGCGGCCGTCTTCCCCACCGCATACAGAGACCCGATCAACGCACCGATGCTGGAGCCGGCAATAATATCGATCGGAATATTCTCGCGCTCCAACACTTTCAGGACCCCGACGTGCGCCAACCCCAGCGCCGCGCCGCTGCCGAACGCCACGCCCACCAGATTGTTGCTGATCCGCCTGGCGATGTGGCGCACGACGCGCGAATACTCGGCTAGCGGGTCATCCACGACGAACGGCGCCGAATGGCGCTCCTCGTATTCTTTCAATTCCGGGGTGGCCGGAAGCGAATAACTCATTTTGCTTCCGAAAAGCTCCCGCCGCACTGCGTGCGTCGTGCGCATCCCGAGAAAAACTTCGCTGATCACGATCGAGATCTTGCTTTCCGGGAACGAGAGATCCTTTTCAATATCCTGGATCAGCTCCTTGGTTTCCGTGATATTGTTGAGATTGCTGTCGGTCACAAAATAAATGGAGTCCGACTGGCTGAGCGCGCGGTGCACCCCCTCGTCCATTTCGGAAGGCAGGTCGATCAGGATAAAACGGTACTCGATCGCGAGATGATTCAGAAGCGAAATAATGATTTTTTCTCCGGCCGAGTCCTCCCCTTCGTGAGCGACATTCAAAATATCGAATCCGGCCGGATGTTTCAAAATTAGGTCGTTCAGAACACCGGCGGATTCGTTTTCGATATTGTGGAATCGCGTGATCGGCACGCGCTCGGCCATATGAAGCTTGGAGGAGATCTCGGTGCCGGACGGGCTCATGTCCAGAAGGATTATTTTTTGGCGTGTTTCCTGAAAAAGACTCGCGGCCAGATTGATGGAGAATTCGGTCCGCCCGATGCGGTGCTGCTGGCTGAAAATGGATATCACATCGCTTCTTAAAAGGAGCCTCGATCGCGTCTCCACGCCGCGCAAGCGCGAGCTCAACCGCCGACTGATCTCGAGAGAAACCGTGGCGTTGTGCTCGATCGTCCTTTCAAAATCCTCTTTTTTAAGTTCCAGCACCAGCGAGTCCGAGAGAGCGCACAACGTGGCTGAATGGGGTTCGCTCGTCAGGAGCGACATTTCTCCGAAATAATCTCCGCGGCGCAAATACGCGAGCACCTTTTTCTTTCCCTGAGAAACGGTGAAGGCCTCGAAACGCCCCGAGATCACCACGCGAAAGCGGTCCGCCTGCTCCCCCTCGCGGTAGATCACTTCGTCCTTGTGGTATTCCACCAGCCGCATCAGCTGGCCGATCGATTTCAATTCCCACGGGCTCAAGCCCGAAAAGAGCGGACAGAGGGACAAGAGCGCCATCTTGTCGAGTTTCTGATAGCGGGGATTGTTTTCGGAACCGAGGGAGGGATCCATCTATTGATTAACGATGTTCGATATAGTCCTTAAGTATCCCCTGGTCTTTTTCGCTTATATCCGGAAAGTAAACCGCGACGTTATATTTTTTGGTGGCTGGATCGTGTTCCTTGCGGACCACGACCCCTTTCAAGCGCAGCGTGTGTTCTTGCGGCCGAGCGGAACCCATCGCGGGCACCCGCAGCCCGATCTTAAGCTGCGTCATGAGCGGGATGTCCCGCTCTAGGGCACACATTGCGCCATGCGTGGATACATTCAGCGTTCGGGCCTCGATCTCGTAGCCCTCATGGCCGATGTTAAAGGGCAGGCCTGCATCGATACGAACCGAGCGGCGGCGCTCAAGGATCGGTTTGGGTGTTCTCACGCGGGTTTTTGCTCTGGGCTTTGGGCGGCGGACGCCTTGGCGGCGGCTTCCTCGGCGGCCTTCACGGCTTTTTCCGCTTCCTGTTTCACCCAGAGTTTGAAGCACTGCTTATTCGCAAAATATTTGCCGTTCCGGTAATACCAGTCCTTGCGGCGAATGCGTTTATTGGACTGGGCACAATTGGTCGGCCTGGATTTCTGCGCCTCCACGTTCCCGCTCGCGGGCTTTGGATCCTGTTTCACTGCTGCATCTTCCATGTTATTTTTTCTCCTCCCCGACCATCTTAAACGCTATCGCGCCAAAATCAAGACTATTTTGATGCCACGCCCCCTCAGCCGATCCCGACGGCGTGCACGTACTCAAGAATGTGACGCAATTCCATGGGTTTGATATCCCTGAAACGCAAGCCCGCTTCGCGTAATTCGCGGTCCGTGCCTTTCGTGCGCACAAACCAGACGACCTCCCCTACGGCCGTCACGGGCTCTACCAGATGAGGGATCTGTATCCCCAATTCCAGCAAGTCTCCGGCCCGCAGATCCTCATAGACCACGAGGCTGATACCGCCTCCGCCGACATCCTTGACAAGCGTCTTATGTGGGCGCGGCCGTTTATGCTTTTTTAGAATATGATAGGTGACACCCAGGGGTGCTTTCAAGCGGATGTATTTGCGTTTTTCTGCTGCGCCTGCGCTCATGTTCAATGCTCGGGGCCTGATTCCCCCGTTCTTAGGGCGCTATGCTTCAGCCATTCCTTGTAAACATGCTCCAGGACCCGGGCGCGGTCCTTCAGGTTGATCTTTGTCAGTTTAAGACCCGCTTCCAGACCGTCGGCCCAAGCCACTTTCCCTGTCGCGAATACAGGCAGATTGTCGCCGGGAACGCTCATAGAAAGCTCGAGCGTCGTGCCCACCGGCAATTTCTGCTTGGTTTTGACGCATAACCCCTCGCGGCTCAAGTCCTTCGCCAGCGCCTTTCCGAAAATGGGATTCAGTGTTAACGTCTTGTATTCGACGTCCATCGGCGTGTTGAAGCGCATGTATTTCCGCCGTTCCAGAATTTTTCGTTTGGCCGCCTCGTAAGCGTGCGTCAATGGGTCCCCCTCCGGATTAGTCATTCTTAAAATAACGGATTAAATCGCTTTTCAAAAAACGGTAATTGTCCCCCACTTTGCGTCCCGGAATTTTCTTCGATTTCACCAGCTTGTAAAGCGTCTGACGGCTGATGCTGAGGAATTGACAGGCGTCCTCCGTGGTCAGCGCCTTGTCCTCTTCCCTCTCTTCGACCATCCATTTTTTATTCATGTCTTGCTCCTCCAAAAATACTGCCCCGTGGGGATTTTCATTTAAACAAAACGGTCGAATCTTGTCAAGTAAATACCAATTCAGTTAATAGCTGTTAATCTTAGACGCGGCTATGTAAAATCCCCCTAAAAACAAAAATCCCCCTGGTATTATCAGGGGGATTCCAATTCAAAGGTCTATGGTTGACTTTTTTTAAAAAACGTATTCAGGCTCCAGGATAGGCTTGTAATCCTGAGGCAGCGGAAACGGGAACGTTGCTATCTCATAGATACCGGCGCCCGTGCGCACAATGGTCATCCCGGCGCCCTTCGCGAGGCCGAGCGTCACTCCCGCGAACGCATTTTCCTCAACGCTCACGCTGTAAATATTCTTCGGAAGCTCCACCCAGCCGGTCAGCGCATTCGCCACCCCGCGACCTAGCTTGGTGAAAGCGTCATTCGCGAAACAAACGGTTGCGCCGGCTATCATGGCGACGAAAATCACGCCCATAACAACACCCTTCAAGGCGCCTCTTTTCATCCATCCCTCCTCACACAAGAATTGCTTAGAATTAAATAGAAGCTTATACTTTTTGTACTGCGATCATCTTAACAGAATTCAGGGCCCTGTCAACACTTATTTTCGATTTTACCACTTTACAATGCGACCGGCCGGAGTTAGAATGGCGTTATTCTACCAAAAATATGTACGAATCTTTCTACTCCCTCAAGCAAAAACCGTTCGCGATCACGAGCAATCCCGCTTTTTTGTATTTAAGCCAAAGACACCGAGAGGCCTTGTCCTCTCTGAGCTACGGGATCAGGGAGCGTGTCGGATTTATCGAGATCACCGGCGAGATCGGAACCGGAAAAACCACGATCTGCCGAGCGCTCTTGAACCAACTCGACGAAAAAACTAAGACCGCGTTTATTTTCAATTCGAGCCTCAGCGAACTGCAGCTTTTACAAACCATCATCGAAGATCTGGGGATCAAGACCGGCAAAAAAAGCCGCGGCGAGCTGTTCTCGGAACTTAACCGCTTTCTGATCGAGCAATTGGCCCACAACAACAACGTCGTGGTGATCATCGACGAGGCCCAGAACTTGAGCCTGCGGCTCTTGGAGCAGATACGCATGCTCTCGAACCTGGAGGCGGAAAATAAAAAACTGCTGCAAATCGTCCTCGTGGGCCAACCGGAGCTCCGGGAAAAACTGAAATCCCCGAAACTGCGACAGCTTCGGCAAAGGATCTCGGTGCGTTATCACATCAAGGCGCTGGACAAGGAAGAAGTGCCGCGTTATATCGAGCATCGCTTGAAATTGGCCGGGGCCAATGGCGCGGCGCCTGTTTTCGAGGAAAAAGCGGTGGATGATATCTTTCGATATTCGGGAGGCGTCCCGCGACTCATCAACATCGTGTGTGACAAAGCGCTGCTGACGGGATTTGTGTTGGAAAAACGGGTGATCGGGCCGTCGATCATCAGACAATGCATCAACGAAATTGAAGGAGAAAACACCTCATGAGCATTATCAACGAAGCGCTGAAAAAAGCGGAAGGCGCGAAAGGTTTCAAGCCGCTCCATGGCGGGGATAAATCAAGGCAGAATATTGAGCTCGAAGTCCACAAACGATCCAAGCAGATAAACTGGGGGCCGATATTTGTGCTTTTGGTTTTGTTCTTGATCACGGGCCCCCTCGTTGCGCCGGTTTTTACGACGACATTCAAGCCTTCGGGCCATGGCATTACTTCGATGCCCCCCACGACGAAGGCTTCGTATCTTGTGCCGGCCCAAACCGACGCTCCCCTGGCTGCTTTGCCTCCCGGCGTCGGACCGGAAACCCGAAAAGCCCAGTTCGGGCTTGAGGAGATGCCGCGTGAAAACACCGCCGGTCCCAAGCTATTTCTCCCCGCGACGGCTCCCAAACTGAACCTCACCGGTGTCATGTACTCGCAGGAAGATTCCTACGGCATCATCAATGGAAAAGTCGTCAAAGTCGGCGAGGAAACAAGCGGTGCAAAACTGCTGAGTGTCAAACCCCACGAAGTGAAACTTCTGTATCAGGGCGAAGAAATTACGCTCGCGATCCCCGAATAAAGCCTTCAGCCTCTCCGGTTCATAACGCAATTTGAAATGACGGGCAACGGCACGTTTTTTACGACCGTGGTTTTCCCCAGAGAAACCGGCAACACGAATCGGTTCGAGCCCAGTTCGCTTTTTTTGTCATAGCCCATCGCTTTTAAAACGGCCTCGGCAGAAAGCGCGTGATAAAAAAGAGGCAGGCCGAATTTGATCAGCACTCCTTCAATCCTTCCGGGAAGCGCCGGATCTCTTAAGGTTCCCAAGGCCTTGGCCAAGTCACAGGCGATCAGCATCCCGATGCTCACCGCTTCTCCATGCGTGTAACGGCCCGAATAACCCGAAGCTCCCTCGATTGCGTGACCGGCCGTATGGCCAAAATTCAGCATGACGCGGATATCCTTTTTATCCTGCTCGTCCTGCGCCACGAGTCTGGCTTTTATTTTCACACAGCGCTGTATTACTTTTTCGAGGCGCCGGTTTTTTTTTCGAACGCCGTCCATCCCCTCTTTTTCCAAGATGGAAAAAAGTCGCCCGTCCCGGATCACCGCGTATTTGATCACCTCCGCAAACCCGTCGCTCCAATGCCTGTCCGGCAGTGTGTCGAGCACCGCCGTGTCGGATATCACGAGTTGCGGTTGATAGATGGCGCCTAAAAGATTCTTGCCTTCGGGGAGATCGATCGCCGACTTGCCCCCGATCGCCGAGTCGACCTGGGCCGTCAACGTTGTCGGGATCTGGATATAGGGAATACCCCTTCGGTAAACCGCGGCGGTAAATCCGGCCAGGTCCCCTACGACCCCCCCGCCGAGCGCGATCAGAAAAACGGATTTGCCTCTGCCGTCCGTAGACGCCACGGCTTTGATCAGCTTAGAAAAAACAGCTTGTGACTTAGCGGCTTCCGAACTTTTGGAGCGGGGCGGCATGAAAAATACCGGGTCAACCCCTTCGCGAAGCAGCGAATTTACAAGGGGATCCCCGTACAGATCCACGATCGGCTTCTGTGAAACGATAATGGCGTTTCGGTGCAGAATGCGCTTATTTTTTAAAATCCGTCCCGTTTCCGAGAGGATCCCCCTCCCGATCAGCACCGGGTAGGATCTCTCTTTAAGGCCGACGCGGACGGAAAGCATCACCCCACCTCCTTTTTCCACGCCGCAAACACAGTAAAAAATACTGCAGAGGCGGCGTTCCTATTCGCCGACGGCGAATAGATTTGTTTTTTGAACGAAGAAAAAGGGGGTGGGGTCAACTCACGATACTTCCAGGAGGGAGTTCTTTGTCAAGCGCCAGGAGCGTGAGTTCCGGGCCGTTTTTGGCCGCCAGGATCATGCCGCGGGATTCAACGCCGCGGATCGTTGCGGGCGCGAGGTTATTCACGACGATCACGGACTTGCCGAGGAGGGACTCTCGGGGGTACATCGCCTTCACTCCAGCCACCACCTCTTTTTTTTCGGAGCCGACGTCGATCACGAGCCGCCAGATCCTGTCCGCACCCGGCACTTCCTGGACGTCGAGGATCTTGGCCACCTTCAGCTCAAGCCGCCTAAAATCCTCCAGAGAGATTTCCGTCATTTTTTGTCGGCCGGTTTCGCGGGGGTTTGAACCGCTGCGACCGCCGGTTTCTCCGCAGTCCCCGAGGCGGGTGGGCCGGAGGCGCCTTCCGCAGCGACCGCTTTCTCTTTCTTGACCTTCAGTCTTTGCATTTTAACTTTCGGGATACCGAGTACCGAGCGTTCCTCGGTCCAAAGGTTCTTGTCCTTGAGAACCCTGAGGCGCTCGTATCGTTTTAAAACGGAGCGGTGTTTCTTCCCCTTCCCGCCGCCTCTCAAACTTGAATGAATAGACATCCCACTCCTCCTAAACCCATTGGGTTGTGACTTTTTCGCTATCGCCTTCTAATAAAGCAATCTTTGTATCGGGCGGAAAAAAGCTTCTTATCGCGTCCTGCGTCCTCTTTAGACACATACTGGCCGGAACACACTTCATAGTAATCGCCGCTGGCAATAATAAAGGCCTGAAACCCCTTTTTACGAATGGTGTCGACTTCTCTTTCGGCCATATCCTGCTTCTTGAAAGTCGCCAGCTGGATCGTATAAGGCTTGCCCAGATCCCACGCAGGATCTTTGGGAGTCGCTGTCTTTACCGTGGAGGTCCCGAGGCCGGCCCTGGGAGCCGCCCGCGGCGGCAACACTTGTGTGGTCTTGCGAGGCAGCGGCTGAGTCGACATCGGGACAACTCCCCCGGTCGCGGCCATGGACTTGCCTCTCAAAATACCCAGGAAAAACACGACGCACGCCGCCAGGATCAGCAGGATCGAAACCAGCAATATTTGCTCGAGCGAGGTGCTCAAGAGAACCGGCTTCTGCGCCTTATGAAGCGAAGGAAAGCGGGGTTTCTGTTTTGACGCTTGGGAGCCAAACTCTCCGAACAGCTCCTGCTGCATCTCCTCTTGTTTAATGTCTGTCATGACTGGCGAACTGCCCGTAGTATAACAAATTCACCCAGCCCTTCCAATCTTATCTTTGCTCGCTCTAAGGAAAGGTTGGGTTCACCGCCAATCCGCCTCAAAAAACGGGCCTTGGCCGCCGAGGGCAGTGAGCTTGTGAGCGTGATACTGGACTCTGACGCCCAGCCAACCCTGGCTCCGCTGGATGAGACGAGACCTAAGCTGCCGGGAAACCCCTTCTAACAACGGGTCGGAAATGAAAATGAGCGCATGGAGCTTCAGGATCCCGGACGAACCGAGCGTCAAACCTCCTTTAAGGTTAAGCTCCGAGGAAGCACATTCCAAGAGATGATAACCGAGGCGGCCGGGTTTTTGCGTGACACTGACCTTGAACCGCTCCATGCTGAGCGGTCGGTTCAGAAAGTCCGCTTTTGAAAGAAACGGCACAGAGCCTGAGGGGATGAAACCCGCGGGAAATACGAGATCCTCAAGCTGCAGGACGAGCTCTCCTTTGCCCAGCTTGACGAGGCCGGGCCCAGAGACTACCGGACCCGGGTGAGCGTCGGTGAATATCTCCAAAGAATCGAAGCGTACCCGATTCCAATGCTTGACGCTGGCGCGGCGAAACCGAAGCGTCAGGCCCGAGCGCTTGGAAAAAAAGGCGGAAACGGCAGAATCGACCCATCCGCCCTCCCAAGTGACCCGAGTGCTCAGCGCAAGGGCGATCACGACGAGAAGAAGCGCTGTGAAAAGTTTCCTCACAGGCTTTTTTTAGGTTTTCGGACAAAGATAGACTTGTAATAACCTTCTTTCTGCACACTATGGACAAACACGTCTACTACCTTTGGGTCGAATTGTGTGCCGCTGTTCTTCACGATCTCATCCAGCGCCTCTCGGAGGCTCGCGCGGTCGCGGTAAGGCCGTCCTGTGATGATGGCCTCAAACGCGTTGATCACGGAAAGGATCCTCGCGCCGATGGGGATCTTGTCCCCTTTGAGCCCTCGGGGGTAGCCGGTCCCGTCGTATTTTTCCCTCGAATAAAGGATGATCGGCACGACCGTTTTAAGGCTTTCAAATGACTGCACGATCTTCGCGCCCTTGATCGGATGCTCGCGGATGATCTGATATTCTTCGCCGGTCAATTTCGTGGGCTTTCTCAATATTTCTTCGGGGATCCCAATCTTCGCGGTGTCCTTGAGGAGCGTCGCATAATGAAGCGCCTGCGAGTCTTCCTCGCTCAAGTGAAGCTGTTCGGCCATCCGGAGCGCGATCCTTAAAAAGATCTCCGGCGAAGCCATGTTGGGGATACGGGTCCCCAAGATCACGGCCAGCGACTGGATCGTTCCGAGCGTGACTTTCTTTTGTTCCTCGTAAAGCTGTGCGTTCTTGATCGCGATCACCGCTTCCTCGGCCAGCGTGGTCAGGATCTCCAAGTCAAAATAAGTGAATCCTTTCTTCTCCTTTTTATGGACCACCGTGAGGACGCCGATCACGTCCTCATCGATCAGGGGAATGCAGATCATGGATTTTCTTAGTACGGATTTAGCCGTCCTGACCACGCGTCCCTCCGCGGTCCCGAAAAGGGGACGGGCCTTTCCGCCTTTCGCCTTCGTCTTGGGATAGCCCACCCGCGCTTTGCATACCAATTGTTTTTTTGGTTTTTCAAAAAGATAGATGGCGCAGCGACTGGACCTCAACACCTGCGCGGTTAGGTGCGCGAGGCGTGAGATCAACTCGTCGAGATTCAGCGTGGAATTAATGATGCGGTGGACCGTGTGGACCGTGGAAAGCGCGATGGCGCGCGGGCGTATCGTGGCGGATAGACGGCTGATCTCCTCTTTCTTCGCGCAGTTGTCCAGCGTCAACGTGATGTATTCGGAAAGCATGTTCAATACTTCCTGGCGCACGCCGGCTTTCACGCCGACCAGTCCAAAGAGACCGATCGGCTGGTCTCCGACCGCCAGCGGCACACAAAAATTCACAATATTTTTTTCGATCGTGAAAAGATAAGGCCTTTTCTCCTTCGAGCGCCGTTTGAGCACGGAGAATATCGTTTTCGCAAGGCGCGGATTTTTGACCCTTGGGTCATGCCAGATCTCATAAGAGCGTTCGAGGGACTTCTTGAACGGCTTCGCCTGGCCGTTCAATTTGAAGGAAACCCACCACACCGGGCGGCCCAGCAAAAAATCGTAAGACATGCGAAGTTTTCTCAGGCCCTCATGGGAACTGAAAGAATCGAATATTTCCCTGTCGTTCGCGAGCGAAATCTTCATATTCGGCTAAACCTTCTCATAAGGCTCAAAAAACTTGCGGTACTCATCCTGCGCGTAACGATCCGTCATGCCGGCGATGTAATCGCAGATCACGCGATGTGCGCCTTCGACCTTCAACCTTTTTTGGCTGCCGGGCGGCAGTTGCTCGGGCCTCGAAAGATACACCTGGAAAAGCGCGCGGATAAAGCGCCCCGCCTTGTCGCTCATGCGGACCACGCGGTAGTGTTTATAAAGCTTTTCTTTGAGGAATTTTCTTAAAGCCTCCCTTTCTTTGGAAAGTTCAGGACTGAACGAGATCATAAAATGCAGGCACTGAAGCGCCTGTTCGGGTTTTCGGATTTTGGCTTTTTGGATATTCCGCGCCGACTGATTCAAGAGATCCGTCACCTCGAGATCAATAAGGCCTCGGATCACCTGATAACGCCGGACTTCCGGATCGGAGATCGGCCGCGCCAGCACCTTGCGCTTGACGCGTTTCCAAAACCCCGTCTTATCGAGTTCGGATTCCAAGATAAGCCCGGAGGTCAGTCCGTCATCGATATCGTGATTGTCGTAAGCGATCTCATCGGCCAGGTCCACGACCTGGGATTCCAACGACGGCGAGCGAAAGGGGTCGAACGGACCCATGCCTCTCTGATTGGCTTCCGCGATAAGCTCCGGGTGCTTGAAAAGGCCCATTCGGGACTCATAGGTAAGATTGAGGCCCCGGAAATCGGGGTAGCGCTCCTCCAGATAATCCACGATCCTCAAGCTCTGCAGGTTATGGTCAAAGCCCTTATGCTCCTTCATGAGCTCTTTCAACTCATCCTCGCCGGCATGCCCAAACGGCGTATGGCCCAAGTCGTGGGCAAGCGTGATGGTTTCCACGAGGTCGCCGTTGAGACCCAGACTCTTTGCGATGACTCGCGCAATTTGACTCGCTTCGAGTGAATGCGTCAGCCTTGTGCGGTAGTAATCACCCTCATGATTCACAAAAACCTGGGTCTTGTATTCCAGGCGGCGGAAAGCCGTGCTGTGAACAATGCGGGCCCGGTCCCTCTGGAACGCCGTGCGGTAGGGGTGCTCTTTTTCCGGGTGGATCCGTCCGCGGCTCCGGGCGCTTTGCGCCGCGTAAGGAGCCAGGGTCTTCTGTTCCCACTTTTCCATCTCCTGACGCGTGACCAGATGCAATGGCCGCATGAGGTTATTGGACGATCGGGGGGGCTTTTTCTGTCACGATGAGGGGGGCCGCGCCGTACACATCCATCAGCGCATTGATCCTGGAGAGTCCGAGCGTGAGGATCTTTTTTTCTTTCGCGAGCAATTTTGCGTTGTCGTCCACGCCGCGGAGCGCCACGAGCACCTTCATGGAAGCTTCCTTTTTGTCATGGGAAGCACTTTGGACAAGCTCAAGAACCTCCTTCTCAGTGGCCTTTTGCTCCACGATCTTGCAGACCCAGCAAGTGCCGTGACCCTGCGCGATGAAATCGCGGGAGCCTCGCTCCGTGATCCGCTCGGCGCTTGGGGGCTTGATGATCTCGGTAAAATGCGGGAGCTTTCTCTTTTTTTCGCCAAACTCGATCAGGTCATTGCGGAACGAGGAGAATAGCTCATGCACGCGGTCGGCGACGTCGAGTTTCAGAAGCTCTTCGTACTCGACCATGATTCGCTCGATCCGCGCGCCGAATGCTTCGGCTTTGCAGACCGCGCCCAGGAGCGATAGTTCCTTGTTCTCATAAACTTCCTTGAGCCAGAATTTGAACATCTTGTTATGGAGCCGGTAAAACACACCCGTTTTAATGACCAGTTCATGCCCCATCAATTCCTGTAACTGCCTGGAAATCTCCGATTGACCACGGTTCAAGGCTCGAGCGAGTTCCTTCAGCCGGTTGGTGCCGTTCGCCAAGAGCGTCAGCACCAAAACCGGAAGGCCGCGTGAACCCACCTGGGTCCAGGGAGAAATAAGCTTCAGGAAATACTGGTTCAGGATCCCCTGGGATTCATATAAAAGTCTGAGAAAAACCTCTCCGATCGTCGCCCGTGACAACTCGCGCTCCGATTTTGCGAGCGCCCTCTCTCGCAAGTGGCCCGTGATCGTCTGCAGAAAGAACGGGTGGCCGTCGGTGAATGCCACGAGAAAGTTCTTGAGGCTTTCGGGCACGGGCACCGGCGAAAGTTTCGCCTCGATGAACCGCGAAGTGGTCTCAAAATCAAACGGCTCCAAATAAACGCGCTCAAAATTCCCGAAAAGAAGCGAAAGCTTCTCCGCGAGGATCCTGCGGCTTGCGGAAAATGAAGAGCTTGCCAGAAGGTACATCGTGTCCTTCTGCACCATGATGCGCTTTCCAAAGTCTGAAAAAGCGCTCCGGACGCCGAAATCGCCCAAACGGTGAAACTCATCGAGGATCACGATGCAGTGCTTGCCCGTCTCCTGTTTCACGATCGTCGTAAGCTCAAAAAGTTTGGAATGGGCTTCTTCGCGGTGGCGGCGCTTCAACAGAGAAACGATCTCTCCGATCTTCGAGACCGTTCGGGGAATGATCGTTTCGGCCTTTTTGGAAAGCTCTGCCAGGGATTCGGTGGAGCCCACATCGCCGCGGCTCGCCACGCACTCGTAAAGGAGCGAGCGGATGAATTGCTCGACAAAATGATCAAGCGCCTGGATCTTTATCTCAACGTAGATCGCGAGAATTTCCGGGTCCTTGAAGACATGAAGGAATTGGCGCAGGAGCGAGGTCTTGCCCAATTGCTGGTGGCCGATGATCGCGACGTTCTGGCGGTAACCGGATTTGAGCGCGCGGGCGCGCTTGACGACGAGCTCGAGTATGTCCTGGCGGCCGAAGAAATCGCTGCCGACGACAGGGTCACTGAACATGACAGTAAACCTTGATCATTTGAATTAAAATTTTATATGAGCGCGTTGAAAGTATTGCCAGATCTCTACGGCGCCCATGGTACCCCGACGCGCACCATGCGTCAAAAGAAATGTCAACCGGCCCTAAAAATTGTTTGTTTTTTTCTTGACAAAGTATACAGTTTTGTCCTGCTTCGCCAAGGCTTCGCAGGACACTCCTTCGCTCGTATTGTAAGCTATGAAATGCTCGCACTCCGAAGCTCGCGAAGCGAGCGAAGGAGTGGAGCGGGTGATGGGAATCGGCGCCTCCGTCTCGC
Source organism: uncultured Planctomycetia bacterium (assembly GCA_964373505.1). Lineage (GTDB taxonomy): Bacteria > Omnitrophota > Gorgyraeia > 2-02-FULL-51-18 > 2-02-FULL-51-18 > CAYJVC01. The sequence goes on from CAYJVC010000003.1 coordinate 62,381, forward strand.
TAGTCATGATCGCTCCGCGCGATGCGCTCCGCAATCTAACCGGCTCGACTTCGGTCGGCCATTCGCCGCCTCGATGGTCGTCGACGCTCCTAAGGGTCGCGTCGACTTTTATCTTGGCTCGGCGGCTCTATTCGATTCCCATCCGCTCTACGAATATTCATTGCAAAAAACAATGGAGCGGGTGATGGGAATCGAACCCACATCTAAAGCTTGGGAAGCTTTCATTCTACCACTGAACTACACCCGCAAAAAATTTTCAATGAAAATTTTTTCCATAGGGGAAACGAAGTTTCCCCTCCATGGCGGTCGCCTTCGGCGACCTGTCATCCCTTCCTTAGATGAATAAAAGATTCTTTAGAAGGAAAAGGGGGAATTTTGTCCCCCTTTTCCTTTGGTATCCATATCCCCCTAAATTGGAAGGATAAATTATAATCTCTACTACATTATTTAAAACTTTGTCATGCGTTTAAAATGGTCATAGCGGTGCTGGATCTCGGAACGACGGAGTTTGACCAGCCGGTCCAGGCTGAAACTCTCCACGTTATAAGAGGCCAAGACGCTCCCGTAGATCACGGCCTGGCGTACGACGGCTTCATTGAGCCGCGGGGATCTTGTCAGATACCCGATGAAACCGCCCGCGAAGGAGTCCCCGGCTCCTGTCGGGTCGAACACTTTTTCCAAAAGATAGGCGGGCGCCAGGAACGTAAAGTTCCTGGAGAAGCAGATCACCCCATGCTCGCCTTTTTTGATCAAGAGCAGTTTCGGCCCGAACCCAAGGATGCGCTTGGAGGCCTGGATCAAATTGTATTCGCCGGAAAGCTCGCGCGCTTCGGCATCGTTGCAAAGAAAGATGTCCACCCGTTTTAAAAGGCGGCTAAGGCTCTTTCGTTTGTTTTTGATCCAGAAATTCATCGTATCGCACGCCACAAGCCATGGGTCCAAGACCTGGTTCAACACATTCGCCTGCAGGTCCGGGTCGATATTGGCCAGAAAAACTAAACGGCTTCTTCTTAATTCCATCGAAACTTTGGGTCGAAAATGCCTGAACACGTTGAGCTCTGTCTTCTGCGTGCAGGCGGTGTTGAGGTCAAAATCATAGAAACCGGACCAACGGAACGTCTTGCCTTTTTGCACCTCAAGGCCGCCGGTATCCACGCCGAGCTTCCGGATAAGCTCGAGGTGCTTCTTCGGGAAATCATCGCCGACCACGGCCACCAGTGAAACCGGCGAAAAAAAGCGTGCGGCGGCGCTGAAATAGGTCGCGGAGCCGCCGAGCGCTTCTTTCACTTTGCCGAACGGCGTCCGGACGCTGTCGAGCGCCACCGAGCCTACCGCCAGAATTCTCTCTTTCATGAAAAATTCCTCAACAGTTCTTGGGCGGAAAGCCTTGGGTTTTTGCTGCTCATCACGGCCCTCACCACCGCCACGGCCTTGGCGCCGGCCCGTAGCACTTCGTGGATATTTGTCCTATCGATCCCGCCTATCGCGACGAACGGTACCGTGATGTTCCCCGCCGCAAAATGCACAAGTTCCAGCCCTACCGGAAGCGTTGTGGGTTTGGTGGGTGTGCCGAAGACCGGCCCTACCCCGATGTAATCAAAGCCTTCCTCTTGGGCGTCTAGCGCTTGCTCGCGGCTGTGCGTGGAACGACCGATGATCGCCTCTTCCCCCAAAAGCTCGCGCACAGAGGCCAGTGAACCGTCGTCCTGGCCGAGATGCACGCCGTCGGCTGAAACTTTTTTTGCGACTTCTGCGCGGTCATTGATGATGAGCGGCACGTTCTTAGTCCGCGTCACCTCAAGGAGTTTTTTTGCGATACGGACAAGCTCTTCATCCGAAGCCGTTTTGTCGCGCAGTTGCACGACATCGGCGCCGCCCTCAACGGCTTCTTTGACGAGCTCCGGCAGAGCTTTTTTTCCGGCCGCCGAAGGATCCGTGATCACGTAGAGCCTCCAGCTTCGGCAGCGTTCTTTTCTCAATCGCATAAACATGAAATCTTGCCTTCTTAAACCTATCGGAGAGGGTCGGGTCGACCAGCTTGGAAACTTCCTCAAGCACCCTCAGGGATTCCTTCACGCGCTCACTGTTGGCCGAGAAAATATCAAGCGCATCCTTGCGCGGCTTCTCGAGCGTGGAAGGCCCTCTTCCGACGTCCGCCCTCACATTCCGCGCGGACATAAGCCGCGCGATCGGCACCGGCGCATTTTGAACGCACCGGCTGATGGCGTGCCGGACCTTTTTCAGATCGCTCGTGAGCGAAGCATCCCCGAGCACAAAACGCGTGATCTCTTCGCAGACCCGCAAACCCTCGCGCGAGCGGTTAAAATTCGCATCCAAGATCCTTAAGATCTGCCTTGGGGTCACCCCACCCCCTCTTATTGAGGCGACGTTGTCGCCTCGGCACTTCGCGTCAAAATTAAAAATTTAAAAAGAGGGGATGGGGTCACAAACTGCGCTTGATCTTCCCGATAAGTCCCGTTGTGGAAAAGCCTTTCACGGTCGGCAGCGACGAAACCTTGCCGCCGTAAGACTCCACAAACCCGCTGCCGACGATGTCTTTTTTCTTCCAGTCGCCGCCCTTCACGAGAAAATCGGGTCGGACCGCCTGAATGAGCTTGAGCGGAGTCGGCTCCGAAAAAAGCACCAGGCAATCGACGGCCGAAAGGGCACCCAGGATCTCCGCCCTCTGCGCCTCGGGTGTCACGGGCCTTTCAGGGCCTTTCAAGCGCCTGACCGACGCGTCGCTATTCAAGCCGACCACCAGCACGTCTCCTAATGAACGGGCCCTTTGCAGAGTGCGCACGTGGCCCAAATGGAGGATGTCGAAGCAACCGTTGGTAAATACAATGCGCTTTTTTTTCTTTTTTAATTGCTTAACGCGGGAGATGAGATCTTTCAGCGAGAGAACCTTCGACCTTCGACCTTCAACCTTCGACCTTTTTTTAGAGGAGCTCATCCACGCGCTCGCAGAGTATGTGGCCGATCATGATATGAGACTCTTGGATCCTCGCGGTTTTTCGCGAGTCGACCACGATCGACAGATCCACGAGCGAATGAAGCTTACCGCCGTCGCGGCCGGACAGGCCGATCGTGAAAAGGCCGAGCGCTTTCGCTTTCTGAATGCCCAAAAGCACGTTCTGGGAATTGCCGCTCGTGGATATCCCGTACGCCACATCGCCTTTTCGGCCGAGCGCCTCCACCTGGCGTTCAAAGATCCGGTTGAAACCGTAATCATTGCCCACAGCCGTCAGGATCGAGGTGTCCGTCGTAAGCGCTATGGCCGGGAGGCCTTGCCTTTCTTTTTCATAACGGCCCACGAACTCCGCGGCCAGGTGCTGGCTGTCGCTCGCGGAGCCTCCGTTGCCGAAAAAAAGGACTTTGTTCCCTTTTTTCAGGGCCTCATAAATAGCGCGTGCTGCCTTCTCTATCAGAGGCACATGCGTCTTAAGAAGCGCCTGCTTGACTTGGATACTGTCTTGAATATCTCGCGTGATCTTGTCGATCATCATGTCCTTTAACCGAAAAACGCCTTGGCCATCTCGTAGAATGAAGGATCCACCGTCTTAAGCTTGCCGACGGCCACTTCAATCGGCACCGAGACTATCTCGTTGGCCTTCAAAGCGACCATCTGGCCGAACTGGCCGGCTCTCACAAGCTCAACGGCCTTTGCGCCAAATCGCGTACCGAGCACGCGGTCGTAAGCGCTGGCGCTGCCGCCCCGCTGGATGTGGCCAAGCACGGTGACACGGGTTTCACAACGCGCACTTTCCTCTATCTTCTTGGCCAGCACTTCGCCGATTCCGCCCAAGCGCGCATGGCCGAAATCATCCCGTCTTTTCTCCAGGAGCACCTCGTTGCCCTCGAACTTGGCGCCCTCGGCAACCACGATGATACTGAAATGCTTTCCGCGTTTTTGCCTTTTTTTGATCACCTCCAGCACTTCGTTCATCTTGATCGCTATCTCGGGGATCAGGATCAGGTCCGCGCCCCCGGCGATGCCTGAATGAAGCGCGATCCATCCTGCGTGACGCCCCATCACCTCGACAACCATGATGCGGTGATGGCTTTCGGCCGTTGAATGGAGGCGATCAATGGCCTCCATGGCGGTATTCACGGCAGTGTCAAATCCGAACGTAAAATCAGTGCCCGAAAGATCGTTGTCGATGGTCTTCGGCACTCCGACGACGTTGAAACCGTCCTTATAGAGGCGGGCGGCCACCCCCAACGTATCTTCGCCGCCGATCGCGATCAGCGCGTCGAGCCCAAGCGATTTAAAATGTTTCTTGGCTTTTTCCAGTTTGACGGGCTCTTTATAAAGATTCGTGCGGCTCGTGCCTAAGATCGTGCCGCCGCGGTGGATGATCCCCGATACCGCCGGCACATCCAGCGGTCGCACCGTGTTGTCCACCAGGCCTTTCCAACCGTTTTCAATTCCCACCACTTTGTAGCCGTAATGGTGCGCGGTGCGGACACTGGCGCGGATGACCGGATTAAGGCCCGGGCAATCACCGCCTCCCGTCAGGACCCCTATTTTCATCGGATGCTCCTATTTTTTCTGAACGGCCTCTTCAAGCTTACCCCCCTCTGAATCCTTGTCGCCCCATTCGCCCAACACGCGCTGGATAAAATCCGTGTACATCTGGCCGCGGCGGAAAACAGGGTTCTTCAGTATTTCCTTATGAAGAGGGATCGTCGTTTTAATGGGTTCGATGATAAATTCATCGAGCGCGCGCTGCATCATGCTGATCGCCTCGCCGCGGTTCCGGCCGTGAGACATGAGTTTCCCGATCATCGAATCGTAATGCGGTAACACCGTGTAACCGGCGTACACATGGCTGTCGAGCCGGATCCCGGGACCGCCCGGCGCGTTGTAGCGCTCTATTTTCCCCGGCGACGGGATAAATTGATTGGAGGGATCTTCCGCGTTGATGCGGCATTCGATCGCGTGTCCTTTGAGCGGGATCTTATCCTGCCGGGTGATCGTGAGCTTCTCGCCGGAGGCGATACGGATCTGCTCTTTCACGATATCGATCCCGGTCACCAGTTCGCTGATCCCGTGCTCAACCTGTATACGCGTGTTCATCTCCAGAAAATAAAACTTGCCGTCCGTGTCAAGCAAGAATTCCACGGTGCCCGCGTTCACGTAATTCACCGAGCGTGCCACCTTCACGGCCACGTCACCCATCTTCTTTCGGAGCTTCCAATCCACCGACGGCGAAGGCGCCTCTTCCAGAAGTTTTTGGTGGCGTCTTTGGATCGTGCATTCCCTTTCATAAAGGTGAAGGATGTGCCCATAGGAGTCCGCAAGGATTTGGATCTCGATGTGCTTTGGTTTTTCGATATATTTTTCGATATAAACGGAAGAATTGCCGAACGCGGCCTCCGCCTCATGCTGCGCGGTCATGATGGAGCTGACAAGGCGTACTTCATTGTGACAGACACGCATGCCGCGCCCGCCGCCGCCGGCGGCCGCCTTGATGATCACGGGGTATTTAATGCGTTTGGCGACTTTCAGCGCCGCCTCTTTGTCCTTGATGGGTTCCTGAGCGCCGGGGACGATCGGCACGCCGACTTTCCGGACCGTCTCGCGAGCCGCCATCTTGTCGCCCATCGAGCGGATGGCCTGCGGACCGGGGCCGATGAACTTGATCTGACAGGACTCGCAGATCTCGGCAAAATGAGCGTTTTCGGACAGAAAACCGTAACCCGGATGGATGGCATCTACATCGGTGATCTCGGCCGCACTTATGATCGCGGGAATATTGAGGTAGCTTTGGGACACCACGGCGCCGCCGATGCACACGGCCTCATCGGCCAGGTGCACGTGGGGCGAGTTCGCGTCCGGTTCTGAGTAAACCGCGACGGTCCGCACCCCCATCTCTTTGCAGGCGCGGATCACTCTTAAAGCGATTTCGCCGCGGTTGGCGACCAGGATCTTTGAAAACATCAGGGAACCCTTGCGGAACTACTCAAGAGAGAATAGAGGTTGGCCGAATTCCACCGGGTCGCCGTTATTGACGAGCACTTCCACGACCTTGCCTTTGATCTCCGATTTTATTTCATTCATGAGCTTCATGGCCTCGATGACGCAAACCACTTGCCCGGTCTCCACCGCTGACCCGACCTGCACGAACACAGGCGCATCGGGAGCAGGCGCCGCGTAAAAAGTGCCGACCATCGGGGACTTGATGAGGTTTCGCGCGGGCGGGGTCGGGGACTTAGCGGCTTCTTGAGCCTGGGCCTTGTCCCGCGCGGAGGGTTCAAGCGCTTTGGGCGGACGATCCTCCGACAGGATGGATTGTTCGATAAAACCCGCCTGGTTTTTTTTGAGACGGATCTTGACGCCGTCCTCTTCGAGGTCCAACTCCGTGAGATTATTCTCGTTCATGAGCTGGATCATTTCCTTGATCTCTTTTAAATTCACCCCATCCCCTCCTTTTGAGATGGCGGAGCCATCTCAGCGCTAAGCGCTAAAATTAAAAATTTCAAAGGAGGGGATGGGGTCATGGAATGTTCAGGCCCTTTCCAGGTACTGGCCGGTGCGTGTGTCTACGCGGATCTTGTCGCCCGTGCCTACGAACAGAGGCACTTTGACCGTGGCGCCGGTTTCAACTTTCGCGGGCTTAGTGCCGCTTTTGGCCGTGTCCCCCCGGACTCCCGGTTCGGTTTCCTTGACTTCCAGGACCACCGAGGAGGGCAGTTCGACCAATAAAAGCGCTTCGCCGTTGAAACGGCCGACAGCCTCTGAATCGTCCTTTAAGAAAGCGACACTTTCTCCCAGAAGCGAGGCGTCGACGACGATCTCATGATAACTCTCGTTGTCCATGAAGTGGTAATGCTTGCCTTCACGGTACAAGTATTGGATCGGGCGGTTCTCAAGGTAGATCTCTTCAAACTTGTCGCCGGACCGAAACGCCTGCTCCAATACGTTGCCGGTCTTGATATTGCGCAGCTTGGTGCGCACAATGGGCTGGCGCTGCTGCATCTTGACAAGCTGAAAATCCAAGATTTCGCAGAGCGCGTTGTCAAACTTGATCACGACTCCGGACCTGAATTCACTTGTCGAGATCACGTGTCAACACCTCATGCCCGTTCTTAGTGATAAGCACCATGTCCTCTATCCGCACTCCGAATTTGCCCGGCAGATAAATACCGGGCTCCACCGTGATCACCATTCCGGGCTCCAGAATGGTTTCGCTCCTTGAAGACACCGTGGGAGCCTCGTGGACCTCAAGTCCCACCCCGTGCCCCGTGCCATGGCCGAAATAGCGCCCGTAACCGCTCTTTTCGATGGCCTTCCGGCAGGCGGCATCCACTTCCTTGGCCGACACGCCCGGGCCCGCTTTTTGAATGCCCAGGCGCTGGGCATTCCAGACGATCCTATATATTTTTCGCAATAAACTGTTCATTTTACCTAAAAAAATAGGGCGGGTCAAATCCGAATAATAACCTTCATACACCACACCCATGTCGACCAGCAAAATGCCATTGTCCTTGATCGGGGTCTGGTTTGTCTGGCAGTGCGGCATGGAGGATCGGGCGCCTGCGGCAATAATAATGTCAAATGCCGGTTTTTCGGACCCCAAGGATTTGGTATAAAATTCGAGCCTCCCCTGCACTTCGCGCTCTGTCATTCCCGCTCGCGCTATGGTTTTCACGTAATGGAACCCCTTCACGGCTATCTCAACTGATTTACGGATCTGGTGGATCTCAAAGGCGTCTTTTTTCTCTCTTAATTTCTCAACGATCCCCTGTGTAGGCTTAAGCCTGTCGCGGCCTACCTTGCGACTAAGCAGCTCATAAAAACTATGGCTCACGATCGCAGACTCAAAACCCACAGCGTCCAGCCGGTGTTTCCTCGAAAGCTCAGCCACCATTTCGGAAACACCCCGCTTGTCTCTCAAAAGCACTTTGAAACCCTTGGTCTCCTCTTTAGCCTGTTCGGCATAGCGCGAATCGGTAATAAAATAGAGCCCCTTGGGCGAAACAAAAAGCCAGGACTCGGTGCCCTTGAAACCGCTCAAGTAAGTCACGTTCGGCCAGGAGCTCACGAGAAGCGAATCCAGTGAATGCTTCCTCAGGCGCTTGAAAAGATCGCGGATCCTCGAGTTCACCCCGCCCTCCGCTTCCCGGTCTTTCGGCCTTCGACGATCCCAAGCGCAGCCATGAGCCCGAGCTCGTAGCTTTTCTGGCCGAATCCCGAGATCTGGCCCACTGCCACCGGCGCCACCAGCGACTCGTGCCTGAAGGCCTCACGGCTGTATATATTGGAAAGGTGCACTTCTACCGTCGGTACTTCCACGGCCGAGATCGCGTCCCGTATCGCGACCGAAGTGTGTGTATAGGCGGCCGGGTTTATCACGATCGCATCGAACACGCCTTTCGCATCGCCTATTTTGGATACAATTTCGCCTTCGTGGTTGGATTGAAAGAACTCTACCTTCGCGCCGCGCGCCGCCGCGAGCTTCGTCAAAGACTCATTGATCTTTTTTATCGTGACACTTCCGTAAACTTCGGGTTCCCGCTTACCCAAGAGATTTAGGTTAGGCCCGTGAATGACAAGTATTTTTTTCATGCAGACTCCCTTGAAATGATCACAACACCACTTGACCCGGTTTGCGCCTAAAACTCACGTGGTACTTGCGGCCCAACGCGTACACGACGCCGCCGATAATGCTCATCAAAAATAAGACCGCAAGCCACAGGACACCCAGCGCCGCTGCGTTGTGCGCGCCTATATGGGGCGCCAGGAAATACACGTACGCGCCTTCGCGTATCCCCAAGCCGTTGAGCGACGGCAGCATGCTGATGAGATGCACGACGGGCACCAAAAGATAAAAATAAATGACCGAGCTCTTGGCGCCGAGCGCGACCGCCATGAGATACAGCGCCCAAATACTCACGGCCTGACCGATGAGCGACAAAAGAATTGCCTGAGCCACGACCGCCTTGTGATTTTTAAAATTGTGAAGCCCATTATAAATTTTCCTGAGCTTTTCCCCCCAATGAAAACGGTTCAAGACTCGCTCAATAAACCCGAAGCGGCGGGCGACGCTCCGGTTAAAGATGAGAAAAAAACTGAACAGCGCCATGCCCAGAAATGAGTAGATCACGACCGGGACGGCCGGGTTCTCAATGTTCTTCAGAAAGAAAATAAAAGTCACGCTCGGGATGGCGATGAATGTAAAAAGGCCGAATAGTCTGTCCATCAGCACGGAAGTCACGGACTTCATGGGGTGACTGGTGATGCGGGCCGCGCACATGGCTTTCACAATGTCCCCTCCCACCGATGTCGGCAAAAAATTATTAAAGAAGTAGCCTATGAACGTAAGGTTCAGCGACTCCCTAAGGCGCATGGGAATATCTTCCGCGATGAAAATAAGTTGAAGGCGTCGGGCCAAAATGACGATCGTGGCCAAGAACACGGCAACGGACAACCCCAGGAGATTCCGGTCAACCCCTTTAAGCGCCGCGAGTATCTGAGGCAGGCTGCCGCGCATCAGATAGAACAGGAGAAAAAGAAAACCGATACTGACCCCGGTTCTCAGCAGAAAACTTTTCACCCCATCCCCTCCTTCCGCGCCGTTTCGGCACCCATCATCCGGGAAACGGCGCTTGGATCCGCCAAAGGCGGATCCATTGATTCTTCGAACAAATAAGGAGGGGATGGGGTCATAAGTTAGTCATTATAACAAACTTACAAAAAATCTTCTTCTATTTTTTAGACGGATTGCCTGTTCAGGATATCGGCGGCGGTCTCGGGCAGCGTGGGGTTGAGATAAAAACCGGTCCCCAGTTCAAATCCGGCCACGCGCGTCAGCTGCGGGATGATTTCCATGTGCCAATGATAACTCTCGAACTGCTTGGAGTGAAGCGGCGAGGTGTGAATCATGAAGTTGAATGAGGGGTCTTTGAGCGCTTTTTTAAGCTTGAGGAGCGTCACCTTCAGCACCTCGGCCAGCGCGTGCAGATCGGGATCCGGCGTTGTCTCAAAACCAGGCCCGTGTTCCTTCGGCAGAATGCACATCTCGAAAGGAAAACGTGAAGCGAAGGGGCAAAGCGAGATGAAGCCGCCGCTTTCAAACACGGTGAGCTTCTTTTCAGAACGTTCCTGGCTCAGGATGTCGCAATAAATGCATCGGTCCGACGCTTGGTAATAGGAAGCCGAGCCCTTCATTTCCCCGAGCACGCGCGAGGGCACGATCGGTAGGCCAATGAGTTGCGAATGCGGGTGCTCCAAGCTCGCGCCGGCCAAGGAGCCGTAATTTTTGAAAATGAGGACGTATTGGAAACGGGCGTCTTTCTTCAAGTCCACGCAGCGATCCCGGTAGGCCCTGAGCACCAGCTCCACCTGGTCCAGCGGCAGGCCCGAGAGCTGCTTGTCATGATCCGGATTCTCGATGATCACCTCATGCGCACCGAAACCCCCGACCTTTTCATAGAGGCCGCTGCCGGATTTTTCCGTGGGCTCCTCGATCCGGAGCGCGGGGAATTTGTTCGGAACAACGCGCACGAGCCAGCTCGAGGAATTCTTTGCGCCGCCGCGGCGCCCGTAAGCGGCGATCTCCGGAGGCGTCATTATTTCATTGCCCGGACAAAAGGGACAAATCTTGGTGGATTTGGGGTCGGCCTTCACGTAGAAAGCTTCGGGCCTTTTCGGTTTCTCGGCATTCACGATAATCCAGCGACTCGTGATGGGATCCTTCCGAAGCTGCGGCATTACCATACCTCCCCGGGGATCTCGACTTCCTTCAGCAGGTAAGCCGCATCCTCCGGCGGCGTGGGATTGATGTAAATGCCCGTTCCCCATTCAAAACCCGCGTCGTGCGTCAAACGCGGCGAGATCTGAAAGTACCAGTGGTAATCTTCCTCGAGGGTCTTCCAGTAGATCGTCTTCTTTTTGTGACGGTAGGGAGCCGTGTGAAGGATAAAATTATACGGGGGGTCGTTCAAAAGAGTTTTGACTCGGACCAAACACTCTTTCAAAACAGCGGCAAACGCGGGAAACTGGCCGGCGTTCAGCTTTCCGAAATCGGCGCAGTGAGTTTTCGGTAGGATCCAGATCTCGAATGGAGAACGGGACGCGAACGGACAAAAAGCCAGGAACGCGTCGTTCTCCGAGACGATCCTTGACCGATCCCGCTGCTCCTGTCTCAACACATCGCAAAAAACACAGCGTTCCCTTCTTTCAAAATAATTTTTAGCGGCTTGAAGCTCTTCTTTCACGCGTTTTGGGGTGATCGGCGTCGCGATGAGCTGCGAGCGCGAGTGCCGGATCACGTCGTTCGCGGAACCCGAGATCAGTCCGTGATTTTTGAATAAAAGCGCGTACTTGAGCCGAGGGTCCTTCTCAAGCGCGTTGATCCGATTCACGTAGACCTGGATCACTTTTTCGATCTCCACCACGCCGAGCTCGTCGAGATCGTGCTTGTGTTTTGGGCTTTCGATGATCAGCTCGTGCGTTCCCACGCCCTCCATGACGTCATAGATCCCCTGGCCGTAACGGTCGAAGGGCTGGTCGAGCGATAAGATCGGAAGCTTGCTCGGAATGGCCCGTACGGACCAGCCCGGACCGTTGGGCGACGAACCCGGCTCGCGGACCGCCATGACCTCTCCGGGAGTTTCGCGCTCTTTTCCCTCGCAAAAGGGGCACGCGCGTATTTCGCTGATTTCGCCTCTCCTGAACTCCGTCGGACGCCTCGAGCGTTCCGTCGAAATGATCGTCCAATACCCCACGACGGGATCGCGTCTAAGCTCCGGCATTGGGAACTCCGTGCCCGTCCAGAAAATGTAGAAGGTCCGCGGGCGTGATCGTGCCCACCACCTTGCCGTTCTTGTCCTGTAAAATAAGGACCTCGCACTTTGTTTCTTTGAATTTTTTCACGACATCCGCGACCGTCGCGTCTTTCAAGATCACCGAGAAGTCTTTTTTCGCGATCTCGGCGATCGGGCGGTCAAGCTCTTTCACGGTCAGATTCGGCACCGCAAGTTTTTCAAGCTTGCGGACATTGATGAGCCGGCGGTTGATAAACTCATAAAATTGGGTCGAGAGGATGCGTTTGAAACTGACCGGCAACAACGCCACCGGGCGCCCCTCGATGAAATCCAGATGCGTTCGAAAGGCGCACGACTGCGAGCGCTGGTCCAGCGACAAAAGATAGCGGAGCGAACTGTCGGGTACCATGAATTCCTCCGCCTCGGGGATCGACGACAGCGATACAAGCTCATAGACGTCCTCCATAGAGATGCTGAGATCCTTGAAACCGCGCGCGATCTGAAAAGAAAGGCTGCCGTCCTGGTCCTTATAAACGGGCGCGTATTTTTCGAGCGTGTCGATGGCGTCCGCCAGGAACACTCCGAGTGCCACGTCCGCATTGTAAAGAATACCGGCCATCACGAAAGCCGCATCGTCCGATTGGCCGGGTCCGAGCCGATAGCGGATGTAGAAATAACGCTGGGTGCGGGGATCCAAGATCCCTTCCGGCGCGACGATCAGCCCGTGTTTTTTGTAATCGTCGATCTCGTGTTCGTGCGCTTCGTGAGCGAGGATCTCGCCGTCCAGGCCCATGTCCAGCATAGTCTTGACATCGATGATGTAACAGCGGCCGCCGCCTATCTTCGTCTGATAGAGCCGCTCGGCTTCTTTGCGGATGTCCGGGTTGTCCCTCAGACCTCCGAGGTAAAGACCCCTCAAGACGTCCCTTGCATTCACGCGCCGGTCCTTGAAGATGGGGATCCCGAGGATCGGGTTCCCCTCGCGGTTTACGAGCTTTTCTCTTTTTTCGCTGTCCATCGCGGAGAGCGCGAAGTCGATGACGTCGTCAATGAGGGTCTGGCGACGCGCCTGGATATCCTGCGGGTCGCGTTTAAGCGCCTTCACGACATCATCGACGGTTGTATTCACATAGTTTCGTTTGTTAAAAACGCCGGCGCCGTTGTGGGCGCGGCCTTCGAGGGATTGAATGAAGAGAAGGTCTTCGATGTCGGGAGTGGTATCGAGATGTTCGTACGACTTTAAAACTTCATAATCCGCCTCGATCAAATCCTTCGGCGCAACGGAATGTAAATGCATTTATCCTTAGGATTATAACATCCGAAAACGGTTATTCAAAGAAACGTCCCGCTTCAAGCCGGGTACCGTTCAAAAAATCCCGCGCGGCGAGCGCCTCGCGCCCTTCAGGTTTCAGTACCCGGATCTCAACGGGAAAATCCGCGCTCGCAACCCAGATCCCTTTTTCCTTTGAGGCATCCAACACAAGGCCGGCTTTGATGCCTTTTAACCGGCCGGATTCATTCAGCCCCACTTCTTCCACGATCAGTCGCCTGCCTTCATAAAAGGTGTAAGACGTAGGCCAGTCCTTCATCGCGCGGATGCGGTTTTGGATCTCGTGAGCGCTTTTTTTCCAATCGATATGGCCGTCCGCTTTTGTAAGCTTCCTTGCGTAGCTGGCCTGTGCTTCTTCCTGAGGAATGAATTTTGCGCGGGACGCCCCCACCTGTGCGATCGCCTCCAATAGCGCTTCCGCTCCGGCTTGGCTTAGCCTAGTCTCGAGCGAATGAATATCGTCGGCGGGTGTTAACGCGGTTTTTTTTTGAAGCAGGATGTCGCCTGCGTCGAGTTTTTCAGTTATTCGCATGACAGTGACCCCTGTCTGGGGATCGCCGTTTATAAGCGCCCAGTGCATGGGCGCGGCGCCCCGGTATCTCGGTAAAAGCGAGGGGTGAACGTTTAATGTCATGAGACCCGGGACCTCGAGAAGCGCTCGCGGCAAGATCAGCCCAAATGAGACCACGACAAAAAGATCCGCGCAAGTTTTGCGGATCTCGTCCAAAAACTTCGCGGACCTGATCTCCGTGACCTCGCAAAGAGCAATCCGGTGGTCGGTCGCCCAACGCTTCACCGGTGATGCCTCAAGTTTTAAGTCCCTGCCCTGAGGCCTGTCGGGTGTGGTGACTGCAAGCGCAAGCTCATGAGGAGACGCCTTCAAACCTTCAAGGGTCGGAATACCGAAGGCGCTTGTTCCGAAAAAAACGATCCTCATGGCTTTCGGGCAGTCAGTCTCTTGGCGAGCTTTTTACGTACGAGCCGGCTTTTCATGAAACCCAGCCGGTCAATGAAAAGAAATCCGTTCAGGTGGTCCACTTCATGCTGAAAGATGCGCGCCAAGAGCCCTTCGGCTTTTACTTCCACGCGCTTTCCCTCCAGCGTCATGGCGCGAAGCCACACGCGTTTGAAACGTCTGACAGGTTCATAGAGCTCCGGGACGCTCAGACATCCCTCAAATTCCTTTATCTGCCCTTGCTTCTTGATGATCCTGGGGTTGAAGAACACGAGTTCCCGTCCGTGGATTTGATCCGCGCTTGCGACAAATAGTTGCTTTGAGACCCCCACCTGGTTGGCGGCAAGCCCCACCCCTTTCTCGGCGTACATCGTATCGATCATGTCGCTCACAAGCTTTCGGACCTCAGCCGTGATTTTGGACACCTCGGCCGTTTTGGTTTTCAGAACCTTGTGCGGAAATTTTACGACCGGCAAAACGGCCATTGGCACTCCTTAGTTTGCAATAACCTGTCGATTGTCGACGGGTCCTGCCGCTGCGGCAGGTCGCCGCGGCCACCGCCCCCTGCCTGCCGGCAGGCAGGCGTCTCCGCGTCACCCGTCGACAATCGACAATAAATTTCGACCTGATTTTAGCAGATTGCCCTATTGAGGGTCTACATCCACCGTGAATCGAACCTTCTGCTTCTTAAATTCCTGCAGCGCCTCGCGAAGGATCGGATTGATGATCTCTACGGAAGGGCTTTTTAAATACAGATTCCACCGGAACGATCCCTTTTCCTTTGAAACGAGGCACGGCGCGGGTCCCATCCGCTTGACCGGGGTGCCGGCAAGGCGCCCCTCCAGGAACTTTGAGAAGCTCAAGATCTCCCGCAGCACCTCCTTCTCGCTCGCTCCGCTCACGACCACTTTGACCAAATGCGTGAAAGGCGGCATATTCACTTCCTTACGCAGCGCAATCTCCTTTTGATAAAACTCCTTGTAATCATGATCCTTGGCGCTCTGGATCGCGTAGTGGTGCGGTACGTAGGTCTGGACGATCACCTTGCCGGGAATATCCCCGCGCCCGGCGCGTCCCGCCACCTGCGTCAGAAGGTCGAACGTTCGCTCGGCCGCCCTGAAGTCAGGGATGTGAAGCGCCGTGTCCGCCGAGATCACGCCGATCACGGACACGTTCGGAAAATCATGGCCTTTGGCGATCATCTGCGTGCCGATCAAAATGTCGAGTTCTTTGCGCTTGAACGATCGCAGGATGACCTCGTGCGCGTCCTTGCGCGAAGTGCTGTCAGAATCCATGCGCCCCACGCGCGCGTGGGGGAAAAGGCGTTTAAACTCCTCCTCCACTTTTTGGGTGCCCATGCCGAAGTAATGGAGATAATTTTTTCGGCACCCGGGGCACAGGCGTTGCGGCGGCATTCGGAAATGGCATACATGGCAGAAGAGCGCCCCTTTGTCAAAATGATACGCGAGGCTGATCCGGCAGTTCTCACAAGTTAGGACGGTGCCGCAAGCGGGACAGTGGAGGTAGGTGGCAAAACCCCGGCGGTTGAGAAGCAGCATCACCTGCTCCTTCTTGGCGAGACACTCTTTGATATTCTGCTCGAGAAGAGAGGAGAATACCCTCTCTTTTTTCATGTGTTCCTGCCGTCGCATATCCACGACCTCGACATTCGGCAATGGCCTTTTTTCGATGCGCTCCGGCAAATGGATGCACTCGATCATTTGGCTTTCCGAAAGGAAATACGATTCGAGCGACGGCGTAGCGCTTCCCATCACCAAGACCGCATGTTCCAAAGCGGCGCGCTTCATCGCCACGTCCCGCGTGTGATAACGCGGCGTTTCCTCCTGTTTGTAGGAAGTGTCATGCTCCTCATCGATCACAATGAGGCCCAAGTCCCTGACGGGGCTGAAAATAGCCGAGCGCGCCCCGACCACGAGCTTGGCCGCGCCGTTTTTGATGCGATGCCATTCTTCCACGCGCCGCGCTTGTGTCAAGCGGCTATGAATGACGGCAAGGCACCCGCCGAACCTCGAATAAAACCTCTCCACGGTCTGGGGTGTGAGCGAGATCTCGGGGACCAACACGATGCTTCCCCGACCGCGCGCGAGCGTCTCTCGGATCAAATGCATGTAGACTTCGGTCTTGCCGCTTCCGGTGATGCCATGGATCAGAAAATAGCCGGGTTGTCCGGAGCTTAGTTTCGGAAGGATCCTTCGGAACGCCTCTTCCTGATGGGGGGTGAGCGTCAGATCCTCGGGGTTCACGAGTTCCACCCCGTCGCCGAGCCTTTTGCCGCGGCTTTTCATGAAAAATCTGCCTTTTTTAAACGGCGCCGGCACGCCCGCGTCGATCGCCTGGCCCCAGGAACAAAAATAGGTGTCCGACATCCACCGTGTCAGCTCCAGGAACTCGGGGCTCAAGATCGGGGTCTCGTCGATCACCGAATCGATGTCCCTCACTTCGCCGAAAGCCTTTTCGAAAGAAATGCCGACCACGGTGCCGACCATGCGCCGTGCGCGCACCGAGACATACACACGCTTGCCTATCTCGATCTTTTCACGGGACGGTTCGGGGACGGAATATTGGAACAGCGTGAGCGTCGGAAGGGCCAGCGCCAC
>CAYJVC010000004.1:0-2158 GCA_964373505.1 uncultured Planctomycetia bacterium
AAAGCGCTCTTTGAGAAGGATCTCGCCAAACTTTTGGTATTGTTTAGCCATGCGGCGCCCGGTCAGCGATTCAGTTTCGGGCTTTTGGTATCCAGCGCATCGAGTGTGTGGGTCATTTGTCGCTCGAGGCCCGCTTCTTTCGACGGGGTCACCGCGCTCCTTGCGCTTTTCGGGAGCGAGCCCATTGCCTTATCCAACTCTTCGTTCATGAACGCGTTCAGTACGCGTTGCATGCTTAGGTCTCTTTGCCGGGCGTTTGAAAGTGTTATGTCTCGAAGCTCCGCGTCGTTATTTACCAAGTGCGGCGTGATGAAGATGAGAAGTTCACGGTCCTGGCCTTCACCGGACCTGTATTTAAAGGCATTACCGATCACCGGCACGTCCCCAAGGTACGGGATCTTCCTGTCCGCCTGTGTTTTGTTGTAATCGATCAAACCGCCGATGACAATGGTTTCGTGATTTTTGACACGTACCATTGTGCGGACAGACCGGCGCGTGGGATCCAGAAAAATGGTCGGGAAGAATGTGGAGGGCGCCACGGTTGTCACGGTAGGCTCGAGGAACAGAGATATAGAACTGTCTTCATTGATCTGGGGGGTCATTTTGAGGTTGATGCCCACCTCCGTGCGCTCGGCCGTATTGGCCGAGGTGACGGCAGTTCCTTCGGCGGTGACGGTGGAAGACGTGTTGGCGATGGCCGCGTCCGTGACGAGCTTGATAATGGCCGCTTCGTTGCTTTGCGTGAGTATGCGCGGTTGAGCGAGAATTTTTGTGTCCGTATGCGTTCTGATGAAATGGAGCACGGCGCCGAAGTTAGAGGCATCAATGGAACCCGCCGTGACGGTGCCTATAGGGTTGGCCGTTATGTCCAGGTCCAAATCTTTTTTGAAAAGCCCGCTTGAAAAAGGCAGTTGTGTGGTCCGGCTTGCGCCGGTGAGCGATAGGATCTCACCATCGGTCCCGCCCCATTCGAGTCCAATATCCTCCATCAAATCCTTTTTTACCTCCATGAGGTGCACTTGCAGTAAGACTTGGGGCGGCGGGATGTCTATGGATAACAATATGCGTTTCACTTCCTCCAGTCTTTCAGCGGTATCAGTGACGATGAGACTGTTCGTATTGAGATCCACGGTAAGGCGCCCTTGATCTGACAATAAAGAAGCGACCAATAGATCGATCCCCTTGCCGGTGGCTGCTTTGGGGGATCTGTCAGATTGTGATGCGGTAGAGACTGTTGAAGATTTTTTTTCTTTGTCCCCGATAGCGGTGATCTTGGCTAGGTCCGCTATGGTCGTGCGTCCTCCGGTATCCAAAGGCGACGTGGACAGACGGCAGAATTTCAGGAAAAAGATCTCTGTTTTGAGTTGGGGTGCTATGGCGCCGACGGGGTACACCACGTAGACACTGCTTCCGTCCCCGCGTACGTAGGTAAGATTATTCGCTTTGAGGAGGCTGTCCATTGCGTCTTCGACGGACACATCCTCAAAATAGACGCTCACAAGCTTGGCTTGGATCGCTTCATGAGCGACAAAATTAAGTCCTGATTGCTGCGAAAAGATCTTCAAGACGTCTTTCAAAGGCACGCTCTCAAAGTCCATGGATATGCCGCCACTCGAGGTGAGCACAGGCTGCGGTGGTTGCTCCCCAACAATGTCATCCGGCAGAGCCGAGACCAGAGATGCACCAAAAAATACCCAGACAAGAGCGGCACTCACCACGCGTTTTGGTTCTATCATTTTTTCTCCCCCTTACCCGTCTTCAAGATAAATTCGGCCCCGTTCCTATTCACAGCGACCCCATCTTTAGTGATGGCGATGATCTTGGCGTCCTCGATCGTGTCGCCGACTTTAACGATCCGGCTATTGATAATGGCCTGCGGAGAGCCCGTGTTCCATACCCACCCTTTCAGGGCCAATTTTTCCGTTGAACCCGCCTTCACCGCAACCGGCTGACCTGAGGAGGAATTTATCCCGGCGATCAAAAATGGGTCCGGAGCATCTCGGCCGGTGTATTCTACTGCCCAAAGCGGACCAACGGCGCAGAAAAAAGATACCAAGAACAGCAGCGCTTTTTTCATTTCAGAAGCTTCTCCCAAACGCCCAAGGGATGGATACAGGTCACGATAAGGGTGGCGCCCAGCGCGCCCGCTTCGCTGTCG
>CAYJVC010000004.1:2258-71199 GCA_964373505.1 uncultured Planctomycetia bacterium
TGTCGATTCTCAGGTCTGACACCAGAAGATAACTGTCATGACTTTCAATTTTGCTGATGAACTCGCCCAGCGCATGATAGCCCGAACGGGTTTGAAGCGCGAGAGCCACAATTTCGTATTCCTGCGCCTTGTTCACGGTGGACGGGGTTACGGAAGTGAGGGAAACCCTGGATTGTTTTGCCGAGGCGCTTAAAAAATTAATGAGCCAGGAGGTATCAGCGGATGGTGCGAAGCGCCCCTTGTAACCTTTGATCTTTTGCTCGGCGGCAAAGATCCGGGAGATGGTCTTGTGTTTCGATGCCGCTTGGCGCACCCGCTCCTCGCTCTCGCGAAGCTTCGTCAGATCCGGCTTCAGGAGAAAATTCCATCCGATCAAAAAGGCCGCCGCAGCCGCGCCTGACAATATCACCGCGACTTGAACCCGGCCGTCGGCGAGCCAGCGCTCAAGCTCTGAGTTTAGTTTCATGGTGTTTGAAACATTCTATGGAAAATGTCATGGATACCGGCAGGTTCGGCGCGATCATGGGGTTTTTTTGGACTGACGCGATCTTGATCTCGTCGAATCCTTCCATGAACACGGCGTCCCCTTTAAGCAAATTCATGAATGTCGTGACGAGATCCAGTTCACTGCCGCCTCCATCCAGAACGTAGCCGCTTAATAGCAAACTGTAGTTGGGTTTTCCGGTCAAGGTGTCCTTGTGGCGGTATTCCAGATGATTTAGCTTGATCTTGGCGGGCATCTTGTGCGCCAATTCGCTCATTTTTGACGTGAGGTAAACGCGGCGATCCATGGCCTCGGCAAGCGTTTGGGATTGCCGCGCGAGCTCTTTCTCGACCTTTGTCAGGTCGCTTTCGGCCATCGGTTTTTGGGGGACGCTAAACAGGGCCGGCAACTTGGTTGAGAGTTCGCCGGCTTGGCGTTCTTTCGATGAAGCATGGAAGATCAACGCCGCATGCAGAACCCCGATAAGGACGGCGACTGCGGCGAGCGTCCCGGGCGACCATTTTTGTAGGAACTCTTTTTTTTGCTCCCAGGACCAGACCGTTACGGGCAGAACGCTTTGCTCGCCACGGTTCACGGCCGGCGCGATGGTCAGTTTCGACAGGGCGCCGGCGTCCAGCCCTTTCAGCGCCAACCCATAGGATATACAGGCCTCCGAAGAAAGCCGATCGGAGTCAGTCGTGGCCGCCGGGCCCAGACTGAAAGCTTCCACGGGAATATCCAGCTCGCTTTTCAAACGTTGGCTCCATCCCCGGCAGATCCTCTGCCCGTTGGCGAATAAAACCAAGCGGCTCACGATCTCTTCTCTAAAGTTTTTGGCGAAATAGCTCAAGGCCAAGCGGATCTCGGATATAAAAGGGTCGAAATCAAGCTCTCCGAGCTGGGCCGCCGACTTTTGGACGACAAAAAAGCGTGACAGCATCAGGATGCCTTTTTTAGCGATCACAATGTTCGCCGTCTCGTCCTCGCAAATGTTGATGAACGCATCCGCGTTTTGCGCCGCTTGTTTTTGGGTGTGGTAGTAGTACCTGGTCAAGGCGAGAGAGCTCGGCTCGATCGCAAGAACGCCGACATTTTTATCGGCAAATGACTGGGCCAGGGCCTCCACGAGCTTGTTCTTCAAGGCGAAATAAACGACTTTTATTTTTTCATTTTTTTTGTCGACATGGATGTCCATTGCGGAAGAGAGCTCTTGTGATTCCACGGAGATGTATTTTTGGGCCTCGAAACGGGCCGCCTGCACCCTATTTTTGGCCGGAACGATGGGCATTTCAAAATAGCGGAGAAAGTTTTCTCTATCGGGAAGCGCCATGCAGACGGTCTTGGATTGGACATTCCTGTTTTCCAGGGTCGTGGCGAGCGTCTGTTTGATCAGCGCGGATTCATCGGAGGATGCGGGCGCGCATTGCACCACGGTCGTGGCTACCAACCTAATGGCGCCTATAGTTTTCTCGAGCTCCGTCAGGTAAAAATGACGCGAACCCGCGTAGATGCCCAAACTGACACGACTCATAGGCCTATCTCTAATTAAACGAGTTGGTGGTATAAATGCTGCTGCAATCTGTTAATTCATCTACAATATAGCACAATTCCAGTTAAAAACATAACAAATTTACGTGAATACCTAGAAAAGTAAGCGATTGACCACTTTATCGATCGCCTTCCAGCACAAACTCCGGTTTAACGATGGGTTCGGAAGGGAATGGGAATGTGGCCACTTCGTAAGCGCCGACGAGCGTTCTTTTGATCGCTTGACCGGCTCCATGGATGGGACCCCAAGTTACGGCGGCCAGAAAATTCTGTTCCTGTCCGACCGCTTCAATGCCTTTGGGAACGTCGAGCCAGCCGAATGCCACATTGGAGAGCCCCCGGCCCAATTTTTTACCGGCGCCCGCTCCGTAGTCGTCGCGCGCGACGTCGCTCGGAGAGCTTTCAACCGAGGCCCATGCAGAGGTGCCGGCAATTGCGAAGAGGCCCACTCCCGCTAAAATGATTTTCGATAAACAATTCTTCATTGTTCTCCTCCCTGTTTGGCTACTTGTCTTCTTTGTCCTCGTCCTCTTCGTCCTCGTCTTCATCTTCGCCTTCGAAGGGCTCTTCTCCGGGACCTTCCATCGGTTGTGCGCCTTCCGCCGGCGGCGATTCCAGGCTCTTGAAAAATTCGTTCGGCGACATGTTTTTAAGTTGGTCCTTGAATTTATCGATCTCTTCCTGCGTGATGGAGCTTTCGATCTGCGGGCATTTGTTCAACACCTTTTCATCGATGAAGATCGGGCAGTTCACTCGGACCGCCAGCGCCAGCGAGTCCGAGGGCCTGGCGTCGAGCGGAATGATTTTGCCCTGGACCTCGAGATAGATCAGCGCGTAATAGCTGCTTTCTTTCAAGTCGCTGATCACCACTTTCTCGATCTTGGCGCCAAGCGCCTCCAGGATATCCACGATCAGGTCGTGCGTGAGGGGCCGCGGGAATTTTTCGCCCTGCATTTCCAGCGCGATCGCGTTGCCTTCGTTCACGCCGATCCAAATGGGCACCAGACGCGTTTTCTCGAGGTTCTCCAGGACCACGACGTACTGAGGCAGAGGAAAAAGAGGCGTGATGGACGATATTTTGGCTTCTTTGATCATAAATTCCCCTGTCGAAACTTTATTCTAATGGGTCGTGATTAAATTATCAAGGCGGATTGTTACTGAGTTACGTAACTCAGCAGGCCCACATTCCTTTTTTGTTGCGTTTCGCGCGAACTTCCGAATTTTTCAGGAGCCCATAGTGGCGTCTGTTCGGACGGTAGTATCTTACGCGGGCCAGGCCTTCTTCCACAAGACGCCGGTTGACAAACTCCCCGTTGCCAAGATAAGCGTAGGCCAGGGTGCGCCCGTATTTGTCCTTTTTCTCCACATCGGATTCCAGCCGTACCGTTTGGCCGGCCAAAAGCGTCCTCGCGAGGTCTGCCGCTTCTTTCCCGTAGGCTTCGACCCGTCCTTTCCAAGGGCTGTATTCGGGCGCGTCGATCCCGATGAGGCGTACCCGCTCCCCTGAGACCAGCTCGAACGTATCGCCGTCAAGGACCCAACGAACAAGCGCCTGACGGGATTTTGCGGGTTCGGCTCCGGCGGCCGAGGGAGCGGCCAAAAAAAGCCATAGGGCGGACACGGCCAGACACAGCGCGGCCCACTTTTTAAGGTTTTTTCTGACACAGGCAGGGAAGGCGATGTTATTCGATCTCGACGACGGAGTCGAGCCCGCCGTAAGGATTGGGTTCCAAGTGATCGTTGAAAGGGTCGGTGGTCCACTGGCCATCCACAACAAATTTATAGCGGTATTTTCCGGGGTCCAGGAAAACTCTCTTTTGCCACAACCCTTCCTCCGTTCTCCAGAGGAGGGATTCTTGGGATACCCGCCAGTGGTTGAAGTCGCCTACCAGGTGCACTTCCTTGGCGTCCACCGCTTTCACGACAAAGTCTTTGATGCGGTTCGAAGCCAGATCGAACCGCGCGCCATCGACCTTAATGTCCAAAGATGCTTCACCCGCGATGCGTTCCAAAAGTTCTTGCGTAAGCGCAAGGTAATCCTGAGCGCCTTTGGAACGGAGGTTGTATTTTAATACCGACCGGCCCTTGGCCTGGGACTCCCGGACGGAAACGGTCTGACGGATCGGGCGGGACAGGATGTGTTCGCCGAAGGAATCGCCGATCTCGCTGAGCATATGCTTCGCGAATTTCGTGCGCATGTCCACCAGGGTCGGCAACGCCCAAACGCGCGGCGTGTGCTGGAGTTTTACGCGGATAAGCTCGACCATGCTGAGGAGCTTGCTCACTCCCATCAAAGAGAATGAGCCCAGCTCAATGGGCACGACGAGGGTCTGCGAGGCTCTGAGCGCATTGAACGTCAGAAAACCCAAACTGGGCGGGCAATCGATCACCACGTACTCGTAGGGAAATGAAAGCGTCCGGAGGAGGCTGTAAAGCTTGGAGACCGACTCGTCCTTGTTCGTGAATTCCTGCTCGATCGTGCTTAGCAGGAGGTGCGACGGGGCCAGATCCAGCTGAGCATCGATCGGGAGTATGACGTCTTCCAAAAAATGCTTCCGCCGTTCGGGCTGCTCGGTCAGGACGTTGTAGATGGAGTTTTCCAGTTTATCGCTGCGAACGCCGAGCCCGAACGTCGCGTGCGCCTGGGGATCGAGGTCGATCAAAAGGCTCTTTTTGCCGAGGTGCGCCAGACTCGCCGCGATGTTGATCGCGGACGTTGTCTTGCCGCACCCCCCTTTTTGATTGGATAGGGCGATGACGTGCATTTAGATAGGGGTTATTTGCAGGTCCCGGATAAAGACCATATCCCCGGGTTTATTTTCGGTGTCTTTCGAGCCGATGTCAAAACGCAGCGCCGCGACATTTTGCTCGTCGAATCTCCCCTCCGTGTTGAAGATAGGAATTTCCGCGCGCTGCCAGTCCGTAGAAAGCCCGTTGGGGAACGGCAAAAAGCGGCCCTTCTTGAACGCGGTCAGATTGTCCCTGTCCTTGATCGAAAATGTGACATGCTCTCCGCCCCGCGCGCCTTTGGCGTGGAACACGATCTTGGAGCTGCGGAGATTCATCGGCGATCTGAGGTAAAGGCTCGCCCTCGCAAACGGCGCCACAGAGCTGTTGACGAGCGTCAGGCCGGATTTGTCTTTTGAGCTTTGAAGTTTTGCGGCACCCTCAAACACGAACTCTTGGATCGGCAGCTTGTCCCCATACCGTATGTCGTCCTTGTTCGCTTGGGAGCCGGAAGGCGTTGAGTGCGAGGCCGCGGCGGGATCAGCCGGCAGCGTCGAGTTAAGCGCCGGATACTTATCGTCGACCACCTTGATATCGACGAAGACCCGTTTTGTGGAAAAAAGACTCAGAGCCAGCAGCAAAAATGCGATGGAGGTGATGACCCAAGGTGTGACGGCTGCGGCCCGGGGTTTTTCGATGACCTTGATCACCAGAGGCTGGTCGGATTTCCTCAGCTTTTCCGAGCCTGAGAAGTAGATGTCCGCCAGCTCCTGCTGCGTCATTTCCTGGTCGCTCTTCCGGACTGAGGAGGCGGAGACGCCCGCCTTCAGGGACTCGATCAGCTTACTCATTAAGAAGGCCATTTTCCCTTAGCACGGCCTCGGTTTTTAAGATCGCGTTCTTCAGTTCCAGGAAATGGGTCACATTGATCGAAAGGCCTTTGCCGGTCGGAATTTTTTCTTCCCCTTCTTTCAGGGTCGTGTACACGCGAAGGTCCACGAGATCATACCCCTTGAATTCGTTGATCTGCACTCTCACTTCTTCAAATTTGTTCTTTTGAAAACTGGTGACGAGAAGATTCATGGCGCGGGAGCCTCCACCTGAAATTCACTATAACAATTTTACGCGGTCACTGCAAAATAAATTCTTCTCCGCGGCTCAGTTCAACCGTCGGGGCGCTTTCCCGCCCCTTCCGGAAATCCTCAAGCTTTCGGATCCGCAGGTCCAGTTTCTTAAAGCTCTTGTCGCTGACCTCGGCATATTTATCTCTGGTTTTATCGAGGGACTCGCCGAGGTCCGCGAAGCGTTTTTTGAAATTTTCGTAGTCGGCCAGGAACTGCGTGACAAGCTTCAGAATCTCATTGGCCGATTTTTCGAACGAAAAATTGTCATAAGCCTGCCGGATGATGGATAGAATACCGTAAAGCGAGTAAGGCGAGGCCAAGAGAACCTTCTGCTCGAGCGCTTCGTCCATGAGCTCAGGGGCGTGCCGGTGGATGAAACCGAATATTTGCTCGTTCGGGATGAAAAGGATCACGTAGTCCAGCGTCTGCTCTTCCGGGTTGATATACTCTCTTTTTTTGAGTTCTCGCATCCTGTTTTTGACGTCTTTTATAAAATCATTGAGGCAGCGTTCCTTTTCGTTCCGGTCCTCCGCGTTCATGAACGCTAGGTAATTGTTCAGCGGGAATTTCACGTCCATATGGACTTTGTGGTGATCGGGGAGCGGAAAAGTGAAATCCGGGCGGGTTGAGAGGGTGTCCTGGGATTTTTCCTTGAAATAGTGAATGCCTTCGCTGAGATTGGCCGCCGTGAGAATATCCTCGGCCAACTTCGTCCCGAGGGCGCCGCGCAGCTGATTGTTGCCCATGACGGAGCTGAGCTTTTGGGTCGTCTCCGAAAGGTTGCGGGTCGCGAGCGCTGATTGCGCGAGTTTTTCATCGAGAGTGGCAAATTTATTGATCCGGTCATTTTCGAAATCGTGGATGAGCTTTGTGATGCGCTCCAGCTCCTTGGAGAGGCTGTCCACGTGGTGCTCGATCGCATTCCTATTCTGCTCGAGCACGGCCTTGGATTTGAACTGCTCGTGGGTGAAGCGCTCATTGGCGGTCTGGATGAATCTTTCCGATTCCTGCCTGAGGCGGTTCTCGATCTCGGCGAATTGGCTGCGGATCCCCGATTCGACGGCTCGCGTCTGTGATCTCAGAAAAAAGCGCAGCGTCAAGAAAAGCGCAAGGCCCCCCAGCGAAACGGCCAACACGAGGAGGAAGGGGCTATCCATTTTTTCTGGAACCTAAAATTTTTTGCGGTTGCGGCTGCTGCGGGCCTTGCGACGCTTTATTTCGCTGGGTTTTTCGTAGTGTTTACGCGCCTTCAATGTTTTGAGAATGCCTTCGCGCTCTATTTTTTTCTTAAAGCGACGAAGCGCTTTCTCCAGCGGTTCGTTGGGACCCACCTCAACTCTGGACATTAATAAAAAATCCTTTCTACTTTGCCATCAATGAGTTACGTAAATTATGGAAGAATTATAATCTTATTTGAAGCGGCTGTCAATGATGAGGCGGTTGTTTCTTAGCCGGATGCAGACAAAGCCGGGAAGATGCGTCTCAAGCAAGGGCTTATGCCCTGGCCGCAACATGTCAGCGACGGCCGCAAGGTGGGAAAACCCCACGCGCCGAGTGTCCCCTTTCACTTGGGTGAGCGCGCGGAGGATCACCTCTCTTTGAATAGCCGGGTGATAGCGTTGGAGCTTTTTTACGTGAAGGGTAGCCCGGCGTTTTGATCTTGTGCGGATCCGGCAAGCTTGAAGGGCGATACTTGAAATTCCGTCCAAACAATCCTGGATTTCCTGGCTGACCCGTTGGAGACTTGCCAAAGCGCTTTTGATGTTGGGGTTGAATTCATGTTCAAGAACATGGAGCAAGCGGCGCCGAACGCGATTTCTTAAAAATGTCGTGTCGCGATTCGTTCTGTCGATGCAGAAGCGCAGTCCGTTTTTTCTTAAAAAACGGACCAGGGCACTTTTTTCAACATCCAGAAGAGGCCTCACCACCGCGAACCGGCCCTGGGCGCGTTTGTAGGGAATTCCCGACAGCCCTTTGATGCCCGAGCCTCGGATGATGCGCAAGAGCACGGTTTCGGCCTGGTCGTCGCGCGTGTGGGCGGTCGCGATGCTTTGGCAGCCGAAACGGCCGGCGATTTTCTCAAAAAAACGGTAGCGTTCGATGCGGCCCGCTTCTTCGAGAGAGCGCCCGAGGCGCTTGGCGATCTCCTTAAGCTTAATTCTTTTGATCCGGAACGGCAAACCGAGCTTTTCACAGCTCTGCCGGACAAGCGCTTCATGGCGTTTCGCCTGTTGAGGCCAAAGGCCGTGATTCACATGGGCCACGACGAGTTTCAGTGAGTATTTTTTCTGAAGCGCCAGGAGGATCCTCAAAAGCGCGATCGAATCAGGCCCGCCGGAAACGGCCAATACGATCGCGTCGTTTTTGTGGAACAGCGCGTGACGCTTACGGGTGAGCTCGACGGTTTCGAGTATTTTCTTGATGGACTTCAAGGCCGGAAACCGGCGCTTCAGTATACGAAAATATACGTCGCCTTGTTCGAGGCGGGGTCGTATTCCACGTCCACCTCTGTTCCCGTCGCCAGCGACTTCACATCCCTGTCTTTTTCGCCGTCCGTGATGTCCGTGGTCTCATCGACGTGGACGACGAGGCTTTTCGGGTTCGTGTCGGCCTCTGTTTCTCCGTAGAGTTTAACCGTGAGAGCCCCGGCGACTTCATCCAGCCCCGTGACCTCTCCGGAAATGAATTCCAGATTTTCCGCGTTCGCGATCTCGGCGTTTGGGGGCGTCGTTTCCGCCGGGGCCTGAGGCTCGGCCGGCTCCGTCACCTCCGTGGTCTCCGCGGTGGCTGCGGGAAGCGCTTGCGCGACCGGTGAGGCGGTTGTTTCGGTCGCGGCGCCGGCGCCTTCTTCAGCATGAGCGTTGTAACCGGCAAAACTGAAAGAACATAGAACGGCAACCAACAATAACTTTTTCATGGGGTGCTCCGAGTGGTGATTGAGTTAGAGGGGGATTATACCATGAACCTGCGTCATGTCAAAATAAAGGAGTTTACTCCCTAGGCGCTTTTTTTGAGAAGTTTTATGAACTCATTTGCGGCAACGGGTTTGCTGATGAGATACCCCTGGGCCTTGTCGCATCGGTATTTTTTCAGGATCTCCAGTTGTTCCTGCGTCTCAACGCCCTCCGCGATCACCTCCAGGTTCAGGCTGTGGGCCATCGCGATGATCGCGGTGACGATCGCGGCGTCACCCGGTTTTTTCGTGAGCTTTCTTACGAAGAGGCGATCGATCTTAAGGATGTCGAGCGGAAAGCGCTTCAAGTGGCTCAGCGAGGAATAACCGGTGCCGAAGTCGTCGATGGCGATGCGCGCGCCCATTCGTTTTAATTCGCGCAGCGTTTTTGAGATCAGCCGCGTTTTTTTCATCAGCACGTGCTCACTGAGCTCAAGCTGGATGTTTTCAGCATGCCCGCCCATTTTTTTAAGCAGGTCCTTGAGTTGCTGGATCAAGGGTCCTTCCTCCAGCTGGGGACTTGAGATATTCACCGAGAGCCTTAAGCCTTGGAACCCCTCCCGGTTCCACAACCTCAGCTCCGAAACGGCGGTTTCGAGCACCCATTCGTTGATGGGGACCACGAGACCCGTTTCTTCCGCCAGGGGAATGAACTCCGTCGGCGAGATGAGTCCCAGTTCGGGGTGGTTCCAGCGCACCAGCGCTTCCGCGCCCGTGATGCGGCCCGTCGCCAGGTCCGCCTGTGGCTGGTAATGGATGCTCAATTCGTTTTTTTCCAGCGCGTGCCGGAGATTGTTCTCCAATCCCAGACGCTCAAGCGCGTGGGAATTCATGGAGGAGGAATAAAGCTGGCAGCTGTTCCGAGGCAAGTCTTTGGAGCGGTGCATCGCAATATCGGCGTTCTTAACGAGGCTTTCGGCGTCTTCCCCGTCATCCGGGTAGAGGCTGATACCCGTGCTGATCCCCACGACTATTTCCCTTTGATTGATATAAAAGGGGTCCCTGAAGGAATCGGCAATCTTATCCGCGATCCCCATGGCTTCGCGGGTGTGCTCGACCAAGTTAAGCAAGATCGTAAATCCGGCCCCCCCGATCCGCGCGACACTGTCGGTTTCCGGAATGTCTTTGGTGATGCGCCGTGAGGCCATTTTCAAGAGCTCATTCCCGGCCTCGTGGCCCAGCGTGTCGTTGACCCTTTTGAAATTGTCGAGATCGAGCGAAAGCACGGCGACGAGGTGATTGCTTCCCCGCGCCTGCGCGATGGCCTGATTCAAACGGTCGATAAATAAGACGCGGCTCGGCATTCCCGTGAGCGGGTCATAATATTCGAGGTAGTTGATCTGTTGCCGCAGATTTTCCTGGAACTTCTTTCTTTCCACCGCATGGATGAGACAAATGGCCAGCCTTTCATAGCCTTCGTTCTTCTTCACCAGGTAATCCTGGGCGCCTTTTCGCATCGCCTCCAGCGCGAGCGCTTCGTCGTCGAGGCTCGAAAGAATGACCATAGGGGCATGGGGTGAGAGGTCCTGAAGCGCCAGGAATGTGTCGAGGCCGTGGCTGTCGGGCAGGTTGAGGTCCACGATCACCGCATCCGCGCCGCCCTTTTTCAGCGCTTCTTCCGCGGATTTTAAATGTGACGCCACCTCGATGTTGAAAAGAGCCACAGCGCTCTTCTTCAACGCTTGTTTCACTCGCTGGACATCGTAGCTGTTGTCCTCTATGAGAAGTACGGTCAAGGACAGTCCCATAGAGCAAGTCTACATTACTGGTTAACCCTTATCAAGATTCAGCTGTTCTAACGTGCTGGAGCGGATTCGCCTCCGGCGAAGAACCAATACAATGGCGGTGAGTGGATTCGAACCACTGACATGCGATTTATGATACCGCTGCTCTAACCAGGCTGAGCTACACCGCCGCAAATTCTAAGCTAATTTTTGTTATTCATTTTTCACTGTTTCATGAATCCATCCGCCGCCGAGGACGCGCCGGGCTTCATAGAACACGGCCGCCTGGCCGGGCGTCACGGCCTTTTGAGGCGAATGGAACGTGACCTCAACCTCTGAATCGGAAATGATCTTGGAAATAGCCGCCGGGGTTTTTTCATGCCGGGACCTGATCTTGACGGAGACCTCCCCCAGTCTCGGTCGGAGCTGCCAGTTGACGCGGCGCACGATCATGCGCTCCGCATAAAGGTCCTTTTCCCTTCCGATCACTACTTCGTTTTTATCGGCGCGGATCTGGGTCACAAAATAAGGGCTCGGATCGGTGATCCGGATACGTTTGCGCTGGCCCACCGTGAATTCGTGGCTTCCCGTATGCTCTCCCATTATTTTTCCGTCCGTCCCCACAAAAACACCCTTGCCGGGAAGGCGCTCGGGCGCGGCTTGTTTTACGAATTCCGTGTACTTATTTTTTACAAAACAAATCTCCTGGCTGTCGGGTTTGTCGTGCACGCGGAGGCCCAGTTTTTCGGCGATCGATCGCACTTGGCTTTTTTGGAGGTCGCCGATCGGCAAAAGCGTTTTAGAAAGCTGATCTTGGTCCAGGCCGAACAATACGTATGACTGGTCTTTGGAAAGGTCGGCCCCTTCCATGATGAAAAAGCGCTTTTGATCCCCGTCAAAGCCGATCCTGGCATAGTGGCCCGTCGCCACGGACTGGGCCTCGAGCTCGCGCGCCTTGTCCAAAAGGATCCCGAACTTGACCGTGCGGTTGCATTCGATGCAGGGGTTGGGCGTGCGGCCCGCGAGGTACTCCTCCACAAAATAATCCATCACGGACTGCTTGAAGTCAGAGGCAAGGTCCATCACGTAATACGGGATGTTGATCTTTCGCGCGACCGAGCGGGCATCGTCGATGTCCCGGAGCGAGCAGCAACCTTTGGATTTTTCGTCGCGGCATTCGTCATTCGCCCAAGTTTTGATCGTGACGCCGATGACATCCAGGCCCTTCTCTTTAAGCAGGTAGGCGCACACCGAGCTGTCGACGCCTCCGGACATGGCGACAATGACGCGTGGGTTCAAGGGTTGGGTTTTTTGTCTTCTTTGGGGCCGGAGGAGTCACCGGAGGACTCCTTGAAGGCTTTTTTGAATTCGCGGATCCCCTCGCCGAGGCTCTTCCCGATCTCGGGCAGGCGGTTGGCCCCGAAAAGGAGCAGGCACACAAGCAATATGACTAAAAGTTCAGGAAAACCGACGCCAAACATGGCCTATAGACTACTCCGTTTCCCAATGGGTGTCAACGGGCTCTCTCCAGGCAATGAAAGGCAAGGTTCCGGAGGCTTTCCCTGTAAGGCGATTCCTTGAAACCCTCCAAGCCGGACAGCGCTTCGTCGATAAAGGCCTTCGCCTTTGACATTGCCCGATCCACGGATTTAGTATCAATGGCTAGGTTTTTGATCTCTTCAAAAGTAACGAGAGAAGTGCCGTCCATTTTTTTCAAAAGCGCGCGGCGGTCCGCTTCCTCGAGCGCCTGGAACAAATACAACGCCGGGAGTGTGACGTCGTTTTTTAAGATATCCAGACCCGTTGTCTTCCCGAGGTCTTCGGTGTTCCCGACGATGTCCAGGCAATCATCGACGATCTGGAACGCCATGCCGAGAGCGTGGCCGTAACGCCCCATTTTTTCAATGGAGCTTCTCGCGACCCCCGAAAAATAGGCGCCGCCCATGCAAGCCGCTTGAAAAAGCGCGGCCGTCTTTTGACGGATGATCCGAAGGTAGGTGTCTTCGCTCATCCGGAAATCATTTCTTTTCTCGATCTGTTTCATCTCGCCTTCGCACATTAAGCGCGCGCAATCGGCGAATGCCTCATTGAGCCAGACGTCTTTGAAACCGGCGAGGACCACGAATGACTTGGCGTAAAGGTAATCGCCCGAAACGATCGATATCTCCCTCCCCCACTTCGAGAAAACAGAAGGTTGGTTCCGGCGGAGGTCGGAATTGTCGATCACGTCGTCGTGGATCAGCGTGGCCGTGTGCAACAGCTCACTCAGGACCGCGAGCTTGATCACGTCGTCATTGGCTTTTCCCTCAAGCTTTGAGGAAAGGATCACGAGCGCCGGTCTCAAGTGCTTGCCCGTCATCTGTAGCAGGTGCCCATGGATCTCCTGTATCAGCGGGTCGCCGGAAGCCAGCTCTTTTTTTAAGGCCTCAGCGAAGATTGAAAGTTCTTTTTCCACCGGCGCGTAGATTTCCTGGAGGCTCGTTTTTTTTAAAAGGGTCACAGATGGATATCCTTCAGGCTGTTGCGGAGGCCCTCGGAACTGGTCAAAAGTAACCGGCCGTTTTTGTTCTCCTCAATAAAGAGCGCTTCGATCCCTTCCTCTTTATGGCGATCAATGAATTCATAGCTTTTCTCGGGCCCCAGAATGAAGAAAAGGCGGCTTAAAAGGTTTGCGAACGCGATGTTCTCGGCCGTAACCGTGACACCTACCACCCCATTCATCGGGGGCTCTCCGGTTTTAGGGTTGATCATAAGTGGAGTTCGCTTTCCCTTGTAGATAAAAAAATCCTCGTAGTCGCCGGTGCTGGAAGTAGCCTTCTCGACTTGAAGCTCGAGGATCGCCGCGTATTCGTCGATGTTTCGGGGGTGGTCGATGCCGAACCTCCAATGGCGGCTTTCAGGCGCCAAGCCTATCCAGCGCGTGTTTTCGCCGACTTTGATCATTGCGGAGGCGACTCCCTGGTTCTTTAAGTGCAAGAGCGCCTTATCGGCCGCGTAGCCCTGCGCCGGCGCGTCGACATTGATCTTGACGCCCGTTTTTTGACGCGTCAACGTCTTGGCGGTTGTGTCGAGATTTAGCCGCTGGTAGCCCGTCAGGGCCAGCGCTTCCTGTATGGCCTCCGCGGACGGAGGCTCGCTTTTTTCTTTGGCGTTCGCCCAGAGTGTTTTGAGCGGCACGTCCGTGATATCAAAAGCTCCGTCCGATATCCCGGCAAGTCTCAAGGATTCCCCGACGACGAAAAAAGTGTCATCGTCGAGCGTCACCGGCCGGCCGTCGGCGGAATGGTTGAACCGCCAGACGAGGCTCTCCTCGTTTTGGCTGTACATTTTGCCCTCAATGTCCTTAATGATCTCGAACGCCTTGTCGAGGAGGGTGGAATTTTTCTCGCGCGTCTGGCCGGCGCTGAAGATCGTGATCGTGAACGCCGTGCCCATGATATTCCGCGAGCGTTCAAGCTGTTTTTGCCCCAAATAGTCGGCGCCGGTCAGTGCCACGCAAAGACCGAGCGGCAAAACAAGTTGCAAAATTCTCTTCACAGCGATCTCACCATTTTTCAAGAGCGCGAAGCGTTTTTTCGAATTCGCACGCCGTGTGGGAACCGGAAATGAAGCTCGTTTCAAACGCCGACGGCGGCACGTAAATCCCATATTCTAGCATCTTATGAAAAAATTTCCTGAATTCTTTTCTATCGGTTTTCATGACATCGCGAAAATGGACCGGTTGCCGAGCGCTGCAAAAGACCGTGAACATGGAGCCGAGGCTTTGGATCACCGCTTTTTTCTTTCGTCTGCGCAGCAGGACCCTCGCCTCTTTCAGGAAGGCCTTGGCGCTTTGGCCGAGAGCGGCATAGAAGGGCTTCGAGAGCCTGGAAAGCACCGACCGGCCGGCGACCATGGAAAGAGGGTTGCCCGAAAGCGTCCCCGCCTGATAAACCGGGCCTGCCGGCGAAAGCGCGTTCATGATCTCTTCCCGGCCGCCAAAGGCGCCGACCGGAAGCCCGCCGCCGATGATCTTTCCGAGTATCGTCAGATCCGGCTCGATGCCGTAGAGGTGTTGCGCGCCGCCGTAGCCGACGCGAAAGCCCGTGATCACCTCATCGAAGATGAGAACCGCCCCCGCTTTTTTTGTTTCGCGTCTCAATCGACTCAAAAATTCTTTTTTAGCCGGGACCAGACCCATATTCGCGGCGACGGGTTCAACGATGGCACAGGCGATGTCCCGCGCGTTTTTAAAAAAGGCGGAGAGCTGGTCGGAATTATTGTATTCGAGCACCGTGGTCAGGCCGGCCAGTTCCTCCGGAACGCCGGCCGAATCGGGCGAGCCGAAAGTGGCAAGTCCGCTTCCCGCCTTCACGAGCAGGCTGTCGGCGTGGCCGTGGTAGCAGCCTTCGAATTTCACGAGCCGCTTTCGGCCGGTGAATCCGCGCGCGAGCCTCACGGCGCTCATGACGGCCTCCGTGCCGGAACTTGTGAACCTTATTTTTTTGAGCGAGCCGAAGGCTTTTTGGATCTCTTTGGCCAGCGCCGTTTCGTATTCGGTGGCGGTGCCGAAGCTCGTGCCTCTCGAAGCCTGTTCCCGTATCGCTTTTGAAGTTTCTTCATCGGCATGGCCGAGAAGGATCGCGCCCCAGGACAGGCAATAATCAATGAGGCGTTTTCCGCCGTTGTCGAAGAGATACGGCCCCAGTCCCTGCCGCATAAAAACAGGCTCCCCACCGACGGCCCTGAAGGCACGGACGGGGCTGTTGACGCCGCCGGCGATGCACCGCCGGGCTTGGCTCCAGGCGCGGCTCACCCCACCCCCTGCTTTCTTCCGCCATCCATAGTTTCAATCCCACGATTGGCGGAATGATTCGTCAAAGACGAATCAAAAAATCCGCGGGATTTTTTAGAAGCAGGGGGTGGGGTCATCGCGCCAGCTTCCACCGCACGAGCGCTTTGGCCCAATAACTGATAATGAAATCGGCGCCGGCCCTTTTCAGGGAAAGATGCGTTTCGTAAACAGTCTTCTTTTCGTCCAGCCATTTTTGCCGCGCGGCGGCTTTGATCATCGCGTATTCACCGCTGACACTGTAGGCGCCGACAGGGCAGCCGAATTTGTCCTTGATCCGCCAGAGGATGTCGCCGAAGGCGAGTGCGGGTTTTACGAGGAGCATGTCTGCGCCCTCCTCGAGGTCGGTCTGCGCTTCCCGGAGCGCTTCGTGGCTGTTGGCAGTGTTCATTTGATAGCTCGAGCGGTCCCCGAACGCGGGCGCGTTTTCAGCCGCGTTACGGAATGGCGCGTAGAAGGAGGAGGCATACTTCACGGCATAGGACAGGATCGGTGTGTGCTGAAAGCTGTTTTTATCCAGAGTGCCGCGGATCGCCAGGACTCGCCCGTCCATCATATCGGAGGGCGCGAGGACATCGGCCCCGGCCCGGGCGTAAGACAGCGCGATCTTAGCGAGTGTCCCCAGCGTCGCGTCGTTGGCGATCCGGCCGTTTTGCAGGTGCCCGCAGTGGCCGTGGCTTAAATATTCGCATAGGCAAACGTCCGCGAAGATCAGAAGCTTTGAGCACCTTTTTTTGAGAGCGCTTATCGCGCGCTGTACAACCCCCCTTTTGGCGAAGGCTTGGCGCCCGGCAGCGTCTTTTTTCGCCGGGATGCCGAAGAGGATGATGGAAGAAACCCCCAGCGACTCGAGCCTTGCGGCCTCTTCGGTCAGCGTCTTCGGGGAGAACTGAAACTGACCGGGCATCGACGGGATCTCCGCGGTCCCCGATAAACTTTCTTTAACAAAAAGAGGCTGGACGAGGTCCTTGGTGAGAAGCGAATGCTCTTCTATCAGCGCGCGCAGCTTCGGGTTCTCTCGGAGCCTTCTGAGTCGGACGAGCGGGTATTTCACCTAAAGTTTCCTTTTCCGGCCGATCGGCAAATGGCTTCCACCAGCCCGTCGATCGTGAAAACCTTTGCCTGGCAATGGGGTTTCAAGCCGTATTTTTTCAAAGTATGGGACGTGACAGGGCCGATGCTCGCGAAACGAATCCGTTTTGAGATCTTTTTCACGCTCGCGGGCGTAAGTATTTTAACAAAATGGTCCACCGTTGACGAGCTTGTAAATGTCACGGTGTCCACTTCCCCCCGAAGCAGTGCCTGCAACGTCTCGCGTGGGACCTTTTTTGGTATCCGCGTCAAGTAACCCGTGACCCGCGTGACATTTGCACCGAGTTTTTTGAGCCCCTCTTCCAGCTCCGGAGGCGCCAGAGAGGCCCTTACGAGCAGGAATTTTTTTCCGTAAACGGGGACCCTCCCCGATTGAAGGGCCTCCACAATGGCCGAGGTTTCAAAACGCGGCGGCAGAAGGTCAACTTTAAGCCCTTTGGCCTCAAGCGCCTTCTGGGTTTCAGGGCCGACGCAGGCGATGTGAACACCTTGGAGGGCCCGGGCGTCTTTCCTGTGCCGGTTTCGAAGGCGGTTGAAGAAGGCCTCGACGCCGTAGGTGCTCGTAAACACAAGCCAGTCATAACGGGCGATCGTTTGGAGAGCATCATCCATTTCCTTGAAGTCGGAAAGCGGAGCTATCTCAAGGACGGGAAGCTCGAGCGCCTCCCCGCCCATTTCCCTGATCCGGTCCGCCAGCGTGTTGGCTTTGTCGCGCGTGCGTGTCACCACGATTTTTTTGCCGAAAAGAGG
The DNA here is from genome assembly GCA_964373505.1 of uncultured Planctomycetia bacterium. GTDB lineage: Bacteria > Omnitrophota > Gorgyraeia > 2-02-FULL-51-18 > 2-02-FULL-51-18 > CAYJVC01. Next base: position 19,492 of record CAYJVC010000004.1, read on the forward strand.
CAGTCGCTCATACCAGCCGAGTTTTTTTCTTAGGGGCACCACTTCTCCAACAATGAGGATCGCCGGGGCGTTCATTCCCTTCTTTTTCACTTTTTGCGCGATATTGGACAGCACGCCGTCACAGGAGCGCTGCCGGGGAAGCGTGCCCCATTCGATCACGCAGATGGGAGTGGTCGCGGGCATCCCCGCGTGCATAAGCCGCTGGGCGATCTTGGCTAAATTATAGAACCCCATGTAGATCACGATCGTGCCGTTCAGGGCCGCGATCTTGTTCCACGGGACCGAGTCCAGATTTTCGTCATGAGCGCGGTGGCCGGTTAGAAAAGTGACGGAGGCATTGTGCTTGCGGTGTGTGAGCGGAATACCTGCGTAGGCTGCGCAGGCCGTGGCGCTCGTGACACCGGGAATGACCTCAAAAGGTATTTTGTGTCGGTGAAGATAAAGCGCTTCTTCCCCCCCGCGTCCGAATAGATACGGGTCACCGCCTTTTAGCCGGACAACCTTTTGTCCTCTTCGGGCGGCCCGAAGGATCATCCGGTTGATTTTTTTTTGTGAAAAAGGGTGATAACGGAATCGCCTTCCGACGCAAAGACAGAGGCACCCATGCCTGGCGTGCTTTAAATGTTCGGGATTCGCCAAAGTGTCATAAACAATAAGATCCGCTTCCTGGATGCAATGAGCGGCCTTGAGCGTCAAAAGCCCCGGATCGCCGGGTCCGGAGCCGACCAAAGACACCTTGCCGGTCATTCCCGGGCCTCCTTCATTAGTTTTCCGGCGCCTTTTTTCAGCATTTTTTTTGCCAGGACCCGCGCGAGCGTCTCGGATCGTAGGATGGGTCCTTCGATCTGGCCGGTCACGGCAGCCTCCGTTCGAACGGAAAACACCGCCGCGCGGATCCGGAGCCTCTTCTTTCTCAATTCGGTATGTACCCCGACCGGGACGCGGCATCCACCGCTCAGGCTTTTCAGGAGCGCTCTTTCCGCGCCGACCATTTTTTCTGTTTTGGGGTCGTTCAGCGATTTGAGGATCCGAAGTGCGAAGCGGTCAGCCTTTCGCACCTCAAGGCCGAGCGCCGCCTGCCCCACGGCCGGCAGAACCGTTCGGGGGTCCAAGGGAGAAGCGTATCCCAGGTATTTTTTGAGTCGCAAAAGGCCGGCTCTGGCGACGACCACCGCGTCTAACTCTCCGCCGTGAAGCGCTTTTTTTATGCGCGTGTCGAGGTTCCCGCGGATGTCTACGAAATTTAAATCGGGCCTTGAGAGCTTCAGTTGCCTTTTTCGCCGCGGGCTTCCGGTGCCGACCGTTGCATTCCTGGGAAGTGTCTTGAGCGTGTAACGGCGCCGTGAAACCAGCACGTCTTTCGGGTCCATGCGTTTCGGGACCGCCGCCAGGCACAGCGCTTTGGGCAGATCCGTCGGAAGGTCTTTCAGGCTGTGGACCGCCAGGTCCACCTCTTTTTTCAGGAGCGCTTTTTCGATCGCTTTCGTGAATACGCCGACGTTCTTTTTTTTAAAAAGTTCCACGCTTTGAAATTCATCGCCCCGGGTTTTAATGACGATCAAGGGGAATGAGATACGGGGGAATTTCTTTTTCAGTTTTCTTTGGATCTCGCGCGACTGGGCCAGCGCCAAGGCGCTCCCGCGGGTGCCGATTCTTAAGACCGAACCGGGAGGCTCGTTTCTCAAGCGAGGCGCTCCTTGGAGAGCCATTTCATGAAATGCCCGGTTTGGGTCCGGATCAGGCGGAAGCATTCCGCGATCTCGCTCTTACGCGCGGCGAGATTTTGGTCGGCAATGGTTTTCAGGTCGTCCACGTTGTACAGGTAGACGTTGTCGAGTTTTTCAACGGACGGCTCCACGTTGCGGGGGACGGCGATGTCGATCACGAAAAGAGGCCTTTCATGCCGCGCGCGCATCCACGCGCGGACCTGCTTTTCTCGGACCAGCACGCACGGCGCGAGCGTCGAGGTGATCAAAATATCGATCTCCCGCACACGGTTTTCATACACGTCATGTGAAAGCGCTTCGCCGCCGAGCTCGGAAGCGAGCTCTTGAGCTCTCGCGATATGCCTGTGCGAGACGATCAGGGAGTGGGCGCCTTTTGCAACCATGGCCTTGGCGACCTGTGTTGCCATCTCGCCTGTCCCGATCACCATGACACGCGTGTTTCGCAGTTCCTCGAATATTTTTTCGGCCAGATCCACGGCGACAGATGCCACGCTCACTTTGCCGGCGCCGATCTGGGTGTGGCTCCTTAAGTTTTTTGCGACTTTGAGCGAGCGCTGAAAAAGCGTGTTCAGCACTTTTCCGGTCTGGCGGATCTTGTGCGCTTCAAGATACGCTTCCTTCACCTGACCGGTAATTTCCGTCTCTCCCAGCACCATCGAATCGAGGCCGGCCGCCACTGAAAAAAGATGCTCGATGGAGTCCGGCTGCTTCAGCAGGTAAAGCTTGTCCTCGAAGTCCCCGAGAGCCACCTGTGAGTATTCGCTTAAGAATCTTTTCACGCGCCGCACGGATTCGCCTGTGTTTTGGCCGACACCGTAGATTTCGGTGCGGTTGCAGGTGGAAAGAAGCACGCGCTCCTCGAAAATGCGCCGTTCCTCCAGAAGCCTTAGGAGTTCCGGGGTCTTGTGTCTGGGGATATTCAGTTTCTCCCGGATCTCCAGCGGCGCCGTCTTGTGATTCAATCCCAGGACCGTGATCTCCATGATCAATAGCCCCGGTGAAAGCCGGAGGGAGCGTAGATCGAGCTCATCAGCGTGATGAAGAGAAAAATGAATATGAATACGGTCCCCAGCGCGATCTTTTGGCCGCGCCGCAGCGCGCTTAGGCGGAAACAGAGCACGGTCCAGTACATCACGCAAGTAAGGAACGAGAGCGAAACCTTCGGGTCTTTCAGGATTTCCCCGAGGCCCCGCATTTCGCTGGCCCATATAAACCCGCTCGCGATCCCGAGCGAAAAGAGAACGACGCCGGCCGAGAGCGACACAAAATGAAGCCGGTCAAGCGTGTTGAGCGGCGGCAATTTCATGAGCATCCTTCCCGGGTGTTTGGACTTGAGCTGTGCCGACTGCAGAAGGTACATGACGGCAGCGGAGACCGAAAGGATGAGGCTCGTGAATCCGCTTAAGATAAGCCCTGTGTGGATCCAGAGCCACGTGGACCGCTGCAGCGGAACCGCCGCCTCATGGGGGCGCGACAGAAGAACGGCCAAAAGACAGAACAAAAGTACGATCGGCAGCGAAAAAAGAAGAAGGAAACGTGTTTTTGACCGCCACTCGATAATGAAGGAGGTCGTGATCATGAGAAACGAAACGCTCTCAATGGTCTGGGCGAGCGTTGTGATCGGGAAGACAGGGTTTTTCAGGAACCAGAATAAAAGCAGCGCGAAATGAACGAGCAGGCTCGCGAGCACGATCGACCGGGCCGGTTTGTACAAAGCTTCGTTTTGCAGCTCGAAGCTTAGAAAGTAAAACACCAGGCCCGCCAGATACCCGAAAAAAACGGCTAGGAGCGCATACGGGGTCATAGACGTTGCCTGAATTGGTCGAAGGCTTCGGCACTCATATCAAAACCGTGACGAGCATCGGGGAACCTCCCGCTTTTGACTTCCCGTAAAAAGGAGCGGACGGATTTCTCAAAGACCGCTCGGGCATGGGCATAGCGTTTCACGTGACGCGGCTTGAACTGCGTGAAGAGGCCCACGAGGTCCTGGAACACGAGCACCTGCCCGTCGCAGAAAGGTCCCGCCCCGATCCCGATGGTCGGAATCTTGAGCGTGTTCGTGATTATCTGGGACACGCGGCTCGGGATGCATTCCAGCACGACGGAAAACGCACCGCCTTTTTCGAAAAGAAGCGCCTGGTTGAAAATGGCCAGCGCTTCCGCCGCGTTCCGACCGCGCACCTTGAAGCCGGATTTTTGGTTCACGGTCTGAGGGGTCAGGCCCACATGCCCCATGACCGGGATGCGATGACGGACCAGGGTGTTTAAGATCGCAGGGGTCCGTTTGCCCCACTCCAGTTTAACCGCGTCAACGCCCGCTTCTTCCATGAATCGCTTAGCCGACCCCAGCGCCTGCGAAACTCCTTGTTCGACGCCGCTTAAGGGCAGGTCGGCGATCAGTTTCGCATTTTTCACGCCGCGCCTTACGGCCTTCGCGTGGTGGATCATCTCGTCCATCGTGACGCACCTCGTCGAGGGGTAACCCAAAAGGACCATGCCCACCGAATCCCCCACCAGCACAAAGTCGACCCCTGCCTTGTCCAGAATTTCGGCTGTCGGAGTGTCGTAGGCGGTTAAGACCACCCATTTTTTATGCTTTTTTTTTGCCGCTTTGAGTTGTCGAATGATCAACGTTTTTTATTTAAAGAACCGACTATCTCCGGGACGAGTTCTTCCCAGCCGATGGCCATGAGATGGATGCCCTGCACGTGCGGTTGGATGGCTTCTATCGTTTCACAGGCGATCGCCGCGCACGCTTTCTTCGCATCCGCCGCGTCCCCAAGCCTTTTTATCATTTCCTTGGGAATAAAAATTCCCGGGATCTTTTCGTTCATGAAGATGGCCATCTTCGCGGATTTCAGAAGAATAATGCCGGCCAGGATCGGCGTGTTAAATCCCTCCGAGCGGTAGCGGTCAATGAACTTTTTGAACCGCGCCAGATCGAAGACACCCTGAGTTTGAAAAAAATCTGCGCCGTTTTCTACTTTTTTTTTGGTTTTCGCGATCTCAACCTCGAGGTTATCCACGCAAGGGTTCATCGCCGCGCCCACCGAAAAACGCGGCGCGCCGTCGAGTTTATGACCCGCCATGTCGAACCCCGCCCCCATTTTTTTAATGACTGAAATAAAATCGGCCGAGTCCACATCGAAGACGGGTTTCGCTTCCGGGTGGTCGCCGATCGTGATAGGATCGCCGCTTAAGACCAGTACGTGGGATATCCCCAGCACCGATGCCGACAGAAGATCGGATTGGAGTGCCAACCGGTTTTTGTCGCGGCAGGTCATCTGCATGATCGGCTCGATGCCGAAATCCTTCAAGAGGTGACAGGCCGCAATGGAACCCAATTTCATCAACGCGCTTTGCTGGTCGGTCACGTTGGCCGCGTGCACGTGGTTCTTCAAGTAAGCGGCCTGTTTAAAAAACGGGGCAAGGTTTGTGCCCTTGGGAGGGCCGAGCTCCGCCGTTACGACAAACTCTGATTCCTTTAAGTTTTCCACTAGCTGCATTTATTTTTCGCTCGCTTTCGCAAGCCGGATCATGTTTCTGACCAGCATGACGTTCGTGACGGGCCCCACACCCCCCGGCACGGGGCTCAAATAGGCCGCCCTTTTCCTCGCCGACTCGAACTCCACGTCCCCCACGATCTTTCCGTTCACGACGTTTTCGCCCACGTCGATCACGATCGAACCCGGTTTCAACCATTGTCCTTTGATGAGGCCCGGTCTTCCGGCGGCCGCCACGACGATCTCGGCATTTTGTAGATGGCGCTTCAGGTTCTTTGTTTTTGAGTGACAAACAGTCACGGTCGCATGTTTGTCCACGAGAAGCACCGCAATGGCTTTGCCGATCAAGTCACTTCGCCCGACCACCACCGCATTTTTTCCGGCGATATTGGGTTTGACCGATTCGATGAGCATGAGCGCCGCATTGGCGGTGGGCGAAAGAACCCCAAAACGGCCGAGCGTTCCCGTCAGGCGCTTTAAATAGGTCCTTCCCTCGACGTCCTTTGAAGGGCTCACATGGTCCAAGATGCGGGCGGGATCCAGGTGCGCGGGCAGCGGTGAAAACACGAGGATCCCCGTGATCTGGGGATTGCGGTTCAGCGCTTCGATCTTGTCCAGGACCATTTTTTCCGATTCGTTCTCCGAAAAGACGCACGGATTCCAACCGATCCCCGTGCGTTTGAGAAGCCGTCCCAGGTGTTTGGAATAGAGCGCGGCATCTTTGGCTTGGCCGACCTGCACGGTGGCGAGCGTCAGGTCGCAGCCTTTGGCGAGAAGCGTCTTTATTTCGCGAGCCGCACTCGACAAGTAGTCTTCAGCGATCTTTTTGCCGTTGATCAAGCGGGCCGTCGCCATTGCCGAGCCTTCCTGATCTTATTCGCTTGTTTGAGCGAGCTTCTTTCGAGCGACTCGAGGCGAAGCCCCACCTTCGTGGCGTGTTTTTTGTCAAGCAGGCTTTTTAAATTTACTTCCACGTTCCATCGCGCGGCGCGGAACGCGGCTTCCAGAAGAAGCGCGGCTTCCGCCAGGTCGCTCGCCAGCCAGCGACTTGTGCGGGAAACCTCCCCCACGGCCATCCGGAGACTTTCATGGCAAAGCGAGCAGACCTCCAAGGGGATTGCGGCGCACGTTTCGAGCGCCCTTTGATAAAAGGGGCCGGACCTCTTCTTTTTGCCGATCCTCGAAAGCCTTAAGAATGCCTGCGCGTCTTTTGTGGCAAGCGTCAAGAGGCCCCGTCTTATTTTTCGCAACTTTTTTAAATGCGCGGCCGATTTTTTGCTGAATTTTCTCTTCTGGTTGATCCCGGCCGTCATTTCAAGCAGTGCGACGCCCAGCGCCGCCGTGACCGAAGCCGCGCTTCCTCCGCCCGGGGTCACGGAGGAGGAAGCCAGCCTATTTAGGAATTCATGAAGCGGCTGTTTTGAGAAATGGAGCCCCGCGGGTATGCCCGCAGCACCTTCTACTTTTGCCCGCGGGGCGGAATCCTGAGCAAAGACCCCGCTCCTGGGCGGGGTCTGCGTCGAAGGATCAAAGGGGTTGGCGACATTCAAACTATTTACCCATTCCGACGCGTTGCGCTTGTTGGAATACCTTTCCCTCGGTGCGAATGGACGGTGCGATGATGAGTTCGGTCAGTTGAAGCTCGCGGATATTGCTCGCGCCGACGTTTCCCATGCAGGTTTGAAGCGCGCCCATGAGGTTTTGGCTTCCGTCATCGAGCCTCGCCGGGCCGTAAAGAATTTCTTCCAAGGTTCCCGTGGTGCCCACGTGAATGCGGGTGCCGCGCGGAAGGTTCGCGTGAGGCGTGGCCATGCCCCAATGAGTGCCGCCGCCCGGCGCTTCCTTGGCCCTCGCGAACGCCGAACCCACCATGACGGCGTCCGAGCCGCAGGCAAACGCTTTGCAGATATCGCCGCCCGTGCTCATTCCGCCGTCGGCGATGATCGGGACGTATTTTCCGTGTTTTTTATAATAGAAATCGCGCGCGGCCGCCGCATCGCAAATCGCAGTGACCTGCGGCACGCCCAGTCCTAAGACGCCGCGTGTGGTGCAAGCGGCGCCGGGCCCGATGCCGATGAGAAGGCCCGCGGCTTGGGTGTCCATAAGTTCGAGTGTGGTCTGGTAGGTCACACAGTTGCCGATGATGACGGGGATCTTTAAGGATCTGCAGAATTTGGCCAGATCAAGAGTCTTGTATTCCGTTGAAATATGCCGGACCGTCGAGACGGTGGACTGGACGATGAAAATATCGCAGCCGGCGTGCTGCGCAATTTTTCCGAATTCCTGGGCGCGTTGCGGAATGCTCGATACGCAGGCGACACCGCCCCGTTTTTTGATCTCTTGGATACGTTTTGCGACGAGTTTTTCCCGGACCGGCTGTCGGTAGAGGGACTGGATGAGGTGGGTAGATTCCTCGAAGTTTGCTCGGGCGATCTTCTTCAAGACTTCGGAAGGATTTTCATACCGCGTTTGCACACCCTCCAGGTTCAGGCACGCGACGCCGCCCAGTTTGGACATGCGGACGGCAAAGTTCACATCCACGACGCCGTCCATCGCCGAAGCGATGATCGGCACGCGGAACTTCCTCTTGCCGACCTGCCAGGCGGTGTCCACCTCATTGGGGTTGATCGTCACCGAACCGGGCACAAGTGCTATTTCATCAAATCCGTAGCAGCGCCTGGCTTTTCTCCCCCGTCCCAACCACATCCCCATAAATTTTTTCTCCTTATTTTAGAATCTCGTTTTGACCTCAGGTTTAGCCTGTTCAAGGATCGGTTCTGTTGTATCCGTCGTAGCGCCCGCGGCTCCGCTCACCACCTGGCCGACGCCGGGAATGGGTGCGGTGACCGTGCTCGCGGCTTGCCCGGTTTTAACCAATACGTCCTGAACGGCCTCTCCCAACGGCAGCGAATCACGCTTGGGGGTCGCGACGCCGGTTTTCGTGATTTTCGTGATCCGCACATCGCCTTTTTTGTCTTCGATGGTGAATTCGACGAGGTCATGGCGGTTGATCTCTTTCAGGAGCTTTGGCGAGGCGACGACAAACTCGGTCTCATCACCGCCCACGAAGCCTTCGATCGGCTTGTGTTTGAGCGTTACACGGGAATAAACCGGGTCCGAGCTTACCACTTCTCCGCTGCCTTCAAACTGTTTTGGGGCCGAATCGCCTGAAAATGCGTAAGAGGTTAGGAATAAAGCGGTAAGAGTAAAAAAGAAAGCTTCTTTTCTCATGGAAGACTCCGTGATTAATTGGGGTTGAATAAGGGCGTTATTTTATCAGAAGTGGGAGGAAAATGACAATAAAAAACCCGGGCTCTTCGAATGAAGAACCCGGGGTTTTTTATAAAAACTTAACGGACTTGTTCTCCGAAGCCAAAGACGCGAAAGCGCTTTGGCGAAGGAGAATCAATACATCCCTCCGCCCATTCCGCCCCCCGGGGGCATGGCGGGCATGGCCGACTTGTTCTCCTCGGGAAGATCGGTGATCAGCGACTCGGTGGTCAAGAGAAGTGCCGCAATGGAGGCGGCGTTCTGCAGGGCCGTACGGGTCACCTTGGCGGGGTCAATGACACCCGCATCGATGAGGTCCTCGTATTTGTCATTATTGACGTTATAGCCGATGTTACCGGACTCGTTCTTTACCCGGTCGACGACCACGTCGCCGACGGCGCCCGCGTTGAACGCGAGCTGGCGCAAAGGCTCGTCGATGGCGCGCTTGATGATCTGCGCGCCCACCAGTTCGTCGCCTTTAAGGTCCATCCTCTCGAGCGCTTTGCTTGAGCGGATCAGCGCTACGCCGCCGCCGGGGACAATTCCCTCTTCCACCGCGGCGCGAGTCGCATGAAGCGCATCCTCGACTCTTGCCTTTTTTTCTTTCATTTCCGTTTCGGTCGCGGCGCCGACATTGATGACCGCTACACCCCCGGCGAGCTTGGCCAGGCGCTCCTGGAGCTTTTCCTTGTCGTAATCGGAGTCGGAGTCCTCGATCTGCTTTTTGATCGTCGCGATGCGGCCGTTGATGTCCGCTGTTTTTCCGCCGCCTTGGATGATCGTCGTATCTTCTTTGTCGATCGTGACGCGCTTGGCGCGGCCGAGATCTTCAACGCGCACATTCTCAAGCTTGATCCCAAGGTCCTCGGTGATGGCCTTGCCGCCGGTCACGACCGCGATATCCCCCAACATTTCCTTGCGGCGGTCGCCGTACCCGGGCGCCTTGACCGCGCAGACTTGCAGAGTGCCGCGTAATTTGTTGACAACGAGTGTCGCCAGCGCCTCGCCCTCGGTCTCTTCGGAGATGATGAGAAGCGGCTTGCCGCCTTTGGCGACCTTTTCGAGGATGGGCAGAAGATCCTTCATTGAAGAAACCTTCTTTTCGTGGATCAGAATGTAGGCATCCTCCAGCGTCGCTTCCATGCGATCGGGGTCCGTCACAAAGTACGGTGAGAGGTAGCCCTGGTCAAACTGCATGCCCTCTACGACGTCAAGCGTCGTCGCCGTCGATTTGGCTTCCTCCACGGTGATCACGCCGTCCTTGCCGACTTTTTCCATCGCTTGGGCGATCAGATCACCGATCTCGCTGTCATTGTTCGCGGCGATCGTGGCGACCTGCGCTATTTCTTTCTTGCCTTTGATGGGTTTGGAAAGCTTTTTCAGGTTTTCCACGACCTGCTCGACGGCCTGTTCGATCCCGCGCTTAAGGGCCATGGGATTTGCGCCGGCCGTGACATTCTTCAAGCCTTCGCGGAATATCGCTTCGGCGAGGACCGTCGCGGTGGTCGTACCGTCGCCGGCGTTGTCACTGGTTTTTGAAGCGACTTCCTTGACCATTTCAGCGCCCATATTCTCGTACGGGTCCTTCAGCTCGATCTCCTTAGCCACGGTCACGCCGTCCTTGGTGATCGTAGGTGAGCCGAATTTCTTGTCGATGCAGACGTTGCGACCCTTGGGCCCCAGCGTCACTTTGACCGCGCGGGCCAGTTGCTCAACACCGCGGAGAACCGAGCGTCTGGCTTCGTCGCTATACAGTAATTGTTTTGCCATGACTTGAACTCCTCCTGTTTCCGTTTACTTAATTAAGGATCGCTAAAATGTCGTCTTCCTTGATGATGAGGTAGTCACCCACGCCGATCTTGACTTCGGTGCCGGCATACTTTCCGAAAAGCACCTGATCGTTGACTTTCACTTCCAGCGGGGTCAATTTCCCTTCTTCGCTGACGCGGCCCTTGCCCACCGCGATTACTTTCCCGCGCTGTTGCTTCTCCTTGGCCGTGTCCGGGATCACGATGCCGCCGGATGATTTTTCCTCAGCCTCAAGCGGTTCCACCAAAACCCTGTCACCTAAAGGTTGTATCTTCGAGTTTGCCATTCTACCCTCCTGTTAAACTTGTGTTGTTAGCACTCACCTTTATTGAGTGCCAGTAGTTGATTCTATGGATTATCGGGATTTTGTCAAGAACTTTTTTTGATAGCTCAAAAGGATGCCCCGGAGGGTCAAATGGGGCTCAATTTTACGGATGGAACGGCAGTAGCGGGACATAAACGGCGCATAACCCCCCGTCGCGATAACTACGGGGTTAAACTGCCTGTATTTTTTAATAATTTCGACGATCCGGTCACAGAGCCCCCCTATTCCGAAGCTGCAACCGGCGCGGATACTCTCCACCGTATCGGCCCCGAGGACGCTTCTGGGATGTGAAAGCCGGATACGGGGTAAGAGCGCCGTTTGCTGGAACAGCGCCTCCAGGCTTATTTCAATACCCGGGGCGATCACGCCGCCGAGGTATTCCCCTTGCCTTGAAACCACGTCAAATGTGATCGCGGTGCCGAAATCGATCACAATGGCTTCTTTTTTATACTTTTCAAACACCGCCACCGCGTTCATCAAACGGTCCATGCCGACCTGCCTCGGGTTCCTGTATCGGTTGACGATCGGCGCTTTAAGGTCCCGGCCGATCACCAAGGTCCGGAGGGCAAGTTTCCTCGACAGCTCTTTTTTTAGGAAACGATCGACGGATGGCACGACGCTTGCGATGACCGCCGAGTCTATGCGCTTAAGCGGGAAATTCCTGCGCGCCGCAGTGCAAATGCGATTTTTGTATCCGCGGGTGGGGATCCGAGCGGTTTTCACGAGCCGGTTGCCCGAGAAAAAAGCGAGCAGAATGCTCGAATTTCCGACGTCGATCGCAAGAATGTTATTTTTCATGATGGACGTCGCCCGCAAGTATTTTTTCCTGAAGACCCGAATCCGTGCGGATCCATAAGGCGCCTTCCTTGTCGATGCCAAGGGCGGTCCCTTGGATCTTTCGGCCCATCACGGTTGCGGTCACCCGTTTTCCAGAAGTCGACGAAAACTCTTCCCAATTTTTGCCGAGCGTTTCGAAATCCCTCTTCTTGAGGTGCGTATAATCGGATTCAAGCGTTTCAAGGAGTCTTTGGGCGATCTCGACGCGCGAGTGCGGCATGCCTGTGATCTCTTTCAACGAGGTGGCGCCTTTCACGAGTTCCCCTGCGCCCGCATTCACATTGATCCCGATCCCCACAACGACGAAATTCACGCGATCAGGCTCCGAGCTCATCTCGGTCAAAATACCACAAAGCTTCTTTTCTTGGAATAAGACGTCATTTGGCCATTTGATATGAAATCCGCACCCTGTCAGGGTTCTTAGGGTCTTCACGACCGAGACGGCCGCCATCAGCGTCACCTTCGACACTTCCGTCGGGGACAACTCGGGCCTCAAGAGCACCGAAACCAATATATTCTTGTATTTCGGGGACACCCAGCTCCGGCCGAGACGCCCGCGGCCTCGGGTCTGGTGTTCGGCGAATACGCACACACCCTCTTTCAAGCCCTCTTCGCCCAGATGGAACACCGCATCATTGGTTGAGCGGGTCTCCTCGTAAGAAATGATCTGCCGGCCGATAAATTTGGTTCTAAGTCCTGCGGCCAATTCATCCGGAAACAGTCGATCGGGGATCCCGAGGAGCCGGTACCCGAGATGCGGCTCGGCGCCGATCTCATAACCCAAATGTCGGAGGGTCTGGATCTCCTTCCATACGGCGGAGCGCGACACCTTGAGCCTCTTGGAGATCTCCTCTCCGGAGAGGAAGCCCGCTTTCTCTTCTCGTAAGAACGCTAAAACCGCATTGTCTTTCATACGTTGACGCTTTTTTCTTTCTCCAGCTTTTTTTGAATGGATTTGATCTGGTCGCGCAAAAGGATCGCCCGTTCGAACTGGAGGTTGTGCGCCGCCTCCTCCATCTCGGCCTCGAGATCGCTTAAGACCTGCAGGACATCCCCGACCCCCTCCGGAAGCCCCGCCGCCTCCTTCACGATCTCCCGCGCTTTCTTAATGGCCTCGATCCCCTCCCTTATTTCTTTCCGGATGGTCGTGGGTGTGATGCGATGCTTTTTGTTGTACTCCGCTTGCAGCTTGCGGCGGCGTGTCGTTTCCTGGATCATCTTTCGCATGGACTCCGTCACCGTGTCGGCGTACAGGATGACCTGGCCGCGGACGTGCCGCGCCGCTCGGCCCGCGACCTGGATCAGGGAGGTTTGGCTTCTCAAAAAGCCTTCCTTGTCCGCATCGAGCACGACGACCAGCGAAACTTCCGGCAGGTCAATGCCTTCCCTTAAAAGATTGATCCCCACGAGGCAATCGAATTTTCGAAGCCGCAGGTCCCGCAGGATCTCAACGCGCTCGATCGCGTCGATCTCAGAGTGGAGGTATTTTACGCGGATGTCCGCCGTTTTCAGGTAATCCGCAAGTTCCTCGGCCATGCGTTTCGTGAGCGTGGTGACGATCACACGCTCTTTGTCCCTCGCGCGTTTTTTTACCTCTTCCATGAGATCGTCGATCTGGCCCCGCGTGGGCCGCACCTCCACCGGCGGGTCGAGGAGCCCCGTCGGCCGGATGAGCTGCTCCACGATGCGGGCCGATCTCCTGAGCTCGTAATCGGACGGTGTCGCGGACATGAACACGAGCTGTTTGGCGAACGCTTCAAATTCTTCGAATCTCAAAGGCCGGTTGTCGAGCGCCGACGGAAGCCGGAAACCGTACTCCACGAGCGTTTCTTTGCGGGCACGGTCGCCGAAATACATGCCGCGGATCTGCGGGATCGTGATGTGTGATTCGTCGATCACCGTCAGAAAATCCTCGGGAAAATAATCCATGAGGCAATAGGGGCGCGACCCCGGCGGGCGCCCCGTGAGGGTGCGGGAATAATTCTCTATCCCTGAGCAAAAACCGAGCTCCCGCATCATTTCCATGTCGTAACGCGTCCTCTGCTCAAGACGTTGGGCCTCCACGAGCTTATTTTGCGATCCCAGTTCCCTCAAGCGCTCCTCGAGTTCTTTTTCTATGCCCACGAGCGCTTGTTCAAGCCGCGTCTGGGTGGTCACAAAGTGCTTGGCGGGATAGATTGCGCCGGATTCGAGCGACTGAAGCGCTTTTCCTGTCAGCGGATCGATACGCGAGAGCCTTTTTATTTCCTCCCATTCGTATTCGATCCGGATCGCGGTCTCCTCATAGGCGAGAAACACCTCCACCACGTCCCCCCGGACCCGGAAAGCGCCGCGCTTGAAATCCACATCGTTTCTCTGGTACTGGATATCCACGAGTTTTTTTAAAAGTTCCTCCCGCGGAAGGCGCCGGCCGAGCTTAAGAAAAACAAGCATTTCCGAGTACTCCGCCGGCGAGCCCAATCCGTAGATCGCGGACACGGACGCGACCACAAGGCAGTCGCGGCGTGACAGGAGCGAACTTGTCGCGCGAAGCCGGAGCCTGTCGATGTCTTCATTGATCGAAGAATCTTTTTCAATGTAAGTGTCGGTCGTCGGAATATAAGCCTCCGGCTGATAATAGTCGTAATAACTTACGAAGTACTCCACCGCGTTTTCGGGGAAGATCTTCTTGAATTCACTGTAAAGCTGAGCGGCCAGAGTCTTGTTGTGGGACAAGACGAGCGTCGGACGGCTTAAGTTCGCGATCACGTGGGCCATCGTGAAAGTTTTGCCGCTGCCGGTGACGCCCAGAAGCGTCTGGGCACGCTCGCCGGCCAGGAGGCCCTGCGTTAGTTTTTCGATGGCCTGCGGCTGGTCCCCCTTCGGGGTCATTTTAGACTGTATTTTAAAGTTCATACTCCGCGTCACCCGCGAATGTCACGTCAACCGACGATGTCGAGCGCCACGTCGATGGAAGGCGCGTGGTGCGTCAGAGCGCCCACGGAGATCCTCTCCACCCCTGTTTGGGCGTAGTCCAGCACATTGTCGAGCGTGATGCTGCCTGAGGCCTCAAAAAGGATCTTGCCGCCCGTTCTCCTTCTTAGGTTGACCGCTTCACGCACGCTCTCCACGCTCATATTGTCGAGGAGAATATAGTCGACCGGTGTTTTCAGGGCTTCTTTCAGTTCCATGAGATTTTTTACCTCGACCCCGACAAGGGCGCGCTTCAACACGGACTCTTTTAAACGGGAAACGACGGAGCCAATGGATTCCTTCCGGAGGATCCTCAGGTGATTGTCCTTGATGAGCGCCTGGTCGTACAGCCCCATGCGGTGGTTCAGGCCGCCGCCCCTTGCGACCGCGTATTTTTCAAAAAGCCTCAAACCGGGCGTAGTCTTGCGCGTGTCCAGGATGTTGGCCTGCGTATTTTTCACTTTCTCGACGAATTCACGGGTGCGCGTGGCGACCCCTGAAAGATGGCTTAAGAAATTGAGCGCTGCGCGTTCCGCGATCAAAATGGAGGCGGCTGAACCTTCAATATAAGCCACTTCGCGGTTTTTTTCGATCCTTTCTCCGTCCCGGGCCACCGGGAGAAAGCGTAGGTCTTCGTCGACCAGGCGGAACACGCGTTCGGCGATCTGGAGGCCGCACAGGATGCCGGCCTCTTTGAATTCAATATCCGCTTTGATGTGCCGGTCTTTGGGGATGATCGAAGAGGTCGTGATGTCTTTCGACCCCACGTCTTCCCGGATGGCCTGCTTGACGATCGGGTCTATCTGGCTTATCTGGAGCATTGAAGTTCTCTCTTGACTTCGACGGGTCCTGCCGCTTCGGCTCGAAGTCAAACAGTTAATCTGTAAGGACCTTTAAATTTTCCAGAAGGCGTTTTTTGCGGTTTTCAAGTTCTTCGGCCCTTTTCTGCTCCTTCTCCACGATCTCCTTGGGTGCCTTCTTCAGAAAATCCTCGTTTTGGAGCCGGCCCTCGAGGCCGCGGATCATGCGCTCGACGTCCTCAAGCGCGGATTCGATGCGCTGGCGTTCTATCTGCGTGTCGATAAGGCCCGAAAGCACCACATAGGTTTCCACGCGGCCGATGTTGGCGACCGCCGATTCTTTGGGTCGCGCGACGTTTTTGCCTATCTG
This sequence comes from uncultured Planctomycetia bacterium, assembly GCA_964373505.1. Taxonomy (GTDB): domain Bacteria; phylum Omnitrophota; class Gorgyraeia; order 2-02-FULL-51-18; family 2-02-FULL-51-18; genus CAYJVC01. Next base: position 35,085 of record CAYJVC010000004.1, read on the forward strand.
CAGTGACGAAACCTTCGCCATTTGCACGATGTAGGTGGAGTATTCTTTCAGGATCTTCAATTCGCGGTCGCGTGAAGTCTTGATCGCCACGGCCACAAGCTCCTTCGGATCGATCTGCCAGGCCGAACGCACGTTTCGGATGGCCTGGATCTCGCTCGTGATGAGCTCAGCCTCGGCCTCCACTTTCGGGTCGATGCGTTTCTTATCCGGCTTCGGCCAGGAGCTTATCATGATGGACTCCCCTTTATGCGGGATCTTCTGCCACACCTCTTCGGTGATGAACGGCATGAAAGGGTGTAAAAGTTTGAGCGATTTATCAAGCACTTCATTGAGTGTCCACTGGGTGCCTTCGGATTTGAGGTTGGGTTTGGCCAATTCCACGTACCAGTCGCAGAACTGGTGCCAGAAGAAATCGTAAAGCGTGGAAGTCGCTTCGTTGAAACGCAGCTTTTCCAGGCTTTCCGTGACGCTGAAGATGGTCTGGTTCAGCCGGCTTAGGATCCAGCGGTCGAAGGGGTTGAAAGCCGCAAGCTTCGGCGCATTGCCGCCTTTCAGGAAGCCGGTGATCCGCTTTTTGTCCAGGTTCATGATCACGAACCGCGAGGCATTCCAAACCTTGTTCGTGAAATTACGCCCCACCTCGAATTTTTCTTTGGAGGCGTGAACGTCCTGTCCTTCCGCAGTGATCGATAGGATGCCGTAGCGCAGCGCATCGGCGCCATATTCTTCGATGATGTGGATGGGGTCGACGGCATTGCCGAGCGATTTCGACATCTTGGCGCCTGTCTCGTCCCGCACGATGCCATGGATGTAGACCTCCTGGAAAGGTTCCTTGCCCATGAATTCATGGCCGGCCATGATCATGCGCGCAACCCAGAAGAAGATGATCTCGTAGCCGGTGACAAGGCAAGAGGTCGGGTAAAAGAATTTGAGATCCTTGTTGGATTCGGGCCAGCCGAGCGTGGAAAATGGCCACAGCCAGGAAGAAAACCAGGTGTCCAGGACGTCGGGGTCCTGCGCGAGGTCCACGAGGCCGCAATGAGGGCACTGTCGGGGAGTCTCTCGCGAGACAATCATGCCGGGTTCGGTGTATACTTTTTGCTCTTTGGCAGGTTGGACAACGATGCATTTGGCGCGGCAGGGTTCGCAATACCAAACGGGGATCCGGTGCCCCCACCAGATCTGGCGCGAAATACACCAGTCCCGGACGCTGTTCATCCAGTCAAGATAAACCTTGGTCCAGCGCTTCGGAGTGAAGGTCGTCCGGCCCTCTCGGACGGCCGCGATCGCGGGCTTTGCCAGCGGCTTCATGCGCACGAACCACTGAGGAGAAAGGGTGGGTTCGACGATCGTCTGGCAGCGGTAGCAGTGGCCGACCGCGTGCACATGTTCTTTCATTTCCAAAAGGATCCGCCGGTCCTCGAGTTCGGTGACAATTTTCTTTCGCGCTTCGAACCGGTCAAGCCCGCGGTAAGGGCCCGCGTTTTCATTGAGCGTGCCGTCGGGGTTCAGGATATTCATGAACTCAAGCCCGTGCTTTTCGGCAAGCTTAAAATCCACGGGGTCGTGGGCCGGCGTGATCTTGAGGGCACCCGTGCCGAATTGCGGGTCGATCAGGTCGTCCCGGATGACCGTAAGGCGCCGGTTGAGAAGAGGCAGGATGACGGTTTTGCCTTCCAGGTGCCGGTAACGCTCATCTTTGGGGTTGAATCCCACGGCCGTGTCGCCCAGCATCGTCTCGGGACGTGTCGTCGCGATCGTCAAATGCTGATCGGTCCCTTCGATCGCGTATTTCAGATAATAAAGATGGCCCGTGATCTCCTTGTGCTGCACCTCTTCGTCGGACAAGGCCGTCTGGCAGCGCGGACACCAGTTGATGATGTATTTGCCGCGATAAATGAGCCCCTTTTCATAAAGGCGCACGAACACTTCCCGCACGGCCCGCGACAACCCCTCATCCATCGTGAACCGGGTGCGCTCCCAGTCGCACGAAGCGCCCAGGCGATGGAGCTGGCGGATGATCGTGTGGCCGTATTTCTCTTGCCATTTCCAGACGCGTTTCAGGAATTCCTCGCGGCCCAGCGCTTGCCGTGAGAATCCCTCTTCCTTCAAGGATTTTTCAACGACGTTTTGCGTCGCAATGCCGGCGTGGTCGGTGCCCGGGACCCAGAGCGCCTCAAATCCTTTCATGCGCTTGTAGCGGATGAGAATGTCCTGAAGGGTGTTGTTCAGCGCGTGGCCCATGTGGAGAATGCCGGTCACGTTCGGCGGCGGGATCACGATCGTATAAGGTTTTTTTTTCGACCGGGCAGACGCGGTGAAGTAGCGCTTCGCCAGCCACTCTTGGTACCGGCTCTTCTCGACCTGCTTGGCGTTGTAGACCTTTGGGAGCTCGTGGCTCGGGCTGTGAAGTGTCTGGGGGTTCATAACTTATGTAACTCAGTGACCCTTAATTTATGAGCTTGTATTCGATCGCGTCCACGAGCGCCTCCCAACTGGCATCGATGATGTTGCTCGAGACACCGACCGTCGTCCAGATCTTTTTGTCGTCCCTGGACTCGATGATCACGCGCACCTTGGCGGCGGTGCCGGCTTCGGAATTAACGACGCGTACTTTGTAGTCGTCCAGATGGATCTCTTGAACTTGGGGGTAAAACGGCCGCAGCGCTTCCTTGAGCGCTTTGTCGAGCGCATTCACCGGGCCATCCCCTTGCGCCGTGGCAGTGTTTTCCTCTTTTCCCACGGTGAGCCGGATTTTGGCCGTGGAATCGGGGTTTTTATCGGCGATATTTTCAGCAAGAACCTCAACTTTCTTGAATTCAAAGAATTTTTTCCTTTTTCCGGTGACTTCCCGGAGCAATAGCTCGAAACTGGCCTCGGCCGATTCGTATTGATAGCCCTCATTTTCCTTTTCCTGCACTTTTTGGAGGATCTTACGGGTCTCAGGCGATTCCTTCTTTAACTCGATGTCGAGTTCCTGCGCCCTCAGCATGATGTTCGTCTTTCCTCCGAGCTCCGAAATGAGAAAGCGCCGCCGGTTGCCCACAAGCGACGGATCAATGTGCTCGTAGGTCTGGGGATTTTTCATGACCGCGTTGATGTGGACGCCGCCTTTGTGCGCGAAAGCGCTCTGGCCGACATAGGGCTGGTTCTTAGGCAGCGCCATGTTGCCCACTTCGCTCACAAAACGCGCCACTTCCGTGAATTCCTTAAGTTTCTGCGGCGCCACGCAGGCATAGCCGAGCTTCAACTGAAGATTGGCGGTGATGGCCAAGAGATCGGGATTGCCGCAGCGTTCTCCGAACCCGTTGACGGTCCCCTGAACATGCGTTGCGCCCGCTTCGACGGCCGCCACCGCGTTCGCGATCCCCACCCCGCAGTCGTTGTGCGTGTGGATCCCGAGGGTTCCGCCGAGTTTCGCGCGCACCTCGGAGACGATCTGTGAGACCTTGGACGGAAGGCTGCCGCCGTTCGTGTCGCAAAGCACCAGCACCGAGGCGCCGGCCTCAAGCGCAGCCTCAAGGGTTTTCAACGCATACGCGGGATTTTGCGTGTAACCGTCAAAAAAATGCTCGGCGTCGTAGACCACTGTTTTTTCTTTGGATCTTAAATACCGCACCGAATCCTGGATCATGCGGATATTTTCTTCCAGCTCCGTTTTAAACACTTCTTGGACGTGCATGTCCCAGCTTTTGCCGAAGATCGTAATGACTTGGGTGCCGGCGGCCACGAGGCCCCTCAGGTTGTCGTCTTCGGCGGCCTTCGTGCGGGCCTTGCGCGTTGAACCGAATGCGACGATCTGGGAATTTTTCAGCTTCACTTTCCGGATCTGGTCAAAAAACTCAATATCTTTCGGATTGGCACCCGGCCAGCCGCCCTCGATAAAGTGAAGCCCCAGCTCGTCGATCCTTTTGGCGATCAGGATCTTGTCCTGAACGGAAAAAGAGATCCCCTCACTTTGCGAGCCGTCTCTCAAGGTGGTGTCGTAGATCTGGATCCGCTTGGAGGTCATGCCTTGTTTGACCTTTCGAGTTTGAATTTGTTGTGCAAAAGCCGGACCGCTTTTTCAGCCTCGCTTTTTTTGACGACGCAGGAGATCTTGATCTCGCTGGTGGAGATCATCTCGATATTGATCCTGTTCTTTCCGAGCGTCTCAAACATCGCGGCCGCAACACCCGCATGGCTTCGCATGCCGATGCCGACCACGGAGACCTTTGCGATATTCGGATCGAGCAGCACTTCTTTTGCGCCGATCTTCTTCGAGGCGGCTTTGAGCGCGTGCACGGCCCGGAGAGCGTCGCCTTTGGGCACCGTGAACGAGATGTCCGTGTTGAAGGCGGACTTCCCGATATTCTGGATGATCATGTCCACATGGATCCCCTTGTTCGCAAGGGTCTTAAAAATGCCCGCCGCGATGCCGGGCCGGTTGGGGACGCCTCGCACAGAAATTTTAGCTTCGTTTTTATTTAAAGTTACGCCGCGGATCAATACGTCTTCCATTGAGCTATCCTCCTTCACGATCCATGTGCCTTCGTTTTTTGTAAAACTGCTCCTGACATGAAGCGGAATATGGTGCTTACCGGCCAACTCGATAGACCGCGACTGCATGACCTGTGCGCCGCTCGAGGCCATTTCCAGCATCTCCTCATAACTGATCTTCCGGATTTTCCTGGCTTTTTTCACAAGGCGCGGGTCCGTGGTGAATATTCCCTCGACATCCGTGTAGATCTCGCAGGCGTCGGCCTCCAGCGCCTTTGCAAGCGCAACCGCGGTTAGGTCGCTGCCGCCGCGGCCGAGTGTGGTGATGTCATTTTGCGGGTTGACTCCTTGAAAGCCCGCCACGATCACAACCTTCTTATTCTTAAGCTCCCGTAAAATACGTTGGGTATTGATATGGCGGATGCGCGCGCAGGTGTGCGCGGGGCTTGTGCGAATGCCCACCTGCCAGCCCGTAAATGAAACAGCCGCGCTCCCGAGCTTCTCGAGCGCCATCGCCAGAAGCGCCATGGAGACCTGCTCCCCCGTGGACATCAGAACATCGAGTTCCCGCTCGGAAGGTTTTCGTGTGATCCGGGAAGCGAGCCCCAAAAGTTCGTCCGTCGTGTCGCCCAACGCACTCACCACGACCACGAGGCGGTGCCCTTTTTTTCGGGTGTCATCGATCCGGCGGGCGACATTTTTGATCCGGTCGGGATTTGCGACGCTTGAGCCGCCGAATTTCTGCACGATCAGTTTCATCCCACCACCTCTTTTCGAGGCGGCATAGCCGCCTCCGCGTGACAAACTGAAATTGAAAATTTCAAAAGAGGGGGTGGGGTCATTTCAAAAAATGCTCCATGAGCGGGTGTCCTTCAGGGAATTGAAGTTTGCTTTGAGCCGCCGTTTTTTCGTTGAAGCCCGGGTGCTTTTCCGCGGCGAATCCGTGCCCCGCGATGAGGAACGGCACCGGCCCGTGAGCAGCCGAACGGCTCGCGGAGGATGTCGCCGTGTCCGTGCAAACGAGCAAACGGTGATCCCCCAGGTTTTCCAGGCACTTCGTGGCAATTCCCACAACCTGCGCATCAAAGCGTTCGATCAGACGAATTTTTGTTTTCCAGGGATCGGTTTCGGGTTGTACCTGGTCTGCGGCCATGTACACGAACGTGAGTTCATGGTTTCGGAGCGCCTTTTCAAGGTCGTCGACGACCTTGAAACCCAGGGACAGTCCGAGCCCCTTGGCAAAATCAGCCTGAGAAAATACGGCGCCGTCCACGCCAAAGCGATCCTTGAAACGGGGAAGCCGGGGCCGGCGGCCCTGCCCCCAGGGCCAGATCATGTTCGCCGGATTTTCCCCGAGGTCTATCCTGACCCGGTTGATCTCATGGTGCTCCAGAACGGTCTTGGATTTTTCCATGAGACTTGTGATGACCTCGGCGTCTTCCCCCTTCGGGAGCACCTTGGCCATTTTCTGACCGATCGCCCGTGAAGGCGGAACGCACTCCAGCTCATCGAGACTTTCGGCCTTTTCAGGGTCACGGATCATCAGGATATTTTTGTAGCCTTCTCTCGGATAGAACTTGATCTGCGGGCTTGAGAGTTTTTTATTGAGTTCCTCGATCAAGAGTGAGGACTCCTCGGGCGGAATGAAGCCTGCGCTTACATCTGCCAGAAGCCCGTCCGAAACCGTGACAAGGTCGCAGCGGAACGCGATCTCATTGTCGTCCTGGGAGATACCGGCTGCGGCGGCCTCAAGCGGCGCAACCCCCGTGTAAAATTCTTCCGGAGGGTAACCCAGAATGGCCATCGCCGCGACGTCGCGTGTTAGGGCCAATTTAGGCGACGTGAAGATCGCCGAACCCACACGGCCTTTTTTTGCCAATTGATGCAAAAATGGGGCTTTTGCCAGTTCCATCGGCGTGCGGCCGCCCAGAGCCTCGACCGGATCGTCCGTGGCCGCTTCGCAAACCAACACCGCGTATTTCACCCCATCCCCTCTTTCTGAGGCGCCAACGGCGCCTCGGCGTTGTACGCTGAAATTGAAAAATTCAAAAGAGGGGATGGGGTCATAGTTTTATCGTTTCCAGGATCGCCTCAAGTTTGGCGGGCACCGTTTGCGGTTCTCGGACGGCTTTGACCGCGTAGTCGGGGTCCTTGAGGCCATGTCCCGTCAACACGCAGACGATCGTAGCCTTTTTTTTCCCCGTAAAATAATTCCGCTTCGCCAATTTCAACACACCGGCGACGCTGGCCGCGCTCGCGGGCTCCACGAATACGCCGTCATTTTTAGCCAAGAATTCATAGGCGTTCAGGATTTCCTCGTCCGTGACCGAATCGATCACGCCGCCGGATTCGTCGCGCGCGGCCTCGGCCGGTTTCCAACTCGCCGGGTTCCCGATCCGGATCGCGGTCGCGAGGGTCCTGGGCTCGGGCACCACTTTTTTATTCACGATCGGCGCGGCACCCTCCGCCTGAAACCCGAGCATCACGGGCTTCGCAGGTACGACTTTTTTGTCGAAGTATTCCTTGTAACCCTTCCAGTAGGCCGTGATATTTCCCGCGTTCCCGACCGGGATCGCGTGGAAGTCCGGCGCTTGATGGTCCAACTGATCGCAAATCTCGAAGGCCCCCGTCTTTTGCCCTTCGATCCGGTGCGGGTTCAGGGAATTCACGAGTTTTGCCGGATACTTCGAGGAAATTTCTTTGACCATCTGAAACGCGGCGTCAAAATTTCCGTCGAGCGCCAAGACTTGCGCACCGTGGATCAACGCCTGGCCGAGCTTTCCCAGCGCCACGGCGCCCTTCGGGATCAACACCACGCATTTAAGCCCCGCCTTTGCCGCGTAGGCGGCCGCCGAGGCGGACGTGTTGCCGGTGGAAGCGCAGATCACGACCTTAGCCCCCTCCTCGCATGCCTTGGAAATGGCCACCGTCATTCCCCGGTCCTTGAAGGAACCGGTGGGATTCAGGCCCTCATATTTCAAATAGACCGAGGCTTTCAGGTTTTTCGAGAGCGCTTCGGAAAAGATCAGAGGCGTATTTCCCTCGTTCAGAGTGACGACAGGGGTCGCGGCGCTCACGGGCAGATACGCCCTGTATTTTTCGATGACCCCGCCCCACCTCATGGCTCGACCCGTATCACGACCGTTTTTTCGCGAACGTCCTTGGCCCGGTCGATCTCGGAAAGCGCCCCTCTCAAGTCCCTTTCCTCCGCCTCATACGTAAGGATGATGACGGGAACCGAGCGGCTTGAGTGAGATTCCTTCTGGTGCACGCTCAAGATGGAGATCCCGTGTTTCCCTAGGCTTTGGGCGATCCGGCCGAGAACCCCCGGCCGGTCCGCCACCTGAAAACGCAGATAATATTTTGAGACGAGTTTCCCGATCGGCAGCACTTTCTGCGGCGTCGCGGACCATGACGCGCAGGCTTCTACATCGGCCTCCTGAGAAATTTTTTTGGCAATGTCGATCACGTCGCTCACGACGGCGGAAGCGGTTGGGAACATTCCCGCGCCGCGGCCGTAAAAAAGAAGATCGCCGGCCTGATTGGCATGAACGAACACGGCGTTGTAAACGCCGCGCACATGGGAAAGCGGGTGGTCCATCGGCAGCATCGTCGGATGCACGCGAAGCTCAAGCCCCTCTTTCAGCTTTTTGCCGATCGCCAGGAGTTTGATCGCGTAGCCAAGCTCCTTCGCATAGGTCACATCCGCGGCGTTGAGCGAACGAATGCCTTCCACGTGGATCGACCGGAACGGAAGCTCGGCTCCAAAGGCGAGGCGCGCGAGCAGGGCCAATTTATGCGCGGAGTCGGTCCCGTCGATGTCGAGCGCGGGGTTCTTTTCGGCGTAGCCTTTCCGCTGAGCCTCTTTTAGAGCTTCGTGGAAGGGGCTTGCGTTCTCGGACATGGCCGACAGAATGCTGTTGCAGGTCCCATTCACGATGCCCAGAAAATGTGAAATTTTATTGGACGCCAGGCCCTCCGTTAGTGATTTGACGATTGGGATCCCGCCACAGACACTCGCCTCGATCCCCAACTTCCTATGGTGGAGAAAGGCCTCATTAAAAAGGCTCTTGCCCTGCTCCGCCAACAGCGCCTTGTTGGCCGTCACGACGTGCTTGCCATGGCGAAACGCTCCAAGAATGATGCCTTTTGCAGGATGGACCCCTCCTATCAACTCGACCACGATGTCGATCGTCGGGTCTTTCCAAAGATCGGAAGGACGACCCGTCAGAAGCGCGCGCGGCACCACGAGCGGCCTTTTTTTGGAAACGTGCCTTACGCAGACTTTTTTGATCACAAGCCGCAATCCGGTTTTGGCCTCGATTTCTTTGGCGCCGGACCGGAGGATCCGGTACACACCCCTTCCCACGGTTCCAAGCCCCAGAATTCCTATAGCGATCGTTTTAGCCGGCAGGGATCCGGTCATTTTTCTCTTTCATAAATTGTCGGGGTGGTGAGATTTGAACTCACGATCTCGCGCACCCCAAGCGCGCGCTCTGGACCAAGCTGAGCCACACCCCGTATAATTTTCATAGGTTTTCCTTGTAAGGCTCGCGGTGCATCAGCGCTTTCACCACCTGACGCGGCTCCGCGCCTTTGAATAAAATATGATAAACCGCTTCCGAAATAGGCATGGCAATTTTGTGCTTTCTGGCCAATCGGGTGGCCGCCTCGGCGGTCGCGACACCTTCTACGACCATCTCAGTGCCTTTCAGGACATATTTAAGGCCGACGCCTTTCGCGATCTCTTTGCCAAGCCAACGGTTGCGGCTTTGGGGACTGAGGCAGGTCGTCGTCAAATCACCCAGGCCGCTTAAACCCATGAATGTCTCGCGCCGGGCGCCCATGGCTGTCCCGAGTCTGGCCATTTCCGCCAGGCCGCGCGCAAAAAGCACGGCGCGCGTGTTCGCGCCGAACCCGAGGCCCTCCACGATCCCGGAGCAGATCGCGATCACATTTTTGATCGACCCCCCGAGCTCGACACCCACCAGGTCGTCGTTTTCAAAAAGGCTAAATGCGGCTGTCTCAAAGATCTTTCTTATTTTTTTCGGGTCTCCGCGGCGGTTGGAAGCAACGGAAGCGGCCGAGGGCATTTTCAGCGCGACCTCGCGGGCGATGCAGGGGCCTGAGATCACACTGAGCGGAACGCGTCCGAGCTCATCCGCCACCACTTGGGACATGGTTTTGAGGCTTTTTGTCTCAATGCCTTTTGCGACCGACACAAAGCTCAGATGCCGAAGTCCTGTCTTGCCGATTTTTTTCAGCACGCCGCGCATGAATTGCGACGGCGCCGCCAACACCGCGATGTCCGCTTGACGGCAGGCCTCATGAATGTCCGGGGTCAGCCGCACCTTTTCCGGTATCCGAAAGCCGGGTAGAAATTTTACATTCTCCCTTTTTCGCCGGATTTCTTCCACGTATTCGGGAAACGCGCCCCACAGACGGACTTCATATCCTTTTTCCGCCAAAAGCAGCGCCAGCGTCGTGCCCCAGCCGCCGTCGCCTAAAATGCTTATTTTTGTATCTTTATATACCGTCATGAGTTAAGAAAATTTTTTGACCGTGCAACGAAAGCAGTAAGTATAACAAAGCCGTGGAGAACGGTCAATTAAAATGGAATCGAGTGGGCTTAACGCGTTTCGGTGGAAAGGTGCTGGTCGGAAACCATATCGTATTTGATGCTGTGCATGAACACGACGGCAAAGATATGGAGGTCCTGTACGACGTAGAAGCTGCCTATCACACGGTAGAGCATCTGGCCGATGCCTGTTTTTTGATCGTAGATTTTGCGGATCGTGACGTGGCGGTCTTTTTTCGGGTGGTTTTGAGAATGGTGATTCATCCAATATTTCAGCTCCTCGGGATCCCGGATCTCATTCTGTTCCGAAACATAGTAAGTGTATTTCTTCTCGGCCTTCGCCACAAAGCCCTCCATATCAATGATCTCTACGATAGAGAGATTCTTGCGGTGGTGATTACCCGAGGTTGAAGATTTGATCATTACTTCTCTCATTTTTTACATCCAATACTAGATATTAAATATATTAAATAAGCGATCTAAAAAAAACCACCGATTAAAGTATACATGTAAGCGCTTGGAATTACAAATTATGGATAAGTTATATCTATATATTTATTCTATTAATTATCATGTTCATCACTCTTATCTTTGAGTCGTGAAATATTAGACCGATGCGTCCATACAGCCAAAATAAAGAGAAAAACAGCATAACTGATGGTAAACCCCGAACAGTTGAATAAGACGGCAAAGATAACAAAGGAGCCCACGGCCCCCAAAGAACTGATGGATACAGTTTTCCGGGTCACCCGCATGAGGAGGAGCCAGACAGTCATCATGAAAGCCAATATCAGAGGGAACCCCGCGCCAATGGCGCCGGCGCCCGTCGCGATCCCTTTACCTCCCCTCCCGCCAAGAAAAGGCGTGAAAATATGCCCGAAGACGGCACCGAGGCCAATGAGGAGGGAAAGTTCCGGCAAAGAGAGGTTGAATGAAGGTGCCGTGAATCTGGACAGAATAAGCGCCGGCAGAAATCCCTTTAAGAAATCGATCGTAAAAATGAGGGCGCCCATTTTTTTTCCCAAAAGGCGCGCGGCGTTGGTGGCGCCCACATTGCCGCTCCCGTATTTACGGATATCGGCGCCCTTGAAGAGCCTCACAAATAGATACGCGGTCGGGATGGCGCCCGTGAAAAAAGCCGCCAAAAATGCGGCGACAAATGGCATTAGCGAAGCAACCTCTCGCCCATCCGGATGTACAGCGCGCCCGACCAGAGGGTCACAATGACCGTTCCCATGAACAAGAGAAACCTCGCGGGCGCGGGCGCAGCCGCAAGCGAGAGAAAAAGCGTCAACATTTGGAACACGGTCGTGATCTTTCCGATAAAAAGAGGCTCGGCCTTGAGCTCCCCGGTCAAGAGGAAGACGATCGCTGAGCCGATCAGGATGATCATGTCCCGCGCGATGACGGGGATCGCCACCCAAGCCGGTATCCGCATCGAATCCGGGAGGTTGGGCATGAGCGTCAATGACAGAAATCCGCTCAAAAGAAGTAATTTGTCCGCGATCGGGTCGAGATAACTTCCCAGAACCGTTTTTTCGTTGAGCCTTCTCGCCAGGTACCCGTCTATGCCGTCGGTGGTGCACGCGACGAGGAACACGCCGATACTTGCCAGATGAAAAAAGCTCCTCTGGGGTGAATAGTAAGAAAGAAGGGTCACAAATAGCGGCACGAGGATGATCCTGAAAAGGCTGAGATTATTCGGAAGGTTCATCGGTGTTTTAAGTTTATTTTAAGGTCCCGAGTTTGTGGAGCGGCCACCAGCGGAAAAGCGCTTTGCCGACCATGTTTTTTTTCGGGACAAAGCCCCAAAAGCGGCTGTCCTGCGAATTGGCGCTGTTGTCTCCGAGCACGAAGTAAGAGTCTTTGGGCACCCGGATTTTTTCATTCGGGTTCGCATAAGGGTCGTGATTGTAATAATAAAATTTTCCAAAGCTCTCGGGATCATCCAATACCCTGCCGTCGACAGTGATTTTGCCGTCCTTGATCTCCACGGTCTCGCCTTCGAACGCAACGAGTCTTTTAATGAAATCTTTTTTCTTATCCTGGGGGAATTTGAACACAATGATGTCCCCCCGCTTCGGGGGTTCGAAGCGGTAAATGTACTTGTTGACGAAGAGCTTGTCCCCCTCCGCGAGCGTCGGTCGCATGGAACCGGAAGGGATCTTGAAGGCCTGGATCACATAGCTGCGGATGATGAGAGTGAGAACCAGCGCTACGGCGATCGATTGCGCCCACTCCTTCAGTTCCCGCAGAACGACTTCCTTGGAGATCCGCACGTTAGGACTCGATCTTTAAAGCGGCCAGGAATGCCTCTTGTGGGATCTCCACTTTGCCGAACTGTTTCATGCGCTTCTTGCCCTCTTTCTGCTTTTCCCACAGCTTGCGTTTTCTCGTGATGTCGCCGCCGTAGCATTTGCTCGTGACGTTTTTTCCCATGGGCCTTACGGATTCGCGCGCGATGATCTTTCCCCCGATCGCGGCCTGGATGACCACCTCGAACATCTGCCTGGGGATGAGCTCCTTTAGTTTTTCGCAGAGCGCGCGGCCCTTTGTTTGGGCCTTATCGTGATGCACCATGGAACTGAACGAATCGCAGATCTCCGAGTTGATGAGGATGTCGAGTTTCACGACGTCACTATCCCGGTGCCCCTTCACCTCGTAGTCCAGCGAGCCGTAACCCTTCGAAATGGATTTGACGCGGTCATAGAAATCAACGATGATCTCGGCCAGCGGAAAGTCATAGATCACTTTGACCCTCTCCTCGTCGATATGCTCGGTGGAAATGTACCGACCGCGGCGTTGCTCGCAGAGCTCAAAGATCGCGCCGATGCAATTTTGGGGAATGAGGATGGCGGCATGTACGAACGGCTCAAGGATTTCCCGGACCTGGCTCGGATCCGGCATCTTGGAAGGATTGTCCACTTCAACGAGGTTTCCGTCTAACTTCCGCACCTTGTAGACGACGCTGGGCGTGGTGATGACGAGACTCATGCCATATTCGCGCTCCAGTCTTTCCTGCACGATCTCCATATGGAGAAGTCCGAGGAATCCGCACCGGAAGCCAAACCCGACGGAAGCCGAGTTTTCTATTTCATAAACGAACGAGGAGTCGCTCAAGGACAGTTTTTCTATCGAGTCCTTCAGCGCCTGGAAATCCGCAGAGTTGACCGGATAAATGCCGGCAAACACGAGCGGGCGGATCTTCTTGTAACCCGGGAGCGCTTCCTCCGTCGGACTCAGCGCGTCCGTGACGGTGTCCCCGTTTTCCACCTCTTTTGCGTTTCGGATGTTGCAAGAGACATAGCCGACTTCGCCGGGCCCGAGGGATTCACAAGCTGTAGGTTTGGGCGTCAGGTTGCCGATGCCCAACACATCGTAGGTTTTCCCCGCGGCCAGCATCTTTATTTTCATGCCCTTTTTCAGGACCCCGTTGAACACACGAACGTACACGATCACGCCCTGGTATGCGTCGTACTGGGAGTCAAAAATAAGCGCCTGAAGCTTTTTAGCCGGGTCCCCTTCCGGCGGCGGGATCACCTCCACCACCCGATCCAGGATTTGGGTGATGCCGGTCCCCATCTTGGCGCTGGCGAGCAGGATCTCATGCTCGTCGATTCCGAGATATTTGTGGATCTGTTTTTTTACCTTTTCCGGTTCGGCCGTGCCGAGGTCTATCTTATTGATGACGGGAATGATCTCGAGGTCATTCTCCATCGCCAGGTACAGATTGGCCACGGTTTGCGCCTCGACGCCCTGACCGGCGTCCACAAGAAGCAGCGCCCCCTCGCAGGCGCGCAGGGACTTGGCGACCTCGAACGTGAAGTCCACGTGGCCCGGCGTGTCGATCAGGTTGAGCGTGTAGTTCTTGCCGTCTTTTTTGGAATGATAATTGATCTTGACCGCGCTCGCCTTGATCGTGATGCCGCGCTCCTGCTCCAGCGCCATATCGTCCAGGAGCTGGTTGTGGAATGTGCGGCTGTCAATGGCGCCGGTGTGCTCGAGGATACGGTCGGCTAGCGTGGACTTGCCGTGATCGATATGCGCGATGATCGAAAAATTACGGATATGCGCCTGCCTCATGCGGGTTTCACCCCACCCTCTGATCGGCTCATCTTTGATGAACCGATCGCTCTAAGATCGTTGCGATCAGGCGGTGGGGTCATTTCAGGCTGAACGCGAGCTCTTTCCCGTCCTTCACGAGCGCTTCCGCCAGTTCCCGGGAAGTTGCCTCGGAATAAATCCTCAAAAGGGGCTCGGTGCCGGAGAGGCGGAAAAGAAGCCAGCTGTCGTCCTGGAGTATGAACTTCATCCCGTCCCGGCTCTTGATCTCCTTGATGCGTTGATCTTTGAGCTCCTTGGGGGGATGGGTTCTCAGGTGTTGAAAAAGCTTGGGTTTAAGCTCATTCGGATACGCCAGATCATTGCGGACATAATAGAGTTTTCCATATTCCTTCTCGACGCCGCTCAATATTTCCTCGAAACTCTGCTTCCTCATAGCCATCATTTCAATCAGCAAAAGCGCCGACAGCATGCCGTCGCGCTCATACAGATAATCCTGGAAGCCGATCCCGCCCGATTCCTCCCCGCCGATCAAAACATTCTCGCGGCGCATGATCTCGCAGATGTATTTGAAGCCGATGGGCGTTTCGTGGATCGTGAGGTTCAGTTTCCTGGCCACTTTATAGATGAGCGCCGTGTTGGAGATGGTCGTGACGACGCTTCCTCTCCTTTTCAGGTCTTCCACAAAATGGATCATGATGAGTGACAGGAGCGTGCCGGGTGTGACAAACTCCCCGCCGGGACGGACCGCGCCGATGCGGTCCGCATCGCCGTCCGTTACGACCGCCAGATCAAATTCCCTGTTTCTCATGCGTTCGATCGTCTCCGGAATGTTCCGGGGGATGGGCTCGGGATTAAGGCCGCCGAACGTGATGTCCCGCTCGCCGCGCGTGGTCGTGACCCTGATCTTGCCGCCGCTCAGGATATTTTCAATATGACCGTCGCCTGCGCCGTGCATGGAGTCGACCAGAATCTTGAACGGCGCTTGCTTTAGCATGTCCATCCGCACATATTTTTTGACGAACGCGAGGTACTTTTCGTTGAGATTTTCCACTCTCGGATTTTCGCCGGAAAAAGGCGTTTTTTTGACGGTGTTCTTCCCTAACAGCTTTTCCACGGCATCCGTGAGGGCCTTGTCGGCAGAGCCGCCGAAGTCCGTTTTGATCTTGATGCCGTTGTAGTCCGGCGGGTTATGGCTGGCCGTCACGGCGATCCCCGCATCGCACTTACGGTCGACGATCGTGAAGCTGATGGCCGGCGTCGGGCAAGCTTGATCGGAAAGAAGGACATCAATGTTGTTCGCGATCAACACTTCGGTGAAGGTTTTCGCGAAATTTTCTGAATTTTTGCGCGTGTCATAGCCGACCGCGACCTTCGGCCGCAGCGCAACCGACGGGTGCTTCAAGTTTTCGTTCAAGAAATCGCCGAACGCCTGAGCGACGAGCTCCACATTTTCGAACGTAAATTCTTTGTCCATGAGCGCGCGCCAGCCGTCAGTGCCGAATTTTATAACTGAGGCGCCCGCGCTCATTTTCTTGGCCTAAGATCCGAGATGGCTTGCGCGGTGTCCGTCCTGCCGAATATGGCGGTGCCGGCCACGAGAATATTGGCTCCCGCGTCGAGGGCCTGGGGTGCGGTCTCGCGGTTGATGCCCCCATCCACCTGAATGTCCCCGTCAAACACCGTGCGCAGGCGCCTCACCTTCTCCATGACTTCCGGCATGAATTTCTGCCCGCCGAACCCCGGATTCACCGTCATGAGGAGAACAAGATTTATGTCCTTCAGGTGCTCTTCGATCCGGTTGAGCGGCGTCTCGGGTTTTAAGGATACTCCGCAGCCGACGTGGAAGGAATGCACGATCTCGATGCACTCGTGCAGATTTCCAAAACACGCCTCCGCATGAAAAGTAATGTGGTCCGCGCCCGCCTCGACGAAGCTTTGGATATACCGATCGGGCCGCTCGATCATGAGGTGCACGTCGAGCGGCAGCTTCGTGACCGAACGAACGGCTTTTACGATCAGGGGGCCCACCGAGAGGTTCGGCACGAAATGACCGTCCATGACGTCGATGTGCAGAAGGTCGCAGCCCGCCTTTTCCACCCGGGTGACCTCATCGGCCAGGTGCGCAAAATCCGCCGCCAGGAGCGACGGGGCGATTTTCACAGCCCGTTTCATGAACCTTGCCCTAAGCCCGAGAGGAGCTTGGAAAAATTCTTCCGCATTTTGTGGACCCCGGGGCCCACCGCCGCTAAATTGCATCGATCGGACCTGAAGATCTCCCGAGCGACACGTCGGACGTCGCCCGGCTTGACCTTATTTACGCGCCCCATGACTTCTTTCGGGGTTTTGCAACGGCCCAGGCAAACGAGGCTTTCGCCCACCCACAGCATGTGGTTCATCGTGCTTTCTAGCCCAAGTTCCATCTGCCCTATCTGAAATTCCTTGGCGCGCGCCAGTTCGTCCTCGGCGGGAGCCTCATCGGCTATTTTCTTAAGCTCCGCCAGAATGGTCCGAAGCGCTTCCTCGGACTTTTGGTTGTCGACGCCGGCGCTCACCATAAAAGCGCCGGTGTCATGATAACGCCTTATGTGGGAGCCGATGTCATAAGCCAGGCCTTTTTCTTCCCTTACTTCATTGAAGAGGCGTGAGGACATATTGCCGCCAAGGATCACGCTCAAAAGATCAAGCGCATACTGATCGGAGTGTTCCTTCGCGGGAGCATGAACACCGAGCACGAGGTGTGTTTGCTCGGTTTTCTTGGGCAGTACTCGGAGGCGGCATCCGCTCTGGCTCGGTTTGAACTTATTCAGGTGTTTTTTTTGCGATGGACGTGTTCTTGAAAATACGCCGTTCACCAGCTGAACGAGTTTTTGAATCGTGACGGCGCCCGAGGCGGCGACTGTAATGTTCTGTGGGCCGTAATATTTTTCCCTAAAATCCTGCAGATCCTGCCGGGAGAGTTTTGCCACGGATCGGAGCGTTCCGGCCAGCGGCCGCCCGAGCGCGTGGTCGGGCCAGATAAGAGCCGAAAATACCTCTTCCACAAGCTCGGAAGGGTGATCCAGGGTCATTTTGACCTCTTCCATAATGACCGTGCGCTCTTTTTTAATGTCTTGGGGGTCCAGGGATGCGTTTAAGACCATGTCTGACAGGATCTGGAACGCTTCTGCCAGGTATTTCCCCGATGTCTTGGAGAGGTAACACGTGTATTCCTCGGAGGTGAACGCGTTGAGGCTTCCGCCGACGCCTTCGATCGCTTCTTTGATCTCTTTGGCGGTGCGGTGGGTGGTGCCTTTGAAGACCATGTGCTCCAGAAAGTGCGCGACACCGTTCAGCTTTTCGGATTCATCACGGCCTCCGGCGTGAACCCAGATCCCCAGGGACACCGATTTTCGTCCGGAAAGCGGCGCGGCCACTACGCGCACGCCATTGGGCAGTTTCACGGTTTCATAGTTCATGGTTTGGCTCTTTGGGATTCGAGATAACCCTGGAGGATGAGCGTCGCGGCGAGTCGGTCGCTTTGTGTTTTCTGTTTGGCCCTCGACAGGCCTTCCTCGATCATGAGACGCCCCGCCTGTCGGCTTGAGAGGCGCTCGTCCCAGGTTTTGACGGGAACCCCGAGCGCCATCTGGAGCTTGGGGACAAGATCCAGGACCTGTTTGGCTCGGGGCCCGAGTGTCCCATTCATGTTCACCGGCAGGCCGATCACGATCTGGCGGGCATGGGTTTGTCCGCAAACCTTTTGCAGTGCTTGAAGCACGTTCTCACTCCCTTTGTTTTCGATCGTCTCAAGCCCCTGGGCCGTCAAGCCCAAGGGGTCCGACACGGCCACTCCGATCCTTTTTTCTCCGAAATCCAACGCCAAGATCCTCATCGCCGCGAAAGAAGCGCCGCCTCCTCGGAAAGACCTTTTTTACAGATCAGCGTACCCTGTTTTGTCTGTATCACGATCAGGTCCTTGACTCCCAGCGTGATGACAGGCGTTGGGTGGTGATTCAAGATCAAAGAGCCGTGCGTGTCATCCGTGTGGCAGACCCCTCGGACAAGATTATCGTGTCTGTCACGTTCACCCTTCCGGTGAAACATGTCCCAGCTTCCCATGTCGCACCAGTCCATTTTGGTTTTGATTACGACGAGGTTCTTCGCTTTTTCGAGAAGCGCGTGATCGATGGAAATTTTGGGTAAGCCGGTGTAACGAAGCCGTCCAAATTCCGGCGCCTTTTTTTTCATGGCCTCGAGAAATGTGCCGATCCGCCACGTGAAGATCCCCGCATTCCACAGAAAACGCCCTGATCTCAGGTACTGCGCAGCCTTCGCGTGGCCGGGTTTTTCGGCAAAATGTTTTACCCTATAAGCCGACGGGCAGGCGGACATCGCCGCGCCCGCCTCGATATAGCCGTAACCGACGGCGGCGAACGTGGGTTTGATCCCCACGGTCACGAGCGATCCTTCTTTTTGGGCGAGGGCGATGGCGTCGCTTAGGGTTTTTTGAAAAAGCTTTTCGTTCCGGATGAGATGGTCTGCCGGAAAAAAGGAAACCACGGTTTCGACGCCAAAACGTTCCCCGATCGCGCGGCAGGAGAGATAAATGGCGGCCGCCGTGTTTCTCCTTGACGGCTCAAGGATGAGGTTTTGTTTTTTTAATCCCGGAAGTTCGGCCTGAATGAGCCCCGCCTGCTTCCGGGTCGTCACCACATAAACGTTATTCTTCGCATAGACCCGCAGGAGTCTTTGATAAGTTTTCTGCAGGAGAGATTCCTTATTGTCGAGGCGGATGCTGTATTTGGGAAATTTCTTGTGGGTCAGCGGCCAGAACCGCTCCCCGGGCCCACCCGCTAGGATGACCGCCTTGGCGCTAGTCATGGATGGCCTTTGCGAACGGGCGCACAAATTTTTTTGCGAACGCCTCGGCGTTCAAATGAAGATGCGCGGCCAGCGTGTTTACCAGGGCGCTGCCTACGATGACGCCGTCGGCGATCTTTGACACCTGCTTCGCACGGGCAGGATCTGAGACGCCGAAACCCACGCACACCGGGAGTGCCGTCATTTTCTTGATAGCGGAAATATTTTTACGGACGCTCTCCGTCACAAGGTGATGGGCGCCGGTTACGCCGGTCAGGGAAACGTAGTAAATAAAACCCCTCGAGGCTCCTACGATAAGCCGGCGCCGTGCCCCGGTGCTTGTGGGCGCCAAAAGATACACCAGGTCCACGCCGTTCCTGCGCATGAGCGCGCGGATGTCTTTTTCCTCGTCCGGCGGTAGGTCCGGCACTATCAAACCGTCCACGCCGGAGTCGCGCGCGGCCTTCGCGAAATGAGCCGGGCCCATCGCGAGGATCGGATTGAGATAGCTCATGAGGAGGATCGGGGTGCTTGATTTCCTGCGGGCTTTTTTCACAAGCGCTAAAATTTTACGCAGCGTCGTGTGTCGCTTGAGCGACCGGTTGGAAGCCTCCTGGATGACGGGCCCGTCCGCCAAGGGGTCTGAAAAAGGCACCCCCAGCTCAATGAGGTCCACCCCCGCCTTCTCCAATGTGCCGATCAACTCCCCGGTCATTTTGAGGCTTGGGTCGCCGGCCGTGATAAAAACGACAAGCGCCTTTTTCCCTTCCTTTTTCAGCGCTTTGAATTTTTTTTCTATACGATTCACCCCACCCCCTCCTTTTGAGACAACGATGTTGTCTCAATGCTATGCATCAAAATTGAAAATTTTAAAGGAGGGGGTGGGGTCATAGATGCAAAACCTTTGAAACGCTTTCCATGTCTTTGTCGCCCCGTCCCGAGAGGCAAACCACGATCACTTCTTTCTTTTTAAAGCGTGATTTGTGTTTGGCCAGATACCCGAACACGTGCGCGGTTTCAAGCGCCGGAATGATGCCCTCGGTTTGGCTTAAAATTTTCATCCCCAAGAGCGCTTCCTTGTCGGTCGCCGATACGTATTCCGCGCGGCGGATCTTTTTCAGGTACGCATGTTCAGGGCCTACGCCGGGATAGTCGAGACCCGCCGAGATCGAGTGCGCGAGTTTCACCTGTCCGTCCCGGTCCTGCAACACCTCGCTTTTTGACCCGTGCAGGACGCCGATCTTGCCCAAAGACAGTGTCGCCGAATGGCGGTCCGTGCCCAGGCCATGGCCTGCCGCCTCCACACCGATAAGTTTCGTTCTGCTTTTAAGGAAAGGATAAAAAAGGCCGATGCTGTTCGACCCGCCGCCCACGCAGGCGATGCAGGTGTCGGGCGAACGAACCCCCAGAGGCCTTAACTGCGCAATCGTCTCTTTTCCGATCACCGATTGAAAATCCCTCACCATCACGGGGTACGGATGAGGCCCGATCACCGAGCCAATAATGTAATGCGTGTCCTTCACATGAGTGACCCAGTCGCGGATCGCCTCGTTCACGGCGTCTTTCAAGGTCCGCGAGCCGGATCTTACAGGGATCACGCGCGCGCCGAGGAGTTTCATGCGGAATACGTTGAGCGCCTGCCGCTCGATGTCCACCTGCCCCATGTAAACATCGCAGGGAATACCGAAAAGAGCGCACACGGTCGCGGTCGCAACGCCATGCTGCCCGGCTCCCGTTTCGGCGATCACGCGCTTTTTGCCCATGCGAAGCGTCAAAAGCGCCTGCCCAATCGTGTTGTTGATCTTGTGGGCGCCGGTGTGGAGAAGGTCCTCCCGCTTAAGATAGACTTTTTTCACGCCGAGATATTCGGCCAGGTGCCGGGCTTCGGTGAGCGCAGTCGGGCGACCGGCAAAATTCCTCAGGTAATGGCTGACTTCCTTTTTGAATTTCGGATCGAGCCGAGTGCTCCGGTAAGCTTTCTCAAGCTCTTCCAGCGCGGCCATCAAGGTTTCGGGCACGTACTTCCCTCCGTACGGCCCGAAGTGGCCGCGCGAGTCCGGAACTTTGGTTCGGCGGTTACGCTGATCTGGCATTTTGGATGAATTCTTTCAAAAGTTCATGGTCCTTGATCCCCGGGCGCTTTTCCACGCCGCTCGAGACGTCCACGCCGTAGGGTGAAAGTGTCTGAATGGCTTTCCGGACGTTGCTGGGACGAAGCCCCCCTGAAATAATCACTGGTTTTAGTCGATCTCGAAGGTCACGGGTCCTGCCGCTCCGAGAGCCCATTTTTTGCAAGTGTTTCCCTTGCAAAAAATGGGCGCCCCTCTCCGCGTCACCCGTGACCTTCGAGATCTCGGCTGACAACATTTTCCAATTGAAATTTTGCCCGCTTCCTCCGTATCGGCCTGTTACTTGTGTGTCAAATAAATAGGCGTCCGCGGGAAAGCCGAGAAGATTTTCCAAATGAAACCCTTCATCGACGCGAAAAGCCTTTATGACTTTACAACAACGGAGCTTTTTTGTATAGGCCCGGGTTTCGTCCCCGTGAAGCTGCACCGCGCTTAAGCCGCAGAGCCGGGCTATCATCTCCACTTTCCTGGGGTTTTCGTTCACGAAAACCCCCACCGTCGTGACAAAGGGTCCGAGTTTTCCTATGATCTCTTGTGCCCTTTTTGGGGTCAGCCGCCGCGGGCTTTTGGCGAATACGAACCCGAGCGCGTCGGCCCCACACCCAAGTGCGGCGCGCGCGTCGGGCAAATTCGTGATCCCGCAGATCTTAACCCTGACCATAGCCTGTTCCGCGAAGTTCCGAAAGCGCCTTTTTGACGTTCTTCTTCGTGAGAAGGCTCTCTCCCACCAGCACGGCCCGGACCCCGAGTTTTTTTAAAAACAAGATCTCCCCATGGTTTTGTATCCCGCTTTCCGACACCACGCAGAGAGCTCGAGGAATATTTTTAACTAATTTTTCGGTCGTGCGAATGTCCACCGTGAAAGTTTTCAGGTTCCGGTTGTTGATGCCGATGAGCTTTGCGTGGATCGCCAGGGTTTTTTTAAGTTCCGCTTGCGTGTGCACTTCCACGAGCGCGTCGAGCCCGAGCCGTCGGGCCAAATTCCGGAAGCGCCTCAGCTTTTCACGGGTCAAGAGGGCCGCGATGAGTAAGACCGCGTCGGCGCCGAGGAGCCTTGATTCGTAGATCTGGTACTCATCGATGAGGAAGTCCTTCCTTAGAATGGGGAGCGTGACGGCTCTCCGTACTTTTTTGAGATCGACGGCACCCCCGCCGAAAAATTTTTTGTCCGTCAGAACGGAAAGTGCCCGCGCCCCCGCTTCCTTGTAGCTCTGGGCGATCTTTACGGGATCAAAAGCGGTCCGTAATACCCCTTGGGAGGGCGATCTTCTCTTGATCTCGGCGATCACCGAGATCCCGTTCCCTTTCCGCAGCGCCTGGAGGAAACGAGGTCTCTTTCTTTTAAGACGTAAGACCTCCTTTTTTAGGACGGCGAGCGGCTTGATCCTTTTAAGCGAGGCAACTTCCTTTTTTTTATTAGCTATGATCTTGCCGAGCATTAGGCAACGTCCCGCGTGAACGAAGCGATCCTTTCAAGTGCCCCGTAAGCCGCACCCGACGCTAAGTGTTTTCGAACGGCCTCTACTCCTTCCTTCAGCGAGGCCGCCTTTCCGGCCACGTAGAGTGCGGCGCCCGTATTCAAAAAAACGATATCGCCGTGCGCGCCGCGCTCGCCTTTTAGGACGCCCATGGCCGCGGCCTTGCAGTCGTCCAGGGTTAGACACTGAATGTTCTCTAGCCGAGCTTTTTTGATCCCAAGATCGCCGGGTGAAACCGTATAACTTTTGACCCTGCCTTTATCCAGTTCAGCGACCCGTGTTTCATCGCAGGTGGTTATTTCGTCGAGCCCGTCCTTTCCATGGACTACGAGCGCGCGTTTTGAGCCAAGCTCCAGGAGCGTCTTAGCGAGCGTTCCCACAAGCCGCTCGTCATACACGCCGATCAACTGGTAAAGCGCGCCGGCCGGATTTGAAAGCGGTCCGAGCAGGTTGAATAGGGTCTTGCCCCCGATCTTTTTCCGGGCGGGCATCGCGTATTTCGTGGCTTCGTGAAATTTGGGCGCGAAGAAGAAACCAAAATTATTTTGGTCGATGCAGGCCTCGATGGCCGGAACGGGCAGGTCTATCCTTACCCCCAGCGCTTCGAGAAGGTCCGCGCTGCCGCATTGGCTCGAAACCGAGCGGTTGCCGTGTTTGCCGACCTTGACGCCCATCGAGGCGGCGGTCAGCGCCGAGAGCGTTGAGATATTGAGCGTATGCTTGGCGTCCCCGCCCGTGCCGCAGGTATCCAGAAGTTCGGCGTAACGTCGGGTGAGCTTCAGCGCATGTTGGCGCATGACCTTGGCTGCGGCCGCGATCTCTTCGGCCGTTTCACCCTTGTCTCTCAAGAGGAGGAGAAATTCTTCGATCTCCGGGTCCCTCAAGACGCCTGTCATGATAGCCTCCATCATGTGTGTCATGTCGGCCGGGCTTAAGGGCTCTTTTTTACCTAATTTGAAAAAGACGTCGTTGACTATCATTATTGGGTCAGACGGAGGAAATTTTTCAGGATCTCTTTGCCGGACTGCGTCAGGATGGATTCAGGATGGAACTGGACTCCGTAAACCGGGTATCGTTTGTGTTGAAGGCCCATGATCTCCTTTTCCCGGGTCTCGGCCGTGATCTCCAGCTCTTTCGGCAGGCTTTTTCTTTCGACCAAAAGCGAGTGGTACCTTGTACCGATGAACGGATTATCGATATTTTTGAAGATCCCCTTCCCGGTGTGGTGAATCCGCGAGGTTTTTCCGTGCATGAGCCTGGCCGCACCCACCACTTTTCCGCCGTAGGCTTCGCCTATGCACTGATGCCCCAGGCAGACGCCGAGGATCGGGACCTTGTCGCCGAGCTTTTGGATGATCTGGAGGGAAATGCCGGCCTGCTTCGGGTTGCCGGGGCCCGGCGAGATCACGATGCGGCTTGGTTTCATTTTTTTGATCCGGGGTATCGTGATTTCGTCATTCCTGAAAATTTTAAGTTCCTGCCCCATTTCGCCCAGGTACTGCACGAGGTTATAAGTGAACGAGTCATAATTGTCGATCATCAGGATCACCCCATCCCCTCCTTTTGAGACGACATTGCCCCATCCCCCGTTTGAATGATTGCTTCGCAATCAGTTCGCGGAGCGAACCAAACAGGGGATGGGGTTGTCGTCCCAATGCTTTGCATAAGAATTGAAAATTCTAAAGGAGGGGATGGGGTCATGGCGCACCTCCGCCTTCGGCGGATTCGATCGCTTTGAGAAGCGCTCGGGCTTTATTGACGGTCTCCTGATATTCATGCTTGGGGACGGAGTCCGTCACAATGCCCGCCCCCGCCTGCACGGTGGCGACGCCGTTCTTCACCAATAGGGTGCGGATCGCAATGCAGGAGTCGAGGTTCCCCGAGTAGCTGAAATAACCCACGATGCCGGAATAAAGACCGCGCTTCTGGTTCTCCAGTTCGTCGATGATCTCCATGGCCCTCACCTTGGGAGCTCCTGAGACCGTGCCCGCCGGGAATGTCGCGCGCAAAAGGTCGAAAGGCGTCCCGCCTTTTTTCATAAGTCCCTCCACGGTGCTCACGATGTGCATGACATGTGAATAACGCTCGATCGTCATAAATTCGGGCACTTTCACGGATTTAAATTCGCAAACACGGCCCAGGTCATTGCGACCGAGGTCCACAAGCATCAGGTGCTCGGCGCGTTCCTTCGGGTCGTTCAGAAGTTCCTTTTCAAGTTTCAAGTCCTCTCGGGGGCTTTTGCCGCGGCGCCGCGTGCCTGCGATCGGCCGGAGAGTCGCCTTTCGGTCCTCACAACGCACATGCATTTCAGGCGACGAGCCGACGATTTGGAAATCTTCGCAATTCAAATAAAACATGTAGGGCGAGGGGTTGATGGAACGAAGCGCGCGGTAAATATCGAACGCGTCCGAGTGAACGGCCGTGCGGAACGACTGAGACAGCACGACCTGAAAAATATCGCCCGCCTTGATGTAGCGCTTGGCGGTGAGAACGGCTTTCTCAAAGGCCGCTTTCGTGAAATTAGAATCAACTTTAGGCCCATTAGAGGAAGCGGCTTCCGGGTGTGAACCCGCGCCTGCCGCGGCGGCCCTCAACTTTCGGATCTGGTGATCTATTTTCTCGCACGCGTGCGCGTAAGCCTCCTCGGCGCTCGTGAATTCGTCCAAAAAAACATTGGAGACGACTTTGATCTTTTGATTCAACCGGTCAAAAATGAACAGCGTATCGGTAAAAATAAAGATCGAGTCGGGAAGTTGAAGCGTGTCTTTGTTTTTATCGGGGATCCGCTCGATGAATCGCACCGTGTCGTAACCCAAGTAACCGACCGCGCCTCCGGCGAACGGGGGGAGTCCTTTCACCGGCACGGTGCGGTAGCGTTTGAGAAGTTTCTCAAGCTCACCGAGCGGATCGCGCCGTGTCTCGAAGGATTCTTCGACGCCGTTCTTCAGCAACGTGATGCGCCGTCCCTTGCTCTTAAAGACGAGCGAAGGCTCCCCGCCGAGGAACGAATAGCGCGCGACGCGCTCACCGCCTTCCACGGATTCGAGAAGGTAGGCATAGGGCCGGTCCCCCATTTTAAGGAACGCGGAAACCGGCGTGTCCAGGTCCGCCAGGATCTCGCGGTAAACGGGGATCAGGTTCCCTTTTCTTGCGAGTTTCAGGAAGTCGCTTTTACCCGGAAAAAAAGAAGCCACTCAATACACCTTCGCGGGATCGAATACGCGCTCATCCGTGATCTGACGCGAGCCGTCTTTTTCCACCTTTTCGAAATAACAGCTCAAATACCCCTTGTGGCAGCCGGCGACCTTTTGATCGATGATGAAAAGGAGCGATTTTCCCTCGCAGTCGGCGCGGAATTCCCTAACAGCCTGCGTGTGGCCGGAGCTTTCGCCCTTCATCATGAGTTTGTTCTGCGAGCGCCGGAATAGATAAATGAACCCCTTCTCAAGCGTGGCCCTGAGTGCTGTGTCATTCATGTAACACAGCGTCAAAACTTTTTTGCTGGCCGCGTCCTGGATGATCGCCGGGATCAAGCCGGTTTGCGCGTCAAATTTAAGCATGCTCTTTATTTTCTGAAAATCCGTTTCAGTCATAACCACTCCTATTAACATGTGTCATTTCGAGCGCCCGCCAAAGGCGGGTCCGCCTCAGGCGGAAAGCGAGACCAGCCTGTCCCTGCCCGTCCGGCAGGCGGGCGGCAGGCAGGAATCTCATCAAGTCGTGTGATGAGATCTCTCGTCGCTTCGCTCCTCGAGATGACATGGTTCATGTCCTACAATCTAACGTGGACTCCTTTTCTACTTAGGTATTGTTTCGCCTGTTTCACCGTGAATTCCCTAGTGTGAAAAATACTCGCCGCCAAGACTGCGTCCGCCCGCCCCTTCGTAAGTCCATCGGCCAGGTGCTTCAGATTTCCGGCCCCGCCCGAGGCGATCACGGGAATTCCGACCGCATCCGAAACGGCGCGCGTAAGCCCAAGGTCATAGCCGCTTTTCGTGCCGTCCCGGTCCATGCTCGTGAGAAGGATCTCACCCGCGCCCAGCGCTTCCGCTTTCCGGGCCCACTGAACCGCATCCAGCCCTGTCCTATTGCGGCCGCCGTGCGTGTAGACCTCCCACCCATGGCCGCGGGGCCTGCGTTTCGCGTCAATCGCCGCGACGATGCACTGCGAACCGAATCGTGAAGCGCTTTTCTTCAAGAACTTCGGATCTTTTACGGCCGCCGTGTTGATGGATACCTTGTCTGCGCCGGCGTTCAGGAGGCTGCGGATGTCTTGCAGAGTGCTGACGCCGCCTCCAACCGTGAGCGGCATGAACGCTTTCTCGGCCGTCCGCCGCACGAGTTCAAGCAGGATGCCTCTTTTTTCGTGCGAGGCCGTGATGTCGAGGAACACGAGCTCATCCGCGCGCTGCTTGTCGTAATAGACCGCGCAGGCGACAGGGTCGCCGGCATCACGAAGGTCCACAAACCGCGTGCCCTTGACCACGCGGCCGGCCTTCACGTCCAGACAAGGAATTATACGTTTTGCGAGCATACTTGAATAGCTTC
This sequence comes from uncultured Planctomycetia bacterium, assembly GCA_964373505.1. GTDB lineage: Bacteria > Omnitrophota > Gorgyraeia > 2-02-FULL-51-18 > 2-02-FULL-51-18 > CAYJVC01. Next base: position 62,201 of record CAYJVC010000004.1, read on the forward strand.
TTTTAGCGTGAATTTGTTCTCATAAAGCGCTTTGCCTATCACGACCCCCCGGATGTTCTTTTTCTTGAGTTTCATCAGCGCTTCGAGGTCCTTCAGCGAACTCACGCCCCCGGAGGCGATAAGGTCGAGGTTCACGGCTTCACTGGCGTTTTTTATCTCTTTGATGTTCAACCCGGAAAGAGCCCCGTCCTTTGAAATATCCGTGTAGATCACGGTTTGCCCGCCGAGCTTTTCAAATTCTTTGATGAATTGGACGGCATTTATTTTTGTGACCTTTGTCCAGCCGTCCGTCGCGATGAGCCCGTCCCGTGCATCGACGCCGATGATCGCCTTCTCCTTAAGCTCGGACACGAGCTCTTTTATGAATCCTCTGTCGAGACACGCCTGGGTGCCGAAAATGACCCACCCGGCGCCCATCGCCAGATACCTAGCCGCGGTTTGGAGGCTGCGGATGCCGCCTCCCACCTCGACCGGGGTCCGCACGGCGTTTAAGATCCGCTCGATCGTCTTTATGTTTTTCGGCTCGCCTTTCAGCGCCCCGTCCAGGTCCACCACGTGGATCCTGGACGCCCCCTCCTCTTCAAAGCGCCTGGCGATATCTTCCGCCTTTTCCGAATAGATCTTTTCGGCCTTGAAGTCTCCTTGGAAAAGACGGACAACCTTACCGTCCTTGAGGTCGATCGCGGGGATAGGGATCACCCCGCCCCCTCTTTCCGAGGCGCCAGCGGCGCCTCGACGTTGCAGGTTGAAATTAAAAATTTTGAAAGAGGGGGTGGGGTCATGCGAGGCTACTTAAGACGGACGAAGTTCTTGACGATCCGAAGGCCCGCGTTCTGGCTTTTCTCGGGATGGAACTGGGTCGCAAAGATATTATCGCGCCAGACGCTGGAGCAGAATCCAAACCCGTAATCGGTGGTGGAGGAGACCCAGCTTGTGTCCTGGGGGGCGCCGTAGAACGAATGCACAAAATAGAAAAAATCGCCCGGACGGATCCCCTGGAAAAGCGGACAGTCTTTTTTTTTGAGGTTCAACGTGTTCCAGCCCATGTGCGGGATCTTGAGTCTTACTCGGAATTTTTTCACCTTTCCGCGGATGATCCCAAACCCGGCGGACTTGCGCTTGCCTTCATTTTCCTCGCTCTCCTCGAATAAAAGCTGCAGCCCCAAGCACAAGCCAAGATAGGGCGTGCCCCCAAGCACTTTTTTACGGATTACGTCCACCAGCCTCCGCTTCTCAAGCTCGCGGACAGCCGCCGTAAAGGCACCGACACCGGGCAGCACGATCATTTCGGCGTTGGCGATGTCGGATCGGGACGACGTGATCCTGGGTTTGGCCCCGCCCTTCTCGAACGCCTTCTCGACGCTGCGGAGATTGCCCATCCCATAATCCACAATAGCAATCATTCGACAAACCAGTCTGGATTCGACGGGTCCTGCCGCTGCGGCAGCCCCAATGGTTCCCGCGTCACTGCGGAGCGCTGCGAGCGAATGGGGCGCCCCGCCTCCGCGTCACCCGTCGAATCCAAAATCTCTGCGAAAATCATAATTTCCCTTTTGTTGAAGGGATAAACTTAATGCGTTCGTCGAGCGCCGTGGCCCAATCGAGCGCCTTGGCAAGCGCTTTAAAGGTCGCTTCGATGATGTGGTGAGACTGCTCGCCCGCGATGAAATCCACGTGCAGCGTAAGCCCTAGGTGTCCGGCGAACGACTCCCAAAAGTGTTTGGCGTCCGCGAGCGTGTAGTCCCGATCGCCTTTTTTTTCACGAAGCGCCGGGTGATCGATCCATTTTGTTTTCGGGTGAGTGTGCATATGAAACGAACCGCGTCCGCTCAAGTCAATGGACACGCGTGTTTGGGTCAGCGCCTCGTCGAGCGGTGCGCGGAAATCCGCGAATCGCCGTATCCCTTTTTTGTCGCCCAGCGCTTTTTTGAACGCCTCCCCGAGCGCTATGCCGACGTCTTCGTTCGTGTGGTGCTTGTCAATGTGAAGGTCCCCTTTGGCCTTGAGCACAAGATCAAACAGCCCGTGCTTGGCCAAAGTTTCGAGCATATGGTCCAAAAAACCGATGCCGGTGCTGACTTTTGCACGGCCCTTGCCGTCGATGTTGAGCTCGACGACAACGCTTGTTTCCTTCGTTTTTCTGCTATACTTAACCGCTCGTTTCATGTCAGCCCCGTTTTTTCACCCCATCCCCTATTTCGTGACGCAAAGCGTCACCTTTTGATTTGCTTTGCAAATCAAGAAATAGGGGATGGGGTCATTTGTTTTTATAAAACCTTATTTTCACGGATTCCACGTGCTTGGTCAACCCTTCCAGCCCTCCGATGTGTTCGATGGCGGACTTCACTTTTTCCAGCGCCTTGCGGTTATAGGAAATGACATGCGAGCTTTTGAGAAAGTCGCTCACCCCCAGGCCCGAAAAAAAGCGCGTGGTGCCATTGGTCGGCAGCACATGGCTCGGCCCCGCCAGGTAGTCCCCGACCGCCGTGGGCGTGTAGGGGCCGATAAAAATAGCGCCCGCGTGCTTCACGTCCTTCAGGATCCTTTGCGGGCTCTTCACGAGGATCTGCAAGTGTTCGGGCGCGATCTGGTTGATGACGTCCACACCCTGTTTCAGGTTTTTCACAAGAATGATATAGCCTCGGGCCGGAACTTTCCGGATGAGCTTCGCCAGGCGCTTCGAAGGCGTCACTAAGATCGCAGTGCCCATGTGGTGTTCGCTTTGTGCCAGGAGGTCCGCGGCCACAAAATCCGGGTCGGAATGGTCATTGGCCAGGATCACGACTTCCGAGGGGCCCGCGATCATGTCGATGTCGCAATAGCCGAATACCTGGCGCTTGGCCTCCGCCACATACGCATTGCCGGGGCCGATAATCTTGTCCACGCGCGGGATCGACTTGGTGCCGAGTGCCATCGCCGCAATGGCCTGCGCCCCCCCGACCTTAAAAATACCGTCGACTTTGAGGAGGTTCGCGACCGCCAGGATATGCGGATCCACGGACTTGTGTTCATCGGGAGGCGTCGCCAGATACACCTTTTCCACGCCCGCGATCTTCGCCGGAAGCACCGTCATGTACACGGTCGACGGCAGCGGCACGGTGCCGGCTGGGATGTAGATCCCGACGGATTCCAAGGGCCTCACCCTCTCGCCGAGGATCGCACCGTCTTCGGTCACCATTTTCCAGGAGCGCTTGGTCTGCTTGCGGTAGAAACGGTTGACATTCTCGACCGCCAGCTTAAGCGATGACACGAAATCGGGATGGAGGTTCTGGTAGGCGCCGTTTATTTCGCTTTCGGTGACACGGAGCTCCTTCGCGGAAAGCTTCACTTTATCGAATTTGCGCGTGTAGCGGAGCACGGCCTCATCGCCGTCGTTTTTCACGTCGTCGATGATGCGGCGCACCTTTTCCTCGATTCGCCGGTCCCGCCGCACGGACCGTCGGAAAAGCTTCTCGAATTTCTTGCTCCAGGGTTTTATGATCTTCACAGGTTCTGCCTTATGATCTTTTCACCCAGCGCCAGCGCTTCGCCGATCTTGGCGACATTCTTGCCGCCGCCCACCGCAAACTCGGGCCGGCCGCCGCCGCTTCCTTCCACGAGGGACGATATCTCTTTGACGATCTTGCCCGCATGGAAGCCTTTTTGCGCGATCCCCCGGCTGCAGCCTACCACGAGGGAAACCTTGCCGCCTGTTTCGCACTCCCAGAGCGCGGCGAACGGCACTCCGAGCCCTTTGAGATGGTCGAAAGTTTTCTGAAAAAGCTCGGGGTTTGCGTGCCTTTCTTTCCAGACAAAAAACTTCACTCCGTTCACTTCCGGTGATTTCGACAATGATCTTTCGGCGGAGGCCCTCAGTTTCTTGAGCGCGGCGCCGAGCAGCACGGATCTTGATCTTTCCACATTCTGCGCCAGTTCCCTAAGGCGCGATAAGAGCGATTCCTTGGCCGCGCCGAAACTCGCGCTTAAATCCTCCAGCTCTTTTTGCGCGGCTTCGAGAAGCTTCGAGGCGCCCCGGCCCGTCACGGCCTCGAGGCGCCGCACGCCTGCCTGGATCGAGCTTTCCGAAATAATCTTGAAAAAACCGATCTCGCCCGTGAACTCCAGATGTGTGCCGCCGCAGAGCTCCTTGGAAAAATCGCCGGCGGACACGACGCGCACCCGGTCGCCGTACTTTTCTCCAAAAAACGCTATGGCGCCCGCTTTCAGGGCTTCCTCTTTTGACATCACTTTTTTATCCAACCGGATATTTTTTTTGATCTCGTAGTTCACGAGATCCTCCACTTCCCTGAGTTTGTCGGCGCTCACGGCGCCAAAATAGGTGAAATCAAAACGCAGGCGGTCGGGCGCCACGAGCGAGCCGCTTTGTTTTACCTGGTCACCCAGGACTTTCCGCAGCGCGCTGTGCAAAAGGTGCGTGGCCGTGTGATTTTTCATGATGTCCGTGCGGCGTTCGGTATCGACTTTGAGCTCGTAAGTTTTTCCGACTTCCGGTCTTCCCTTTTTAACAGCGACTTTATGCAGCACAATCTTTTCATGCGCCTGCGTGTCCAACACCTCGACTTCGAGACCGGGTCCGAAGATACGGCCGGTATCGCCGATCTGTCCGCCCGCCTCGGCATAGAACGGCGTGCGGTCGAATGCCCATAGGTTCTCGCCGATCACACGAAGCAATTTTCCGCTGCCTTCACAGCCGGCATAACCGAAAAACTCCGTCGGCGGCAGGCCCTCGGTAAGCTCATAAAGATCGTTTTTCTTGAAAATTTCGCTGGATATCTTACTACGCTCGCGAGATCTATTTTTTTGCTGTTGAATTAATTTGTCGAATTCCTCAAGTCCTTTATTGAACATAATTCCTTCCGGAACTCTCCTCCTTAATAAATCAATTACAAGATCTTTGGGAACGCCGTGAGTGTCATAATATTTAAACATGATCTCTGCCATGCTCCGCAGCCGTTGCTTGCCGCTAGGTACGACGCCCCTGCTAAGATACCGATCCATCTCTTTTTCGCAGTTAGGAACTTGCGACCTAATGATCTCCATTAAAGAATTCTCTTCGCGTTCAATGGTCCTTGAAATTTCTTCCTGTTTTTTAACAATTTCAGGATAAGCATCACCCATCATGCGGGCAACCATCCCAACCGTATTTTTGAATTGTCCAGGGTTAGCGCCGGCACTGGTCAAATGATCGCAGCCCAAGCGGATTAATTTACGCACCACGTACCCGCGCCCTTCATTCGAGGGCCCTACACCATCCGCGATGCAGAACACAACGGCACGCGCATGATCCATGGCAGCATTTTCATGTTCAGGGGTCTTTTTGTCGTTCTTCAAAAGCTTCTTGAGCTCCCTGCGAAATTCACGGAACGTGTCGATTTCGAAGTTACTTTCCACGCCCTGCAGCACGGCCGCCGTGCGTTCGAGTCCCATGCCGGTGTCGATGTTCTTTTGCGGCAGAGGCTTCAGGGAGCCGTCCGACTGCCGGTCGAACTGCGTGAAAACGAGGTTCCATATCTCGACGCCTTTGCCGGGCGTCTCGCCGATGTAGATCTCGGAGCAGGGTCCGCAGGGGCCGTTGGGTCCGTCGGCCTTCGCATTGAAGGGCCAGAAATTATCGACCGCGCCCATGCGGATGATTTTGGGGTCCGGAAGCCCGATCTTTGTTTTCCAGATATTGAAAGCTTCGTTGTCCTCCTCGAACACGGAAACCCAAAGTTTGTCTTGAGAAAGTCCAAGCTCCTTCGTGACAAATTCCCAGCCCCAGGCGATCGCTTCTTCCTTAAAATAATCGCCAAACGAGAAATTACCGAGCATTTCAAAAAAAGTGTGGTGGGTGGTGGTCTTGCCGACGCGCTCAAGGTCTGCGGTGCGCAGGCACTTCTGACAGCTGACAGCGCGTTTCACGTCTTTCTTCAATCCCAGAAAATAAGGTTTGAACTGGTTCATGCCGGCGCCCGTGAACAAAAGCGAAGCATCGTCCGTCGGCACCAGTGAGTCGCTCGGAAACACCTGGTGCGCCTTGGATCTAAAAAAATCGAGATACCGTTGTCTCAGTGCGTCTGTTTTCATTCTTCCTTGAATAATTCATCAAACACGCCGAATATGACATCGTCACCGAAGCCCCGGCGCTTGAGAAGACCGTAAAGTCGCGCCTTCTTTTTCTCGCGCGGAAGACCGGTCATTTTCTGGAAGCGGCCGCGCACGAGATCTTTCGCTATCTTCCTCTCGTCGTAATCTTCCAGATTCTTAAGCGTTTCCCCAATGAGCGGACCCGGGACGCCCTTTCGCTTCAGGTCTATTTCCAGCTGCCTCCGGCCCGAAGGACGCGAGTAAATGCGCGAGGATGCGTACAGCTTTGCGAACTTCACGTCGTCCAAAAGCCCCTGCTTCTTAAACGACTCAATCACCTCATCGACAAGCGGAACAAGATATTTTTTCTTCATGAGAAGCCGTTTCTTAAGTTCCTCGACGCTCCTCGGGCTGAACGACAAAAGTCTCAAAGCATCGCTTTTAGCTTTGAGAAGCAAAGCCTCTCTGGTCGCTGCGCCTTCTTTTTCAGGCATAGGAGTGAACGAATTGAACTATGAAGAATGTGCCGTCGCTAGGGACTTTTCCGCGATCTTTTTCTCTATGGCGTGTAAAAGCTTCGGGTTCTCTTTGAGGAATGATTTCGCGTTTTCGCGGCCCTGGCCGAGCTTCTCGCCTTCATAAAGGATCCAGCTGCCGCTGGGTTTTACGATCTCAAGGGTTTCCGCGACGTCCAGGATGCTTCCCACCGCCGACACCCCCTCGTCGTACATGAGATCGAACTCGGCTTGCTTGAAGGGTGCGGCGACCTTGTTCTTTACGACCTTCACGCGCACCCGGCCGCCGACGATCTCCTCGCCACGCTTGATCTGCGCGATGCGGCGGATATCGAGGCGCACGGAGGAGTAAAACTTAAGTGCGCGGCCTCCGGGCGTTGTCTCAGGATTACCGAACATAACCCCCAGCTTTTCACGCAGCTGGTTAATGAAAATAACACAGCATTTGGACTTGGAAATGGCTGAGGTGAGTTTTCTCAAAGCCTGGCTCATCAAGCGGGCCTGAAGCCCCATATGAGACTGGCCCATTTCACCTTCGATCTCAGCTTTTGGCACGAGCGCCGCCACGGAGTCCACGACGACGAGGTCGATCGCGTTGGATCGCACAAGCATCTCGACGATCTCGAGCGCCTGCTCTCCGGTGTCCGGCTGGGAGATCAAAAGATCGTCCAGGTTTACGCCCAACTTTTTGGCATAAGCCGAATCAAACGCGTGCTCTGCGTCGATAAACGCCGCCGCGCCCTTTTTCTTCTGAGTTTGAGCAATAATGCTTAACGTAAGCGTGGTTTTACCGCTGGATTCAGGTCCAAAAATTTCAACCACGCGGGCTCTGGGGACACCTCCGACACCGAGGGCGAGATCAAGCGCAATGGCTCCGGTGGGAATGACCGGTATATCTAATCTTACGTTCTCGCCAAGCGTCATGATGGAGCCCTTGCCGAACTGCTTCTCAATTTGGCTTACGGCCAGCGTGATGGCTTTCTGCTTGTCGGCGAATTCCTTGTCACGCACCCCTTCTGTCTCTTTGACTCCGGCCTTTACTTCTGCTTTCTTTTCTTTGACTTCTCTGGCTTGGCGACTCATGCGATTCTCTCCATGTTAAGCTGTTGATAGGGCTTAAGAGGCTACCCCGAACCCCAAACTTTGGAATAGCATTATACCCTAAACGACTCCTACTCTACAAGACGACGGACCCCCCTCTTTCCGGTCAAAAAAATCGGCTGTATTTTCGGGAATTCTTGTTTTTTAAGGGACGATTTTGCGGAGAGTTTGTAGGGCGGGTCGTTAGGCGTGACGGTCAAATATCCAGGAAAACGGTTCTTTGGGAACGCGCTCGAGCAGCTCTTCGATCCGGTCCGCTTTTTGCAGATAATGATCGGACAGACCGCAAAGATAATCCTGGCAGCGGGCCGCCTCGTCCGAGAGGTTGGAGAGCGAGCCGATATGCCAGAAATCCACAAGATGTTGGATCACCTCGGCATAGTCGCGGACGGTGTAAACGCCGGTGCGCTGAGCCACGGCGGCAAATTGGCTGAATAGGTTCCTGCCCGTGCCGTCCGACATGAGACGGGCCGGCATGGCGATCTTTTTTCTCATCATTTGCGCGAAGGCGATCACCGCCCGCGAGGCGTCCAGCTCAATGGCGCAGGCGAAAAATCTTTTATAGGCCTCTTCGTGGCGCGCCTCATCGCCGGCGATCACAGAGCACATTCTGTTTAAGGTCGTGTCACCGCATTTTTCAGCGAGTCTTCCCGTGTTGGTATGCGAGATCTTTGTCGCCCTCTCCTGAAAGGAGGTGTAAACCATGGAGGGGTAGGGGTCGCCGCCCGATCTTGCATCAAACCCGTTCTTGATCAGGTGTTGGATCGTGACCTCCACCGAGCGGGTATTCACGCGGCCGCAGAGATAGAGGTACTTATTCAACAGGTCCCCGTGACGGTTCTCTTCGGCCGTCCATCCCCGGGTCCAAAGCCCCCACGGTCCGGGACTCGTCCCCGTCTCATCCTTCAAGCCGTTCACGCGATTGAGCCAGGTTTGGTAGGAAGGGAGTGCTTCTTCGGTCACGAGGTTGCCGACCAGGACCACGAGAACTTCATCGGAGAGGTTGGCCGCGAGCGCCCGCAGCGCCCCGACTTCTTCACGCCAATCCGTGCGCGTCAAGTCAGGCAAAAAATCGCTGGGCTGCCAGCTCTCTTCAACGGTCTTTAGGAGAGGCAATTGTTTTTCGATCACCTCTTCCATGCCCTTCAAGAGCTCCTGCTCGGTGCATTCGGGCAGGATCATGGCGCGCCCATCAAAAGATATGTAGAAAACATATCTCAGTTTATCAGGTTGAGGTTGGATGTCAATGGTAAAGGCCGGAAATGTACAGCCAAAATAGAAATGTCCTAGTTCTACCAAATTAGAAATGTCCTAGTT
>CAYJVC010000005.1:0-63301 GCA_964373505.1 uncultured Planctomycetia bacterium
GGGCGCTCTCCGATGTGGATCACGCCTTTGAGCGTCTGCTCCCCTAGAGTTCCATAGGCCGCGTAAACACCGCTGGGCGGCAGCGTTTCGTGGTGCGGGTTTAGATTGGCCGTGGGGAAGCCCAGGGATTGGCCGCGGCCCCGTCCGCGCACGACCGTGCCGAAAACCGACACGGGCCTTCCAAGCATCCGCCGCGCTTTTTCAAGTTCCCCCCTTTCCACAAGCCGCCGGATGCGCGTGCTCGAAATGACCTCGCGGCCATGTTTTAAGGCTTGGATCAGGGAAAGCCTGAATTTCATGCGCGCGGCCTCGGCCTTTAAAAAAGCGGTGTTTCCCAGGCCGCGATGCCCGAAACAAAAATCACGGCCTGCCGTCAGCGATCTCATGCCCAATTTTTTAAGGAGGATGGTCTCCAAAAACTCCTCCCGGGGGACTGCCGCCATTTTTTTATTGAAATGGATCACGAGGGTTTCCGCAGCGCCCAGACATTCAAAAATGCGAAGCCGGTGCGCCAGCGACATCAAGATCGGGTCTTGGGAGCGCGAGTTTAATACTTGGCTCGGGTGCGGATCGAACGTGATCACCATCGGCCGAAGACGAAATTTTTTGGCTTCACGAAGCATCCGGCCTAGGATCCGGCGGTGGCCGCGGTGCACGCCATCGAACACGCCGATGGCCACCGCGCGCGGCGTCGGCTTTATGTGCCCGTCATTGATTCCGTGATAGAGCTTCATTTTTTGAGGGCTCAAAATCTAGAAGCAGACGTTCCAGAAGATCACCCGGGAGTTTTTCCACCTGCTCTCGAGTAAGCGAATGGGCGAGGTGAAAGGGGCCGATGCGGGTTCGCACGAGCGCCGAGAGCGTCGCGCCGCACCCTAAGCGCTCGCCCACCTCGTCGCAGAGAGAACGCACATAGGCGCCTTTAGAGCAGCTGAGAAAAAAGGTGACGTCCGGCGGATCGAGCCGCGTGATACGAAATTCCGACACGACCACTTCGCGCGGCGCGGCCCACGCTCTCTGGCCTTGCCGGGCAAGCTCGTAAAGTTTTTTCCCTTTCTGACGTACGGCCGAGAAGGCGGGCGGCGCCTGAAGCTGCGTGCCCGTTAATTCAGAAATGACGGAGCGGATGCGGTTCTCATCGAGGGGGTCCGGTATTTTAAACCTCTGTATCCTGCCTTCGAGGTCCTGCGTGTCCGTGGAGATGCCCAGCGTCATGACACCCGCATAGTCCTTGTCGAGACAGGTCAGCGCCCCCGAAAGCTTCGTGGCCTTGCCGATCAAAACGAGGAGAAGTCCCGTCGCCAAAGGATCCAGCGTCCCCGCGTGGCCCACGCTTCTTTGCCCGGTTTTTTTTCGGACAAAATCAACGGCGTCGTGGCTGGTCCAGAGAACGGGTTTGTTGAATAAAAGAATGCCGTCCATAGCTTCAGTCGAGTTCGTTCTTTTTGATCTTCTTCAGGATCTCGTCGATGCGGAAACTGTTCTCTATCGACCGGTCGATCTCAAACTTGAGTTCCATCGCGTACTTCATATTGATCCGCTCGACGGCCAGTCTTTTGATCGCTCTCATGTTCTCCTCAAGCGCTTCCCGGGTCTCGGCTGTTTTTTGCTCATCCCCCAGCACGCTGTAGAACACCTTGGCGTATCTTAAGTCATTCGTGAGCTCAATGCGGGTCACGGTGACAAAACCCATGCGCGGATCGTTCAGGTCATGCAACAGGATCATGCTGATTATTTTTCTCAGTTCCTCCGCAACTTGCTCAGAACGTTGGGACATAATATCTCCTGTTAATCTGGAGCATCATTCACGGGTGACGCGCAAGACGCGCGGCGCCCCATTCGCTCGCAGCGCTCCTTGAGTGACGCGAGAACGAATGGGGCTGTCGAAGCGGCTCGCCACAAAGCGTCGGCGAGCCCGTCCACAAATCGCGCCGACGCGTGTGGACGAGCCCGACGTGATTTGTGGCGGGCAGGACCCGTGAATGATGCTCGCTTTTCATGCTCTTGGATGAAACTTTTGATGGATCGACTTGAGCCTCGAACGTTCCACGTGCGTGTACACTTGAGTGGTTGAAATGTCCGAATGCCCTAAAAGCTCCTGCACCACGCGCAGATCCGCGCCGTTCTCCAGAAGGTGCGTCGCGAACGAATGCCTGAGGATGTGGGGATAGATCTTTTTCTTGAGGCGCGTTTCTTTGGCGTATTTTTTAAGAATCGCCCACACGCTCACGCGGGACATGCGTCGGCCGAGCCTCGTGACGAAAAGCGCGTCTTCCGCGCGCCCTTTCACCCATTGGGGGCGCACGCGCTTGAGATAGCGAAGCGTGCTTTCCCGGGCGGTTTTCCCCGCCGGCACCAGCCTCTCCTTATCGCCCTTGCCCAACACGCGGAGATACCCCTGTTCGAAACTTAAGTGCCCGACATTGAGTTTTGCCGCTTCGCCGGCCCGGATACCCGTCGCGTACAGGAGTTCCAGAAGCGCCTGGTCCCGGATCCCTTGAGGTTTCCGGAGATTGGGCGCTTTCAGGATCTCTTCCACCTCGCGTACGCTCAAGCACTCCGGCAGGCGCCTCCAAACCTTCGGGGATTCCAACGCCTCGGTTACGTCCTCCTTAAGCCGCCCTTCCTGGGTCAGGAAGCGGTGCAACATCCGGATGGCCACCTGTTCCCTTGAAACCGAGATCGCCGCCAGGCCTCTCTGGCGTTCTTTTAATAAAAAATCCATGATCTCCTTTCGCGTGACACCCTCGAGCGACGGAAGTTTACGTTTGGAGAGGAACGCCAGATACCTTTTCAGGTCCCTTTCATAGGCCATCAGCGTGTTCTTGGACAACCCCTTCTCGATGGAAACATAATCCAGAAATAATGACAGGTCGTCGTTCACCCCATCCCCTGTTTGGCCCCATCCCCTGTTTCTTGCGATCGCTTTGCGATCGGCCCACTTTGTGGGCGAAATAGGGGATGGGGCCGATCCGCCAAGTGGATCGTTGCAAACAGGGGATGGGGTCACTTTTTAAGGAGCGGGATCGGCGTTGGGTGTTCCCAGGTCCACGGTTTCGGGCAAGAGCTCGTCTTTCACCTTATCGTAGTAAAAATTGTTGGAGACGATCCTCTTTAGCTTCTCAAGCTCGACCCGCGCGCCTCCTTCTTCCGACTGTGAAAGGGTGCCTCCCTCCAGCCTCCGGCAGAGCTTTGTCAACGAATCAAGGGTCGGCTTAAGCTCGGCCTGCTTTTCCGGCATCAGATACCGGTAAAGCTCCGTTAAATGCCCGTACGTCTCTTGGGCACAGCGCGCCACCTTCTTCGAGTTGCCGCCCAATTGGTCCAAAAGCTCACCGTGCCAGCTCTTCCAGAGCGTGAAATGGGTCTTGTAATAGTACTCGTTCGAGTACTTCTTCTGGACGGGCGCTTCCTCGAGGTAGACGGCGGCCGCGACGTGCTTGGGCTCCTTTTTTTTACGCGTGAATTTCCTTTGGACGGTCGCGCAGCCGGCAAGCTCCGCCGCGAGCATCAAAATAAGAAGAGTGGTTAAAAATTGTTTCATCTTTTAGAGCTCCTTTAAAAAACCGTCATTCTGAGGCCCGCCATGAATCTTGGCGGGTCGAAGAATCTCAAAAACGAGATCCTTTGCTTCGCTCAGGATGAAGGGCTAGATTTTATCATTTAATGCCCAAATGTCCTTTAAAATCGTCTTCATTTAAAATAAGGATGTCAAGCCGTTGAGCGCTCTCAAGCTTAGAACCGGGTTGGGCTCCGGCGATCAGCGCTTGCGTATTCTTGCTGACGCTTGAGGACACGCGGCCGCCGCGTTCGGTGATCAGTCGCTCGGCCTCGCTGCGTGTCAGGCTTTCGAGAATTCCCGTCAGAACGAACGTCCTGCCCGAAAAGAACGAGTCGGCGGAAGACACTTTTTTTTCCTGTTTCATTTTGACCCCGCGTTCTCTTAAGCCCCGGAGGATCCTTAAATTCTCCCTGTCTTTAAAAAAATCTACAAGGCTTTCGGCCATCACCGAGCCAATCGTGTTGAGTTTTTCAAGATCCTCTTTCGTCGCGCGCTGGAGCGCTTCCATGGAACCGAAATGTTCGGCCAGGGTCCGCGCGGCGCTCGTGCCGACGTGCCGGATGCCAAGCGCAAAGACAAACCGCGCCAATTCCTTTTGCTTGCTGTTTTCGATCTCGGCGATCAGGTTCCGGGCGGATTTCTTTCCCATCCGTTCGAGCGAGGCGACCTGGTCCTCCACCAAGGCGTAGAGACCGGTAAAATCGGTCACTATTTTTTTGTCGACGAGCTGCTCGACGAGCGCCTCGCCCAACCCTTCGATATCCATGGCCTTCCGTGAAGCAAAATGAAGCAGCCTTTCCTTGAGCTGCGCCGGGCAGCGGATATTGAGGCAGCGTAAGGCCACCTCCCCCTCCTCTCGGACCACCTTGGCCTGGCAGGCCGGGCAGCGCTTCGGAAGGGTAAATTTTTTCTCACGACCCGTCCTCTTTTCTTTCAGGACGCGGATCACCTGGGGGATGATCTCTCCGCTTTTTTCAATGCTCACCCAATCGCCGATCCTCAAGTCCAAACGCCGGATCTCGTCCTCATTGTGGAGTGTGGCCCTCGACACCGTCGAGCCGGCCAGGAACACGGGCTCGAGCACCGCCACCGGCGTCAGGACGCCCGTGCGGCCGACCTGCACCACGATATCCACGAGCCTTGTGCGAGCCTCTTCGGCGGGAAACTTGTAGGCGATCACCCACCGGGGGCTTTTATGGGTCGCGCCGAGCCTTTTCTGCTGCTCGAGACTGTTGAGCTTAAGGACCAGCCCGTCGATCTCGTAATCCAGCTCTTCTTTTTTCTTTTCCCAAAGGTTGCAAAGTGCAAAGACCTCGTTTAGGTCTTGGCACAGACGACTGTGTGGGTTCACGGGCAGGCCCGATTCCTTGAAGAAACGAATGAGGTCCATTTGAGTTTCGAAGTCGCCGCCGAGGCAAAGCCCTACGCCGTGCGCGAAGAACGAAAGTCCGCGCGAAGCCACCACCGTCGAATTTAAGAGCTTCAGGGAACCTGCGGCTGCGTTCCGGGGGTTGACGAAAAGCTCTTCTCCAAGTTGCTTTTTTTCGTCGTTCAAGCTATGGAATTTTTTTATGGGGAGGTAGATCTCTCCGCGGATCTCGATCTCTTCGGGAGCCTTCCTCGGGTGTGGGAATAATTGCGGGATCTGGCGGATCGTTTTTACATTGACGGTCACGTCATCGCCCTGCTCGCCGTCGCCGCGCGTGGCCGCGCGCACGAGCTCCCCTTTTTGATAGATGAGGGACAGGGACGCGCCGTCGACCTTGAGCTCAGCCACATACTGGAAACTCTCGTCCTTCAAAAATTTCCGGACCCGCCCATCGAACGCCAGGATCTCTTCTTTGGAATAGGTGTTGTCGATGCTGAGCATGGGGGCCCGGTGCCGGACGGTTTGAAATTCGGGGTGCGGCTTCCCGCCGACTTTTTTAGTAGGTGAGTCTTTTTTCGAGTATTGAGGGTAGGTGTTTTCAAGATGTTCGAGCTCTTTCATGAGCCGGTCAAACTCGAAGTCGGATATCTCGGGCTTACCGAGTTCGTAATAGAGCCGGTTGTGGCGTTCGATCTGGTTTCTTAGTTCTTCGATCCGGGACTTCGGGTTCGGGCTGCGGGCCATGTGTTACTCAGTCAGATACAAAATTCAACACGGAATTCCGTGAACTCATTCCGGGGTTTTTCCCAATGGCAGATCGTTTTTGCGATGTATGGAGCGAGAGAGCTTTTTTGTATCCCTTCCAACAGCTTCTCGATCTCTTCTTTCGAGCCTTCGCAGATCAGCTCGACGCGGCTGTCCGGAAGGTTTTTCACACACCCCGAAAGCCCGATCTCGAGGGCCAGTTTCTCGGCGGTGTATCGAAAGCCAACGCCTTGCACGCGGCCGGTATAACATACATGCACGCGGTGAGTGGGTTGCGAGGTCTTTTTTTTCATAGACCTGCTATTATAACTCAGGAAGCGCGCTTAAATAAAATGCTTTATCTTTCGTGTGAGTGAGAAGTGAGGCCACTTGGCTTTTGTCCACCCAGCGTGCCTCGGGATTGTGGGGATCGAGCGGTTTTAGAGCCGTTTCAAGAGTCTCGAATAGAAACATGTGGATCTTTTTAAGCTCGGAGAGGTCCTCGCCGCCGTTCGAACCGATGCGATGGCGCGTGTAGCTGCCCAGCGGTTTTATGAGTTTGAGCTTCCGAATGCCGGATTCTTCGAAGATCTCTCTTTGGGCGGCTTCAAGCGCCTTTTCTCCAGGGTCCAGATGGCCTTTCGGCAGGGACCAGGACGTGCCGTGCTGGCTTACCACCAACACTTCCCCCTTAGGGTTCAACACGATCCCGCCGGCGCTTTCGGTGTGTTCCATAGAGAGGGTATTATAATGCAGAAAGTTGGATTTATTAAGAGCTTCTTGAATACCACGCCAATTGAGCGCCCGTGCCGCCTCCGAAATCGAGCAGGCTTCTGTCAAAATGCATATCGCCGTTCCCGGAACCGACATATTTGTCCGCGATGACGGCGCCGTAAACGTCGCCGTTCCCGTTCACCCGCACGGTCGCGCTCGGCGCATTGATGATGCCCACGATATCGCCGTTGCCCGATACTTCCACGGTGTCGCAGGTGGGCGTGCCGTAGATGATAAGCGAGGTGGGATTTTGGGAGGTATTGTTATTCACAAAGGCGTTGCCGTTCGCCCGGACCGCCTTGTCGGCATAGATCGCGAGATTCACGCCGCTGCCGATGATGACTTTGCCGTTGCCCGTTGTCCTGAAGGACGTGGCCGTGCTGCCGACTAGATACAAATTAATGTCTACGGTGGGGTTCCCGCTTGTGTTTGTAAACGTCAGCTTTGCGTTCCCCGAAATGTCCAAGCGGTCGCATTTGTAATTCGTGGTCCCGCTGACATTCATGGTGATGTTTTGATTCCTATTGTAAAGGAGATCCGCCGAAGGTGCGGCCGAGGAAAGATCGCTGGGCACTGTATTGTCATTGATCGTCTCGGAGGCATCTGTCGTGACTCCCCCGCTGGGAAGATTGGAATTCCCGCCGGTAGTGACCGTTCCACCTGCACCCGTAGCAGCGGCACCATAGATTTGCGAGTTACCGGTGAGCTGGATCGCGGGATTCGCGGTGCTATTGGTGAGCACATCGCCCTGCAATGTCCGGTTCGTCACCGCGTTATAAACACCAAGATCTGAATCGTAGCTGTCCACTTTTGCATTGCCCGAAAGGTCTATCTTATTTTTTGTCTTGATCGCTTTGTCATACAGGGATTGGCCCGCGGTGAGGCCGCAACTGATCACAACCTGCTTGACCGAGTTGCCGACATTGTAGGAGCAAGTGCTTGTAATGACCGGGTTGGAGGGGTCGGTCATGTCCACCGAGGCTGAATAATCTTCGCCAAATGTTGGGTCGAAACCCGAAGACGTTTTGGTCTTTATGGTCGTCCCGCTCCATGTGTTGAAATCGGAGCCGTAGTTGTATTCCCAGAGAGCCTGCTCTACTCCCGCTTCGGCGATGGCCTCCGCTCTTTGGGAGTTGGCTGAAAGAATGGCCTGCTTTTTCTCGGTTACGACAATGTCGAAATAGGATAGCGACAGCGTAAAAGCCATGAACGTGAATACGACGGAAGAAAGAAGGGCAAAACCCTGTTCTGACTTTCGATCAGCCGATTTTATTTCTGAGCATGACATCGGAGTCCACCTGTGTCGTTTGTGTTTTCCCCACCGTGGTGCCCTGGGCCGTGATATCGATGTGCACATTTTCCAGGTCCTGAAGCGCTGCGGCATTGTACGCGGAAAGTCCGGCTCCCCCGGAGGTAAATTGAATGCTTTGGACACGTCGGGCAACCACCGGCAGAGGATTGGCGGTCTTATCGACCCCTCCTTCGCGCTGGCTTGCCGGATCCACATCGAGCGCACGGACGAGATGCGTTGGATCCGTATTGTCCAATTTATAGGTCACATAATCGTATTCGCTGGAAAGGTCTGTTGGGATTGGGACTCCCGTCGAGAGCGAGATACTCGGTAGCTTCAGGATAAGGACCGTGTCCCCGGTGACATTGCCCCCGTGGCTTGGCTCAATGTTGATCGCTTCTTTCACGTCCTTTGAAATTTTATCCATCGCATGGCGTGCGGCGCGGTTGGTGTCAAAATAGACATTTTGCTGCGCCATCTGGTTTTGCAGGCCCGAAACCAAGGCATAAAATGAGCCCGCGAATATGAGCGTGATCGTCGAGGCGATCATGAGTTCGCTGATAGTGAATCCCTGCTGGGAGGTCCGTCGCGTCATCGTTTTCATCAGGATTCCCCGTTCAGGCCTTTACGCGTGAAATTGGTTGTGATGCTGTGGCTGAGCGCCCGGCCAGTGTCGGAAGCCCAACTGGCCGTTAAAGTAACCACCTTGATATCTGCTCCCGAGCCGTTGCTGACTGTCCGGGTACCGGTCGCGTTCGGGATCATGTCTAACTGGTCGTTGGGGGCGTAGAACGTGCCGCTGACGACGGCATCGTAGTTGCTGATGCGTATCGTTTCCAGTTCCTGCCGGACGGCGTTGATGGCGTACAAATGATTCCGCGCATCGCGTGCAGTATAAAATCCGCTGCCCAGGCCCACCGCAAGGCCGGAGAAAGCGATCGCGGCGATGGCAATACTTGCCATGGTTTCAACCAGGGTATAACCTTTTTTGTCTTTTATTTTCATAGTATTACGCGTACCCTTAACTAAAAGTATACATTACTATCTAAATCTATTCAATAGTGATTATAAATATGTAACTTATTGATGAAACAAGAGTTACGAAGCTCTGGAATACCACTGGAGTTTGTAAGTGGCCCCTGGGCCATTGTTAAGAAGATCAGTATCGTAGTGAAGATCACCATTGCCGCTGCCGATGTATCTGTCGCAAACGATGGCCCCATAAACATCTCCGTTGCCATTGACCCTTACGAGGGCATTTGGCGTATTGATGATGCCTACAAGATCGCCGTTTCCGGTCACCTCCACGGTGTCGCACGTGGGAGTTCCAAAGATCTGGACAGAAGAGGTGTTTTGGGTACCATTATGGTTCAATATCCCATTGCCGGTAACTCTCACAGCTTTGTCTGCATAAATAACGAGGTTAACCCCTGCACCGACAATGAGCTGGGCGTTGGCGGTCGTCCTAAAAGAGGTCGCTGTGCTTCCAGTTAAATACAAGTTGACCGTTCCCGAACCTGCGAACGTGTAGATTGCACTGCCACTGAGGTCCATCCGGCCACACTTGTAATTGACTGTTCCGTTCACATTCATGGTGGTATTGCTGGTTCCGTTATAGATGAGATCCGGCGACGGGCTTAGGGAGGCCAGCGAGCTTGGCACCGTGATCGCAGGGATGGTGTTGGCTGTGGTATGCGTGATGGCGCCGGTGATGGTGTTGTTAGTTTCACTGTAGACATCCACGACTCCCCCAGGTCCCGTTCCGACCGACCCGAATATGTCAGCACTCGCCGTGAGCTGGACCGCGGGGTCCGCGGTGCTGTTCGTTTCTACGTCACCATTCTGGGTCCTATTGGTCGTCAAATCGTATTCGCCAAGGCTTGAATCATAACTGTCAATGGTGACATTGCCCGAAAGGTCGATGCGGTTGCCTGCTTTGATGGCTTTGTCATAAAATGACTGGTTTTTTGTGACCCCGCACAATATTCTCACCTCTTTGGCTGCGCCCTGCTCTGTGTATGAGGAAGTGCTTGTGATCACGGGGTTTAAGGTGTTGTAATTGGCGACGGATACCGAATAATCACCAAAAGTGCTGAAACCGGAAGAAGTCTTGGTTTTGGAAGTCGTTCCTGACCAGGACGCGAAGCTCGCGTTATTATGGCTGAATTCCCATAGGGCTTGCTCCACTCCTGCTTCCGCGACCGCCTCCGCCTTCTGCATTTTTTCGGACACGGCCACTAGGCGGCGGTCGGAGCCCACGATGTCGAAGTACGAAAGCGAATAAGAGAATAGCAACGTCGTCAGGATCAGAGATGCGATCAGAGCAAAGCCGGATCTAGATTTGCGCAGCTTCATACCCCTACTCCCCTCTAATCAAAAGTATAATATATTTATCAAAGCTATTCAATAGTGAGTATAAATAATCATAAGTACTTGGAGTGTATGGGGTAATGTGAAAAACTCGGGGCGGAGAACCCCAAAAGTATCGGCACGGAGAGATTTACCGCCACAAATCGCGGCGGATTCGTCCACAAAGCGCCTTCGGACGGATTCGCTGCGCTTTGTGGCGAAGATTTGTTTAAAAACTCGGGGCGGAGAGATTTGAACTCTCGACCTCTTGGTCCCGAACCAAGCGCTCTAGCCAAGCTGAGCCACGCCCCGTAAGCGGGTGATTATAGTCGGTGTGAACTTTCGTGTAAACTCTTTATACGCGTCCGGCCCTCTTCCTCTTTTAAGGCTTTGTAGATCAGTACCTGTGTTCTTGAAGCCCTTTGCTCGATCACCCATTTAAACCCGAATAGAAGCATAAGGGCCAGGCATTGAAAGAAGTAACGGGGAAACACAAATGACAGGAAAAGCATAAGGCCGGCCAGCCCCAGCCAAAGCGTGTTCCATAACTTTTGCTGTGCTTGGGGCTTCTTGAAGGGCGTGATCGGCTTCTTACAGTGAGGGCAAAGGACGTTTTTCCCCTCCATTAAGTTCTTGGCCCTTCTCAGCGCTTCGGCCGGTACTTCTTCTGCCTCAACAACCGCTTCTATATTTTTCTTAATTAAATGATCGAGTTCATCCATAAACGGTCCCCATATTACTAGACGACAGACCCCCTTATAACCGGTCACCCCATCCCCTAATTTTTTCGATTGCGCGGCAATCGGTCCGCCTTCGGCGGACATAATCAGGGGGTGGGGTCACTCAATTTAACTTTTATCTTTTCTTTGGCTCTTTTAACAATTGCCCGGGCGGCTTCGTCTGAAACCCCCACGATGTCGCCGACCTGGCGAAATGTCAGCTCATTGAAACAATGCAGCTCCACGCAGGTCCGCTCCTTGGGAGACATATCGCTTAATGCCGCCTCAATAATTTCGGTGGTCTCATTCGTGATCGCCTGGACGACCGCGCCACGACTGATCGCGTGAGATTCAAACGCGGATTCGCTTGACACCGTCCGTTTTTCGGCGCGCGTGGCCTTTTTGACCTCGTCGAGAGCCGCATGGCAGGCCATCACACTTATGAACTTGCGGAGGCCGTCCGCGTTCTTAAGCTTCTTGAGTTCCTCTTTGGCGATCAGGCGCTCAAAGACTCCTTGAAAGACTTCCTGGACCAGCTCTTCCCTATTCAGAAGGGCATGGGCCAGAAAGACCTTTCGGATGCTCCAGTAGATCAGCTTGGAGAAGCGGTCCACAAAAAGGTCCCATGCCTTTTTGTCGCGCTCGAGGCAGCCCTGGATGATGTCTAAGTCGCTAAGTTCCAATCTTGACGTTCTTCAATATCCGCTCGAGTGTCGCGACGGCTGATAGGATCGCCAGGTGGCTCGTCTTAGGGTTCTGTTCTGACGGGAAATTCTCACAACGTGTGTAGAATGAGCCAAAGTCGCCCTGTACGTAGACTTCGTGCACGTTCACGAGCATGTGCGGGCACGCGAGGATCCGCACCTTGGTTTTTTTGGCTCCCAGGCCGGCAACGCTTAAGGTAGCGGATACATTGATGTTCTTCGGGAACCCTTTTACCGCAGCCGCGGCATTGCCCTCAAACAGGAGTTTTTCCTCTTTCAAATTTTTGAGTTGGATCTTGTGTTTAAGCACGTAGGGGGCATCTTCGAAACCCTGAGGCGGTTTGCGCGTCGTGAGCGTCACGCGGTAGATCTTCCCGATCTTGGCGGCCTTTAGACCGTCGATACCGACCACGCCTCCGCTGGGCAGGTACAGGCAGCAGCGGTGGGTTCTCGCAAGCTCGAATATTTCCTTTTCCCTGCCCAGGAGCCCACCCACGCTCATGATCATAACGTCCTTTCCCAGCGACAAGGCTCTCTTGGCGATCTCATGGGCCGCGTGCTTGGAGGCCGCCTCAATGATGAGATCACAGCGCCGGATGAGTTCATCCGAAGAAAGGACCTTGGGCTTGGGCCGGAGCCGGTTTTGAAGCTTCTTGGCGCGCGCCGGGTCTAAGTCGGCGAGGGCCAGCAGCGTCACTTCTTCATAAAACCGTTTCTGGCAGGCCAGCGCCAGCTCTTTGCCGATGGTCCCGCAGCCGATAATGCCTACTTTTATCACTTTTTTCCTGAGACTTTGTTCTTATGATCAACAAAAATGATCCGGGGCTTGTGACGCCTGCGTTCAGCCTCGGTCATAAGCGAGTAGGAAATAATAATGACCTTATCCCCCACCTCGGCCCAGCGGGCGGCGGCGCCGTTCATGCAGATCGTGCCGGAGCCCGCCCGTCCTTCCAACACGTAGGTTTCTACACGCGTGCCGTTGTGGAGATTCACGATCTGCACGCGTTCAAACGGGCAAATATCCGAAGCCTTGAGAAGTGCTTTGTCGATCGTGATGGAGCCCGTGTATTTCAGGTTCGCTTCGGTGACCGTCGCGCCGTGGATCTTTGATTTCATAAGAACTCTGAGCATGTTCACACCCTTATCAGCGTATTGTCGATGAGCCGTGTTTTCCCGAAAAAAACGGCAATGGCGACTAAAATTTTTGAACCGGGTTTCAATTTTATCACAGATCTCAAGGTTTCGGAATCGACAATCTCGAGATAGTCAAGCTTGGCATGCGGCGCGAGCCTTAAGATTTCCTGGAGCCGCTCTTTGATTCTGGCCGGGTCATGAAACCCGGACTGAACGAGTCTCTCGGCTTCCTCGAGCGACCGATGGATGAAAGGCGCTTCCCGGCGTTCTACAGGCGACAGGAAGACGTTTCTCGAGCTCATCGCGACGCCGTTGGACTCGCGGACGGTCGGCGCCATCCTTACCCGGCATGGGAACTCGAGGTCTTTTAGCATTTGCTGCACGACGCGAAACTGCTGGTAATCCTTCTGCCCAAGGTAGAGATTCGTGGGCATCACGATGTTCAGAAGCTTGAGCACCACGGTGGCCACGCCCGCAAAATGCGTCGGCCGCGTGCGGCCGCAAAGCGGTTTTGTGAGGCGGCTCAGTGAAACGGACGTCTCAAAGTCGGCCGGGTAAAACGGCTTCGGCAGCGGGGTAAAAACAAACTCTATTTTTTCCTTTCGCAGCATCCGGCAATCTCGGCCCGGGTCCCTCGGGTAACGCCAGAAATCCTCCTTCGGGCCGAACTGGAGCGGGTTCACGAATAGGCTCACCACGACCGCGTCATTTTCCTTTTTGGCCAGGCGCACCAGCGACAGATGCCCTTCGTGCAGGTACCCCATTGTGGGGACAAAGCCGATCGCTCTGTTTTTCTTAATAAATCGAATAAGCGCGTTTCTAAGCGCTTCGGAACTTTGGAACGTTTTCATCGTAAAGCGCCTGGATGGTTTTTCCGAGCCTGGGGTGAATAAAATCAGGCGCGATCTCCGCCAGAGGCCTTAACACGAATTCCCTTTCCGCGATCCGGGGATGAGGGATCGTGAGCGTTTTCCCGTCCACAATGACAATGTCATCATAGAAGAGAATGTCGAGATCCATCGGGCGCGGCGCGTTAGGCTCGGATTTCACCCGTCCGAGGCGCCGCTCGATCGCTTTCAGCTTGGACAGAAGCTCAAGCGGCAAAAGTTGGGTCTGGATTTTCACGGCGCCGTTCAAGAAGTCGCCTTGCGGAGGGCCGCCCTGGGGTTTTGTTTCGATGAGGGTCGATAGGTGTTGGAATTGGATATCCGGGATTTCCTTTAACAGGCAGACGGCCCTGTCTATGTGGGCCCGGCGGTCACCGGTATTTGAGCCGATCCCAAGAAGAACGGTCGCCACGCGAGTTTTCTTACAGGACCTTTTTCATACGGGCCAGGGCCTCCCGTATCTCGGGCTCCGCGACCGTGAACGCGAAGCGCACATAGCCCTCGCCCTGCCGGCCGAAACCGACGCCGGGTGTGGCCACGATCCCGGTCTTTTCCAGCAGGGTTTTGCAAAACGCCGTTGAATCCGTTTGTCCGCCAGGCAGGCGCGTAAACAGGTAGAACGTGGCCGGGTTGGGCCTAGCCGGAAATCCGAGGCTCCGGAGTCCTGCCACCAGAAGATCCCGGCGCCTCATGTAAACCTCGTTGGTTTTCTTCGAAAAATTGGAAGAGTTCTTGAGCGCAACGGCCGCGGTTTTTTGAATGGCGGTGAACACGCCGGAATCGATATTCGACTTGACCCGCAGGAGTGCTGTGATGACTTCTTTGCGGCCGACCGCGAAACCCACTCTCCATCCTGTCATGTTGCAGGTTTTTGAGAGCGAGTGGAATTCGATCGCCACTTCTTTGGCGCCCTGGATTTGGAAAATGCTCAAAGGCTTCTCGCGGCCGAAATAAACCTCGGAATACGCCAGATCCGAGGCGATGAGTATCTTATTTTGTTTGGCCCAGGCAACGAGTTTTTGGTAAAAGGCTCGGGGCGCCACGGCACCCGTTGGGTTATTCGGGTAATTCACGTAAATGATCTTAGCGCTCCCCAGCGCTTCCTCTGGGATCGAGTCCAGGTCCGGCAGGAAACCATTGGCTTCCTTCAGGGGAAGTGTGTGGACCCGTCCGCCCGCGAACAGGGTTCCGCTCCTGTAGGGGGGATAACAAGGCTCCGGCACGAGCACCGTGTCACCCGGATCGATGAAGGCCAGGGGCAGATGAGCGATCCCCTCTTTCGACCCTATGAGCGGCAATATTTCCGTGTCCGGGTCCCAAGAGACACGAAACCTTTTTTTAAACCACAGACGGATCGCCCGGCGAAACTGCGAATTGCCCTGGTGCAAAGGGTAGTGATGGTTGGAAGCGTCTTTCATGGCCCTCCGCATGGCGTTCAGGACGAACGAAGGGGTCGCTTGGTCAGGGTCTCCGACGCCGAAATCGATGACATGGACGTCCCGTTCGATGGCGCGGCGTTTGGCGCGGTCAATCTCGACAAAAAGATAAGGGGGGAACGATTTAAGGCGTTGGGACTCTTCCAGAAAGAAACTCATCTAAAAATTCAGAACGTCGAGCATCGAATAAAGTCCTGATTTCTTTTTGGCCGCGAAGAGCGCCGCGACCAGGGCGCCGCGCGCGAACGCGTCGCGCGACTGCGCCCGGTGAGTGAGTTCGATCGTTTCGCCGGGGCCGCTGAAGATCACGGTATGCTCGCCTACGATGTCGCCGGCGCGGACTGAATGGATCACGACCTTGCCGAGGTTCCAGCCCTTTTCTTTTGAGATCACTTCGGCGATCTTTTTGGCCGTGCCGCTCGGCGCGTCTTTCTTCAGACGGTGATGCTGCTCGATGATCTCAATGTCATAGCCTTCTTTCAGCTTCGAAGCCGATAGGCGCGAAAGCTCGAACAAAAAATTGGCGCCGATGCTCATGTTGGGAGAAAATACGATCGGTATTTTTTTGGAGGCTTCCCGGATGTCGGCTTGTAATTTATTGTCGGCGCCGGTGGTGCCGATGACCATCGCCGCATTCGTTTGGAGCGCGGCCTCAAGCGCCGCGCGCGTCCCTTCGGGACTCGAGAAATCGATCAGCACGTCGGAGCCTTTGAGCCTTGCGGCCGAAAGCTTTGAAATTTTATCACCGGAGTTCTCGTCGAACGCCGCCGCAATTTTAAAGTTTTCGGAGGATTTGCGGGCCAATTCGAGTATCCGGGATCCCATGCGTCCGAGCGCGCCGTTCACGGCGAGTTTGATCACCCCATCCCCTCCTTTTGAGACAACAAAGTTGTCTCAATGCTTTGCATTAAAATTGAAAATTTGAAAGGAGGGGATGGGGTCATTTTCCACGGCCTTTCAGTTTAAGTCCGTAGGCCTTTAGGACGCGAATGAGGATCTTTTCGTTCTCCGGCCTCATCGGACAAAGCGGCAGGCGCAGCTCCCCGCCGCAAAGCCCCAGAAGCGCCATGGCGCGTTTCACGGGGATCGGGTTTGTTTCGATGAATAGCGCCCGGCAGAGAGGAAAAAGCGCGGTGTGGATCTCCCCTGCCTTCCGGATGTTTCCGGCTGCAAACTCATCCACCATTCGCGCCACCTCACCCGGCACCACGTTGGCAATGACCGAAATGACGCCTTTGGCCCCGAGCGCCATAAGCGGCAGAGTCAGCGAGTCGTCACCGCTTAAGACCGTGAGGTTGCACAGGGAAAGAATGTGCGAGGTCTGGTCCATGCTTCCGGTGGCTTCTTTGATGCCGACAATATTTGAAATTTTAGAAAGGCGCGCGACGGTTTCGGGCGTCAGGCTGCATCCTGAGCGGCTAGGAATATTGTAAAGGATGATCGGGATGTTCACCGCCCGGGCGATCGCGGCAAAATGCCGGAAGAGGCCTTCCTGGGTTGGTTTGTTGTAATAAGGGATCACCGACAAGGAGGCGTCCGCGCCCGCTTTTTTCGCGAAGCGCGTGAGCGAGATGGCCTCTTCGGTGCTGTTGGAGCCGGTGCCGGCGATCACGGGCACTTCGCGGTCGGCCGCCTCCACGACGATCTGGATCACACGTTCATGTTCCTTATGGGAAAGCGTCGGCGACTCGCCCGTGGTTCCCACCGGAACGAGCCCGTCGGACCCTTCGGCAATTTGGCGTCGGACGAGCTTTATGAGCGTGCTCTCGTCCACTTTGCCGTTCTTGAACGGCGTCACGAGCGCCGTGATCGACCCATGGAATTTCATCCCGCCCTCTCTCATAAACTCACTCTCCCCTCAAAATTAACGGCCACCGGTCCTTCCAAATGCACGTCGGTAAAGAGCTCCCCTTTTTTTGAAAAATAAACCTTCAGCGTTTCCCCGCCCTCGGTCATTACGAGAACTGGCGACCGGAGGCCTTTCAGCGCCGCCGCCACAAGAGCGCCGGCGGCGGAGCCGGTCCCGCAGGCAAGCGTTTCGGACTCCACGCCACGCTCATAGGTACGGATGGAAATAGCGTTCTGCGCTGCGCTCGCTTTTTCAAACGAGATAAAATCTACATTCGTGCCGCTCGGCGCGAAGTCCGAATGGAAGCGGATTGCTTTCCCCAGGCCGTTCACGTCCACCCCGTTCAGTGAATCGAGCACCATCACCGCGTGAGGTACGCCGGTGTTTATAAAATGCACGTTTTCTGGCCGCCCGTTCATAGGCACCGAAAAATTAAGTTTAAGCCCTTTGGGGTCTGCGAGATGCGCCTTCACGGCATTGCGCCTCACTTCGGCCGTGATCATCCCAGCCTGCGTCTCGATCGAGAGCCTGTTCTTTACGATTTTTTTGTCCAAGGCGAATTTCGCCAAACACCGCACTCCGTTGCCGCACATCTCGGCCTCGCTGCCGTCGGGATTGAAGATCCGCATGCGGATATCCGCGCGTCTGGACTTTTCAAGAAACAATAGGCCGTCGGCGCCTACGGAACGCTTGCGGTCGCAAAGCTTTTTCGCGCTTTCCGAGGGCTTCGCGCTTAGAATTCCGGTGCGGTTGTCTATGACGATGAAGTCATTGCCGGCGCCGGACATTTTTACGAAATCAACCGTTTTCATAACTTAGTTCAATATTTCCTTTACGATCCGTTCGTTTCGCACGAGGTCCGAATAAACTTCCCTTTTTCTTGCGAGGAAAAATTTCCGGCCTTTTACGATGATTTCAGGCACGCGAAGCCTCGAGTTGTAATTCGAGGACATCACGTAGCCGTAGGCGCCGCAGGACATGACCGCCAATAGATCTCCGATGTTCGCATCCGCCATCCGCCTGTTTTTAGCGAGAAAATCGCCGCTTTCGCAGATCGGGCCGACGATGTCCACGCTGGAGATCAAGCGCCCGCCTTTTTCCATCACCACGGGCGTGATCTCGTGGTAAGCGCCGTAAAAAGACGGACGGATGAGGTCATTCATCGCCGCGTCGACGATCATGAATGTCTTCGTCGGATTCATTTTCTTGTACAGCACTCTGGTGACCAGGATGCCGCCGTTGCCGGAGATGAATCGGCCAGGTTCCAGGACCAGTTTGAGGCTTCGCCCCAGGTCATAATCCTTGAATAGCGGCAGGACGGCATGGGCGAATTCCCTCGCGGTCTGCGGCTTTTCTTTGGAATAAATGATCGCCAACCCTCCGCCAATGTTCAGATATTCGACGGGGTTGCCGCAGAAACGCACGCTGTCTACGAACGCGAGTGCGCGCTTGATCGCTTTTACAAAGGGCCTCGAGTCCGTGATCTGGGAGCCGATGTGGATATGCACCCCCGCTAACCGGATAAAGGGATAGCGGTAAGATTCCATGAAAAGCTTGTACGCGGTACCCGGATCTATGCCGAATTTGTTCTGCTTCGTGCCGGTCGTGATGTAATCGTGCGTGTCCGGTGAAACATCCGGGTTTAGGCGTATGGCCACTTTCTGCACGGTGTGAAGACGGCAAGCCACGGTGTTGATCACCTCTAGCTCCTGGATCGATTCCACGTTGAACATGAGGATCTTAGAACGGATCGCCTGTTCCACTTCCGCTTCTGTCTTGCCGACGGAGGCGAACACGATCTTTTGGGGGTCCACTCCCACCTTCTTCGCCCGGAAAAGCTCACCGCCCGAGACGATATCAAGGCCCGAGCCGTGCTCCACGAGCGCTTTTAAGATCGTCAGGTTCGAGTTGGCCTTCATCGAAAAGCAGATGAGCGGCTCCGCAGCCTTGAACGCCTCCTTGAGCTTAAGGTAGTGATCGAGAAAAGTCCGCACGCTGTACAGGTAAAACGGCGTGCCCACCACCTTCGCGATCTTTGAAACCGGCACATCTTCGCAGTAGAGCTCTTTTCCCCTAAACTCAAACCGGTGCATGCGCGCCTCGTTGCCTTAATCGTCTCTTCCAGCCTGCGATCTGCCTTTTGATCTCTTGCGGGTTCGTGCTCCCGACGGTTTTCTTCATTTTAACCGAATGCCGGGGCTCGAATAGGTCATAAACGTCCGCTTCCGTCTTGGGCGCGTAGAGCCTCAAGATATCCAGACCTATCTTTGAGAGCGCCGTCTTCGTTTCTTCGGCGAAGCCCACGATCCGCCCCACCTGTTCGTGCGCGGTTTGGAAAGGGACGCCTTTATTCACCAGATAATCGGCCAGGTCCGTCGCATAGAGGTTTTCGTCGGCGAGGAGATCCTGGGCTCTTTTTTCATTAATTTTCAGAGACCCGAACATCCGCGTGAAAATTGAAAGAAGTTCCGTGCAGGTTTCGACGGAATCGAATACGAATTTCTTGTCCCACTGAAGGTCCCGGTTGTAGGAAGTCGGCAAGGCCTTCAGCGTCATTGCGAACCCGATAAAGTTCCCTGCAAAAACACCCACGGCGCCTCTGGCAAGTTCCAAGAGATCCGCGTTCTTCTTCTGCGGCATCATGGAGCTTCCGGTGCAGAACGCCTGGCCGACATCGACGACCGAGAAGCCTTTTGTCTGGCCGACCATCAGGTCCTCCGATATCCTTGAGATCTGGAGGTAGAGGTGCAGCATGCACGACAGGAAGTTAAGAATAAAATCCCGGTCTCCCGAAACGTCGTAGCTGTTGTTCGTGATGCGTGAAAGCTTGAGTTCCCTGGCGATGAGCTTCTGGTCGAGACGAAACGTGACGCCGCCGAGCGCTCCGCTTCCGAGCACGCATACGTCAAAGAACGGCAGGGCGCCTTGGAAGCGGAATTTTGCCCGGTCCAGCATTTCGGCATAGGCCAGAAAAATATGGCCCTGCGAGATCACCTGGGCATTTTGCATGTGCGTCATCCCGGGTACGAGCACACCCGCGTACCGCTCGGCTTTGCGGATCACTTCTGCTTGGAGCCCCGAGATCATCGAAATAATTTTAAGCGCCTGGTCCCGGCAATAGAGTCGTGCGCTTTGGCTCACGAGGTCATTGCGCGAGCGGGCGGTGTGGATCTTGTTCGCGAGCGGGCCGGTGAGTTTTGCCAACTCCTCTTGAACGGCCGAGTGGACGTCTTCGTGGGTTTTGCCGCGGATCTCGGCCGGGTCTTGAAAACGCTTTTCTATCTTCGATAAAGCTGCCAGCAGCTTCGAGGTTTCCTTTTTTGCCAAGACGCCGCATTTTCGCAATGCCTTGACATGGGCCCGGTCGATTTGAAGGTCATAAGGCAAAAGGCGCCAATCCCAGCGGAATGAAGAGCTGAACTCATCAAACTGCGGGTCCGTTTTTTTCCTGAACCTTCCACCCCAAAATTTCTTTGTCATCTTACCCCTTTACGCTTATCGCTGCTCTTATACGGCAGCGCCCAAAGGTCTATGAAACCCTTGGCCAGACGCTGGTCGAATTTATCCTTCCGGCTGTAAGTCGCGAGGTTTTCCTTGTACAAGGAATACGGCGATCTACGGCCAACGACGTGTGAAGAATACTTTCTCAGTTTCAGGCGCACCGTCCCGGTCACACGACTTTGGGTCGACTCGACGAACGCGTCGAGCGCGGCTTTAAGCGGCGTGAACCAAAGCCCGTAATAAACAAGCTCCGCGTATTTGTGCGAGAGCGTTTCCTTGAAATGAAACAGTTCGCGGTCCAGCGTCAGGCTTTCCAGGTCGCGGTGAGCTTGCAGGAGGATCGTCGCGGCCGGCGCTTCATAGGTTTCGCGGGATTTGATGCCCACGAGCCGGTTCTCGATCATGTCCATGCGGCCTATGCCGTAAGATGCGCCTATGTCATTGAGCGTTTTGATGAGAAGCAGCGCTTCTTTACGCTTGCCGTCCAAAGACACGGGGATCCCCCGTTCAAAGCCGATCTCAATGATTCTGTCTTTTAATTTCCTTTTTTCAGCGCCGCGCGTCCATTGGAATGACTCCGCCGGCGGTTCCGTGTCGGGGTCTTCCAAAACTCCCGCCTCGACGCTCACGCCCCAGAGATTCTTATCGATCGAAAAAGGGCTCTTTTTCGTCACGTCGATCGGGATATGGTGTTTGCGCGCGTACTGAATTTCTTCTTCGCGGGATTTAAATTCCCACTCTCTTACGGGCGCCAGGATCTCAAGAGAACTGTCCAGCGCCTGGATCGTCACCTCAAAACGAACCTGGTCATTTCCTTTGCCGGTACAGCCATGCGCGACCGCCGTGGCTTTTTCTAGGTGGGCCACCGCCACTTGCTCTGCGGCGATCAGAGGTCTCGAAAGCGCGGTCGCCAGCGTATAGCGGCCTTCGTAGACCGCCCCCGCCTTGAGCGCCGGCCAGAGATAATTCGTGATGAATTTCTTCTTCAGGTCCCGTACGACCACTTTGGAGGCGCCCGCCTTTTTGGCGCGAATGATCGCCGCCTTCGTGGTTTTTTCCTGGCCCACATCGGCCATGTAGGCCACGACCTCGAAGCCTTTATCCTTCAGCCATTTGATGGCGACGGAGGTGTCGAGGCCGCCGGAATATGCCAAAACTACTTTTTTCATTTCCTTTTTTTCCTTGTCAACAAGAGATACAGCAGCGCTTTCTGCGTGTGCAGCCGGTTTTCCGCCTGGTCGAAGATCGCTGAGCGCGGGCTCTCGATCACCTCGTCCGTGATCTCCTCGCCGCGGTGCGCGGGCAAGCAATGCATGACGATCGCGTCCTTCGGCGCTTTGTTGACGAGCGCCGCATTGATCTGGAACGGCTGAAAATCGCGCATTCGTTGCTCCCGTTGTTTCTCCTGCCCCATGCTCGCCCACACGTCCGTGTAGATCACGTGCGCGTTCTTGATCGCCGTGAAGGGGTTGTTCGAAAGCGTGATCTTTGAGCCCGACTCCTTGGCGATTAGTTTGATGTCATTGAGCATCTCTTCGCCGGGTTCATAGCCACGCGGCGTCGCGATCGAAAGGTTGGCGCCCATCTTTGCCGCGCCATAAAGCAGCGAATTCAGCACATTATTCCCATCGCCGATATAACCTATGTTGATCTTTTCAAGCGACTTGAAACGCTCCCGGATCGTGAAAAGGTCCGCGAGCGTCTGGCAAGGATGGAACGAATCGCTTAAGCCGTTGACGACCGGCACGTCCGCGTGCTGCGCCAGTTCCGTCACGTCCGAATGGGCGTAGGTGCGCGCCACGATCGCGTCACAGTAGCGTGACAAGACCCTTGCCACGTCCTTCACCGATTCCCGTTCGCCCAGCGGCATTTCCTGTGGGCTCATGTAGACCGAAGAGCCTCCGAGGTCGCTGACCCCTATTTGGAAAGAGATGCGCGTACGGACGGATGGCTTCTGAAAGAGAAGCGCGATGGACTTTCCTCTAAGCTTGGTCAAAAAATCCTCGGGCCTCTTTTTCATTTTCTCGGCCCACCGGAACACGAGCTCCAGGTCGCCGGCCTCCACTTCCTTTAACGTCAGAAAATCCTTGTGCCGAAAAGGGATGAACGGCCCCTTCTTTTTTTTCCTTGCGGCCGTGCGTTTGGGTGCTCTGCGCCTGGCGCGCCTCGGGGCGGCTTTTCTCCTGGAGGCTTTCCGTTTTCTCTTTGACTTCTTCATGCGGCATGACTCCCTTCTTGGGTTACCCCACCCCCTGTTTCCTACGATTGCGTAGCAATCGGTCCGCCTATAGCGGACGAAACAGGGGGTGGGGTTAAAACTTTTTCTTCCTGCGCGACCAAGGCCTCTTCGAGCACCTGGATCGCGCGGCTCACTTCCTTTTCCTTGACCACGAGCGGCGGCATAAGCCTTAACACATTGCCCTGTGTGCAATTGATCAAAAGCCTTTTTTTCAAACATTCTTCGTAAAGGGCGCGACCGTCCATGGCCAGTTCTACGCCGGCCATCAAGCCCATCCCCCGGACCTCGCGGATCACGGCATGCTTTTTCTTAAGCTCATTCAACTTCTTAAAAAGGGTCGAGCCGGTGATCACGGCGTTGCTGATCAATTTCTCCTTCTCGATCGCTTCGAAGGTCGCTAGGGCCGCTGCGCAGGCCAGGGGACTTCCCCCGAAAGTGGCGGCGTGCGTGCCCGGCTGGAGCGCATCGGAGATCTCTTTTTTGGCCACTAGGGCGCCTATCGGGAAGCCGCCGCCGAGCGACTTGGCCAGCGTCATGATGTCCGGCTCAAGGCCGTAGTTTTTATAACAGAACATGCGCCCGGTGCGCCCCATTCCCGTCTGCACCTCATCGAAGATCAGATAGATCTTGCGGTCATGGCAAAGCCTGCGTACCGCAGAAAGGTACTGGCCGTCCGCAACACGGACCCCTCCCTCGCCTTGAATAGGCTCGAGCGCCACCGCGATCGTCTGGGGTGTCAGCGCCCGTTCCAGCGCCTCAAAGTCATTGAAAGGCGCGGTCTTGAAGCCCGGCATCAAGGGTTCAAAGCCTTCCCGGTGCTTGGCCTGCCCGGTGGCGGCGACTGCGGCCAACGTGCGTCCGTGGAAAGAACGCTCCATCGTGATGATCTCATAACGCGAAGGGTTTCCCAGTTTTCTGACCAGTTTAAAAGCGGCCTCATTCGCCTCGGTCCCCGAATTGCAGAAAAACACCTTGCCCGGGAAAGAATGACGGATGACTTCCTGCGCCAGAAGTCCCTGCAATTCGTGATAATAGTTATTGGAAACATGGATCAGCTGCTCCGCCTGGCGTTTGATCGCCTCGACCACGCGCCGATGGCAATGACCGATGCCGCTGACGGCCCATCCGGGGAAAAAGTCCAGATACTCGTTGTCTTCCGAATCCCACACACGCGTGCCCTTGCCCCGCGCCAGCACGAGCGGCGTCCGGTTGTAACACGGGACGACGTAGTCGTAATAAAGTCTTATGGTTTTGCGATAATCCATTTTTATTAATCCGTCACTGCGAGCCCCGACGTATTCGGAGGGGCGTGGCAATCTCGCTTTTCCCGCCAGAGGCGGGTCCGCCTTCGGCGGAAAAACGAGATTGCTTCGTCGTCGCTACGCTCCTTCTCGCAATGACACCTCATCTTTTCACGATCTCGGTGCCGATACCTTTATCCGTAAAAATTTCCAACAATATTCCGTGAGGAATTTTGGAATCAATGATGTGGATCTTTTTGACGCCCCGCTCGAGCGCCCGCATGCAGGCCTTTACTTTCGGGATCATACCCGAGCTTATCACCTTCGATTCGACCAGTTTCTCGATCTCGGAAATGGTGATGTGAGAGATGAACGATTCGGGTTTCGCCGGGTCCTCCAAAACCCCCCTCACGTTGGTCAGCAAAATGAGCTTGTTGGCGCTCAGGCCCCTTGCGATCTCCGCCGCGGACTGGTCCGCGTTGACGTTGTAGGTAAAGCCGTCTTTGCCGATCCCGATCGGCGAGATGACCGGGATAATATCGCTTGTGATCATTTTTTGGATGACGTCGCCGTTTATTTTGGTGATCTCGCCGACAAAACCGACGTCGGTCCCGTCGGTCTCCAGTTTCTTGACCTCGATCAGATGGTCCTCCTTGCCGCTCAAGGAGATCGCGCTTCCTCCGTGGGAAATGATCTCGCGGACGATCTCGCGGTTCACTTTCGTAAGCTCGTCTTCCACGATCTCCATCGTCTCCTCGTCCGTCACGCGAAAACCCTTTACGAATTTGATCTCCTTGCCGATCTCCCCGAGCCTCTTGTTGATGTACGGCCCGCCGCCGTGCACGAGCACGGGCCGCATGCCGACATAGCTCATGAACACGATATCTTGCAACACATTCCGCCGGATCACGGGGTCGGTCATGCCTGCGCCGCCGAATTTGATCACGATAGTCTTATCATAAAAACTCTGAATGTAAGGAAGCGCTTCAAGGAGCACGTCTGCTTTTTTGATGATCTCTTCCATCCCTTTAGGTCCTATACGCGGAGTTGATCCGCACGTAATGGGTCGAGAAATCGCAGGTCAAGGCTGAAGCGCTGTATTTCCCGACGCCCAAGTCTACGGTGATCTTGATGTTTTTTTGCGCGAACACGCGGTTCAAGAGTGCCGCCTTTTTTTTGACACGCCCGCCGTTCCGCAGCACGAGCTCCCGGCCCAGATGGATCTGGAGCTTCCAGGGGTCGACATGCGCCTTTGCGCAGCCGGCAGCCGCAGCGATCCGGCCCCAGTTGGGGTCCGACCCAAAAAGCGCGCATTTCACGAGACTCGAGCGCGCCACGGACATCGCGACCGTCTTCGCGTCCTCGCGGCTTTGGGCGTTGCGGACCACGATTTCGACGAACTTCGTAGCGCCCTCGGCATCTTTGATCATCTGTTTCGCGAGCTTGGAAAACAGCGTCTCGAGGAACCTAGAAAATTCCCGGAATTCTCTGGTCTTTTCCACGATTTTTTTGTTCTGCGCCATGCCGTTGGCCAACACGAGGACCATGTCGTTCGTCGACATGTCGCCGTCGATCGTGATCGTGTTGAAAGTCTTGTCGGCGGCTTTTTGAAGCGCGACCCGCAGCGCCCCCGGAGCGATCGCCGCGTCGGTTGTCACAAAACAAAGCATCGTCGCATGTCGAATAGCGGGCCGAGGGATCAAGGCCATCTGGGGGCGGATCATCCCGGCGCCTTTTGCGATCGCGCCCGCGCGAACCCGCCGCCTGCCGACCGTGAATTCAGCCGCAACCTGCTTGATCATGCGGTCGGTCGTGAGGATCCCGGCGGCCGCATATTCGCCGTTCCGGCGGCTTAGGCCCTTCACAAGCTCCGGCACGGCGATCAGTATTTTCTTGATCGGAAGCGGTTTCCCTATCACGCCGGTCGATGCGACCAACACGTGTTTTTTTCTGAGCTTCAAAATTCGTGCCACCGCCGCCGCCATCGCGCGCGAATTCTCAAAGCCGCCTTGACCGGTCATGCAGTTGGCATTGCCGGAGTTGGCGATCACGGCCTGCGCCACCCCGTCCCTTAAGTGCTCTTTATTGACCACAACGCATGAAGCCTGCACCTGGTTCGTCGTAAAAACGCCGGCGGCTTGGCAAGGCCTTTCCGAATAAATGAGCGCAAGGTCCCTTTTTTTTGATCTTTTGATGCCGCAAAAAACCCCGTTCGCTTTGAAACCGATGGGCGCTGTAATGCCTCCCTGGATCAGCTTCAATTTTAGAAACCGTCCGTTTCGTTGAACCCGCATATAATATTCATGTTCTGCACGGCCTGCCCCGCCGCGCCCTTGTCCAGATTGTCGATGGCGGTTACGATGACGGCGAGATTTTTTCTCCCGTCGACTCTGAGGCCGATGTCGCAAAAATTGGTATACGCCACTTGCTTCAGTTCGGGCAGAAGCCCGTTGCCGTAGACCTTTGTGAAAGGCTCACCCTCATAGAATTTCTGATAGACCACGATTAGGTCCTGCGTTGCCGTCTTTTTCTTCAAATTCACATAGATCGTACATAAGATCCCGCGGTTGAGCGGCAAAAGGTGCGGCACAAAGACGACCGACACTTCTTTTTTGGCAGCTTTTGAGAGTTCCTGGTCGATCTCCGGCACATGCGGGTGCTCGAAAAGCTTGTAAGCTTTAAATGATTCATTGACCTCGGAAAAATTAAGCGCCTTGTCCGCTTTGCGTCCCGCACCGGTCACGCCGCTTTTGGCATCAATGCGGATCGAGTCGAGGTCGAACAGCCCCTGTTTCACGCCCGGCAAAAGGCCCAGGATGGCACCCGTCGGGTAACAGCCGGGATTCGCGACAAGTTTTGCAGATCTTATTTTCTCGCGATGCATCTCCGGCAAACCGTAAACGGCCTGTTTCAGGTTTTGGGAGTCCTTGTGCGGCACCTTGTAAAATTTTTCATATACGCGCTCGTCTTTCAGACGGTAATCGGCGCTTACATCGATCACCTTTTTTCCTGCTTCTAAAAAACGGGGCGCGTACTGCATGGAAACCGTATGCGGCAGCGACAGGAAGACCAAGTCGCATTGATCGATGGCCTGGTCCATCGACAGGGGTTTGCACTCTAGGTCCAATTTTCCCTTGAGGCACGGAAAGATCTCCTGCAACTTCACTTCCCGCTCTTCCTTGCCGGAAACGTAGCTGATCATGACGTGCGGATGGCGGACCAGGATCCGCACAAGCTCTTCGCCCGTGTAACCGGTCGCGCCTACGACGCCGACTTTGATTTTTTTATTTACTGTTTTCATTTATTGATAAAACCACCCTTCTGATCTTACGTCGGCGCTAGGTCGCGCCTCCTCAGGATCAGTTAGGATCAGTTCGCACGGCGGACTTGGCGCTCCTTTTGTCGCGCAAGTCCGGTGCTCACTGAAATAAGAATCGCTTATTATAAGACCGTTTGCCTTTTCTGTCAAAATTTAAAAAATAACGCCGAGCGTAAGGCTCGGCGTCTCAAGGAGTTACGATAATTTGTTTATTCAGCTAAATGGTCTTGACTTCACTACCTCTTTGAGAACTGGAATCTCCGCCGGGCGCCTTTTCTCCCGTACTTCTTTCGTTCCTTCATGCGGGAGTCGCGCGTCAGATAATCTCCGCGGCGAAGCAGAGGTTTAAGTGTGGAATCAAAAGTGCAAAGCGCCCGGGATATTGCGTGACGCACCGCGCCCGCCTGGCCGGCGAGGCCGCCGCCCGCCACATTGGCGATCACGTCCACCTTGCCGAGGAGGTTCACCGCCTCCAGCGGTTGTTTCACGATCATTTGCAGTGTAGGCCGTCCAAAATACTCCGCCAGACCTCTTTTATTAACTTGAATGACGCCGGCGCCTTTAAAAAGCTGTATCCGTGCCGTTGCCTCTTTGCGGCGGCCTGTCGCCACTTCTTTGTCGGTCGATGCCATGAGGAGGTTTTTTGTTCTGGCCATCTATTTAAATTCCTTTGCGGATCGCATTTTGGGTTTCTGTGCCTGGTGAGGATGTTCGCTCCCGGCATACACCAAAAGCCGCGTGATCATGCGCTTGCCAAGCCGAGACTTGGGGAGCATCCCCTTCACCGCGTGTTTGATCGGGTAGGTCGGATTTTTCTTCATCATTTCCTCAAAACTGACCTCCCGTTGGCCGCTCGGGTAACCCGAATAGAATTTGTACATTTTGGCCTCGGCTTTCCGCCCGGTGAGCGTCGCCTGGCCGGCGTTAATGACGATCACGCCGTCCCCAGTCTCCACGTGAGGTGTGTAGTCGGTCTTGTTCTTGCCGGTCAGGATCCTTGAGATTTGCGCCGCAAGCCTGCCCACAACCTGGCCTTTGGCATCGATGACCTGCCATTTCTTGTCCTTCAGATCCTCATTTTTAACGAGAAAAGTAGACATAACACGCCTTCTCAAAAAGAGCTATAAGGGTAGCATCTGCCTATCGGATTGTCAAGGGGGCTGGCAGTTTCGGGTTATGTTTATCTTGAGTCAACGGGATGCACCAACCGAAGACCGGACACTTTGGCCAAAGCAAGGAAATCCCTGTCATTATGCAGCAGTGCAACATCATGTGTCACGGCGCAAGCCGCGATAAGGCAATCCACCGTGTTGCGGATAGTTTCTCCCTTGGATTTTGCCCGCCGATAAAGCATGGCCGCGAACTCATACGCGGCCCTGTCTAACGACAAGAAAATCAAAGGATTGAGCATCGCCCTGACCGATTTATACTCTTTTTCCCGTGAAATCCCCTGGAGAATTTCGGTCAAGATGATGCCTGAGATGCAAATATCCTCGTTATCCTCGAGGGTGGCGGATAGATAATGGGTTTCCGGGCAGGCACGCCCTCGAAAATAGTCGATCCAGACGCTGGTGTCCACAAGGATCATTTAAGAAAGTGCCTAGCTCCGCGCATTCGGGAGAGGTCCTCATCCCAATGCACCCGCCCCCTCAACTTCAAAATATTCCGTTGGCGGTGATGGCGGATGAGCTCGCGCAGCGCATAGTGGACCACCTCGCGCATGGTTTTGAGCCCAGTCACACGCTTGGCTTTGCCCATCAGTGACTCGTCGAGCACGATATTGGTTCGGTTCATAACCTTCCTCCAAGTTTGTCTATATCTATGTGTATAATATAATAATTTATGTGTATTGTCAATATCCAAAAATATGGGGGTGATGAGCGAGAATCTATGCGGCGATACCGGCCGTGCGTAGGGCCATGCGGGCGCCTTGCAGAATGGCTTCAAAAGGTATCTGCTCGGCGAGTGGAAGACGGTAAGGATGTTTTTGGAGAACAGCCAGTACCTGCTGGTTCGCAAGAATAGTTTTTAAAGTATCCTTCCCAAGCTTGTTCGGGGTGTGGTTATTGAAATGAGCAAGCCCTTCGTCCGGAATATCCGAAGCCCGGACCTGGCTATAATCGATCTTTCCGTCCTTGTAGTGGACTGCAAAAGGCTTGCTGAAGGACCTGGCCATGCGTATGGCACCAT
This sequence comes from uncultured Planctomycetia bacterium, assembly GCA_964373505.1. Classification (GTDB taxonomy): domain Bacteria; phylum Omnitrophota; class Gorgyraeia; order 2-02-FULL-51-18; family 2-02-FULL-51-18; genus CAYJVC01. The sequence goes on from CAYJVC010000005.1 coordinate 29,309, forward strand.
ACCAGTCGAGGAGAGCGTCCCCCTTGATGCCGGATATGGGCAGAATGAGCGATCTTGGGTCTTTTTCGATGGGTTCGTCCAGGGTATCCACGGCTTCGTAACGAAGTAACAGGCCGGTAAACTTCTTTGGGACATCGCCCACATGGATAAACGATGCGGCGGGGCTATTGGAGATCAAGTCGGTCAAGGCGCCCAGGCTCCGAGGAGATAGCGACTCAGGATCCCTAAGGATAAGACGGTCCAAGTGCCCATCGGAATCTTTATGGGCTTTTGTAAAACCAGCGATCAGGATCTGGAGCTGGGCATTCCGCTGATCTGGGTCCTCAATTCCGGCAATCGGTTTAAGTGAGATCACATGACCGATCCCTGTTTCCGATTGCGTTGAGGGAATTCTTTCCGCCGTTTTGTAAGACATGTTGAGAAGTGTCCAGATCCCTAGGCCAGTAAATTCATCGTGTGCTTGTTTTTGTGAATCATCCGCTCTGACCAACTCAATCAACCGGCGCACAGGATTCACAACGTCAACAATGGTTTTTCCACTTTCCAAATCTATAAGCTGAGCGCGGACGAAGCGTCCCGTGTCATCCAGTATCGGTTCCAGCCTGAAGCGCAGGAGATCCCGGTTTAAGAGAGTAAAATCCCCTCGCAATCTTAAGCGGATAAGCTCAAGCGTTAAGTGCTCTAAGGCTTGTTTTTCCGTGGCATTAAGATCGTCAGCGTTTAAAGGTATATCTGCCCTGCGGAGCTTATCGCTGAACGGAACCTCTACCCCAACCAGCTTGGAAGGGTGCGTTTCTTGGGCGTCTGTTGCAGGCTGTCTTTCAAACCGTAGAACCCGGGCCGGGTTGATCGCACGATCGACAGCCCCTTCATCCAAACTCGTCAATGTCAAATGCAAGGTGCTTGGGCCGTCCTTTGTCGTTTCCGTAATGCCAACACGTTGCACACGCCCTTCGGTATCGATAACGCCACTAGACTCGGATAGATAAGTTATATGGACCTTATCCCCTGAATATTTGGGCCGCTGGATCTGAATTTCACCGCTGATCTGAATCACTTCTTCGCGCGATAAGAAATCACGCTTTTCCCCCTCATCCGCCGCGCGGGCGCCGAAGATTGAGGTGGAAGGTCGAGGGTCGAAGGTCGAAGCAATCCTTCCACCTTCCACCCCTCCACCTTCGACCTCGGGGACGAAGTCCCCGTTCGCCGCGCGGGCGCCTTTAGATGCATCCAAAACGGCATTGATAAATCCAGCGACTTCCGGCGCAGTGAGGTTTGCTGAATCGATCGTGTCAACGCCCGGGTGGCTTAAAACGATTCTATTCTCAAATACTTGGACAGAAATTGTATTGAGGTTATTGATTGCAAAAAACCGGTTGAGTTTTTTCTCTAGTTTTTCCACAGGCTGACCGTTGATGCGGCGACCCTGTCTTCTATATCGTACGCTGCCTCTATCGACAACCGCACGCAGGTTGCTGCGCTCATCGTCCCGGACCGGATCTCCGATCTGAAGCAGCCATAGCCTGTCGCCCGCTCCCAACGAGTTCTCCAATGTTCTATTGTCGGCGGGTTCAAGCGGATCGTGGTCTCCGCTGTCCTTTCTTTCAATGAATGCCTCAACGCCTGTTCTCAACCATACGTTGTAGTGACCCAGCATTATTCCTGTGCCGATGGCGGCTGCAAATCTAGTGATGGGATTGCCCTCTTCGTACTGGGATAGTATCGCTTTCCTCACGGTCATCTCGAAGGTGGCTACCACGCTCGTTGCCAGGCCGCCGGTCATATAGCGCTTTGCATCCATGACCGTTAAAGCCGTCTTTGGTTGCGTTTCATAAACGTCTTTGAAGGAAGTCGGTGGGACGGCCGTGCGGGGTCCAAGGCTCGTAAGTAATGATAAGCGCCTTCTTGCTTCATCCGAGGTCATGCGTCCTTCGTCCCAATCGCGAAGGATTACGCCCCTCAGAAATGCGTTGGCATCCCCGATTAGTTTCTGGCGATCTGCCGCGCGGGCGCCCGTGACCGAACGATTTTGTCCTGCTTTTGACGCCTCATGCTTCAGCAAGGCCAGCCCGCCAACGACGCCTACCCACGAAATGCCGATCGTCCACAAAAGGATAGAAGTATCACTTCCGATCGCTTCGACATAAGGCTTTATAATCGGCCATTCCACGATGGCCGGCACAGATGAGGCCAAAATGACTAAGTGCAAGAAAGTGAAACCTGCCATTCCCGAAACTATGAGCGACAAAGCTGCAACTGTCTTAATTATTGATGCCGCCCTGGCTCCGAAGAGCTCTCTCTCCTTAGCGTCCGATAGCTTCCACGCGATGTAGCCTAGCTCGGGGTCCTCATTGAAAAGATCGAGCCTTTCCTCCACAAATACCACATCGTGATTGCCTTTGACCCACTTGAAAGTGACTGTCGAATCATCTTCCGACGCCTGCGTTTGCACTTCCGCCAAAGCATAAGTTCTACCATCCTCCGACAAACGGATAATATTAAACATTTCAAATTGTGCGGCTTGTACGGCCTCTTTTAGTTTGTCAGTGACATCCACCGCAAGAACCGTCGTCACAGGAAAATCCTGTATGCGACGCTCGCTGGCATTGTCCTTAACAGCGAACGATGGCGCTGCCGCGCGGGAACCGGCGTTGACAGTGACAACATCATTTGGTACACTCCCCCCATGTCCAAACAACCCCCCAAACCCCCCGTCGGCCCCGAACATTCCCGCGAGCGGGAGTTTACGGCCGTAGACCTGCGAAGCCAGTTTCGCACGTTTGGAGAGGGCTTGGCTGATGTTCAGGAAAAAGTCTCCGAAATTCCAATTATTTCCGAAAGGCTGGAACGGGTTGAAAACAACGTGGCCGTAATCAAAGCGGTTATTCCCACCTTGGCCACCAAGAAAGACCTCGACAAGCTCGAAAAGCGCCTTACCCAAGTCGAAACGCGGTAATAATCCTGTTTCCGCCGCGCGGGCGCTCAGAGTAGAAGACACCCGTAGATCCGTGGACTTGACAGCAAAATAAGGTTGAGCTATGCTGGCTGTGGGTGAAATGAGAGTAGAGCTGGATAAGTCCCAAAGAAAAGAGCTGGCCAAGTTGCTGTACGACATAGGCAAGTTCTCAATTTTGGGATTGGTGGTGGGCCAGATGGTCTCGCCCACAATGTTGTTCCGTCCCGCCGTATTCGTGTATGGAGTAGTGACATCTCTTTCGTGCTTTATAGTGGGTACTCTACTAAATAGAGAGGAAAATTGACCATGGAACAAGGACTGTACATCATTTTCACCGCCATCATTATATTTTCCATCGTCGCGGCTTTGATTGGAATGCCGCGCCATCATTCCAAGCACCAGTCCAAGTAATCGTCCTAAGTTTAACTTCGCTGAAGATCCGCCGTTTGCCTGTTCACTCGCCGCGCGGGGCCCATCCAACAAATTTAAATCATTTTTAAAGACACCTTGTACACCCGGGAGGTGTGCACGGGGACTCGCTGCCAATTCCGTAAAATATGCTTGGGCGTCTGTCGGAAAAGTCGTAAAGCGCCCGATCGCGATGGTCGAAGCCTTGCCTAAATTCATAACAGGAGCAACAGGTTTGATATCCTGTCCCAAGAGGATCTTTTCATACCGCTTGCGGTTCGTTTCCTTTAATACCTGAGGGGTTATGACGACATAGGACACGCCCTTGGCTTTTAAGAGACTCTTAAGGTTCGGGGTGTGGTAACCGCCCGTGATAAGGGCCGCGCGGGATTCACTCGCCTCTTCCATTTTCTTCAAGGTTTGGTTTACGAAGTGAATGTCGCGTTGGTACGTCAGATAGTAAAATTCCTCGGACTGCCGGACGATCTCTTCGTAACCGGACTCAAGGAATACGGTCCTTTCGTAGTACTTCTCAAAGTCCATGATCTTTTTGTTAAGAAAGCCCGTGAGTGTGGCGATATCGAGTGTTTTGGACAGGAACTTGTATTCGTCGAATTCTTCGGGCGTGAGCGTAAGATCAAACAGTTTGTGGAGGTGCCGGACCTGCTTTGAAGCCAGGATGAGCGTTTCCTCATCCTTGTCGGTCGAGAGGCTCTTTAGGACCTCGTTCTCGAGTCTGGTTATTTCATCGAGAACGCCCTTGGCTTCTATCTTTTTGGCTAATTTCAAATACTTAAAATATTTGATAAGTTCGACGTATCGATTCGGCGGGTCCTGCCCGCCACAAATCACGTCGGGCTCGTCCACACGCGTCGGCGCGATTTGTGGACGGGCTCGCCGACGCTTTGTGGCGAGCCGCTCCGGCAACCCCATTCGTTCTCGCGTCACTGCGGAGCGCTCCGAGCGAATGGGGCGCCGCGCGTCTTGCGCGTCACCCGCCGAATCGATTGTCCGCTGCTTCAGTTTTTCCTCCAATAGCGTATAAAACGCCCTGTCTTCCTTATGTTCCTTGCCCGAGAGCTTGAACGGAGAATGGTTGTCTTTTGCGAGTTCTATGAGCTCCGCTTGTTCTTCGGAGCCAAACGATTGGATAAACCTCCCCTGCTCCTCATTGGCTTTTGCAAAATCTATTTTGGCCTCCTTGTGCGCGAGTGTGTTCAAAAGCTTGAGATTCGGGTAATCTTTGAGCGACAGGTTCGAGTATTTCGCTTGAGTGAAAAGGATCTTAAAATATTCGGTTAAGGAAAGTTGACCGTCCCGGTAGGATTCGTATTTTTCATGGAAAGACAAAAGGAGCGGATTTAAGATCTTGGGTTTCAAAGTATCAAGTGTCTGGGTTATTTTCTTGAGATACAGGTGGAATTTCTCGCGGTCTTTCGCCACGTCGCGATAGGTTTCGACTGACTTTTTGTAGAGCTCAAAGTCTTCGACGCCCCAGGGTATAAAATCTTTCCGTGAGGACAAGTACAGGTACTCGTCCCCGTGCATAGTCCCCTTTTTGACATAGGGTACGGCCAGCTTGCCGCGGAGTTCCGGAGTGCCGACTTGTTTGAAAGAAGGCATTGAGCTGTCGCCAAAAGCCGCCTCCAGGAAGACGTGACTTATGTTTTCTTTTTTGAGAATAATGTCGAGTGATTTCGAAAGATTGAACTGGCCGGACTCGTTCGTGTGGGCGTCTTGAATGAGAAAAAGGGTGCGTGAACCCGAGGGCGCTTTCCACGAATCCTCCATCGTTGCGATGGATTCGGGAAGGGTGAAATTGATCTCGGGCTTCTCAGTGAGGAACAGGTCAAACTTTGGAAGCTCAGGCGCAGCAAACGCGAGTTCCTGAGCAATAAAAGTTTGAACAAGCGCGAGTGAAACTAGACGCAAAAAACTCATTTTCATTCGGGTTTTGGCTCCCTGGGTAATGCATAAAATTTACATGACAGGGCGGTCAAATGCAATCATTTTGCGCCCTATAAATTCAAGGCTTATTAAATAGTTTTAAGCAATATTAAGCCAGAAGGGATTTGAGGGTTGAGTCGAGGTTGGAATACCGGAAATGGTAGCCGGATTCCTCAAGTTTCTTGGGGAGAACGTGTTGGCCGGTAAGGAGCATTTCGGACATTTCGCCTAGAAAGATCTTCAGCGCGATCGCCGGGACGGGCATGATCGCCGGCCGATGAAGCGCATTTCCGAGGGCCTTTGCAAATTCCTTCATCGTGACCGCCCCCGGCGCCGTCAGATTGACAGGTCCTGTGAGCATTGGGGTACTCAGGCAGTGAAGGATCGCGCCGACCTCATCCTCGATATGGACCCAGCTCATCACCTGCTTTCCGCTTCCCAGCGGCCCGCCGATGAAAAACTTGAACGGCGGCAGCATCTTGGCCAAGGCACCTCCCTCTTTTGCCAGTACGATCCCCGTCCTTAAGAGAACAACGCGCACGCCAAACGCTTCCGCCTTTTTGGCCGCCTCCTCCCATTCCCGGCACATTTCCGCCAAGAACCCGCTGCCCGGCGAAGCGCCCTCATCCAATGGCGACGAGTCGCTCGGCCCGTAAAAGCCCACTGCCGAGGCGTTCAAGAGCACTTTCGGCTTGATCGAAGCGGCTGCAATGGCTCCCACGATCGCGCGCGTGGTTTCAAGCCTGCTTTTCCTAAGTTCCGCCTTTTGCCCGGCGGTCCAGCGCTTAGCTGCCAAATTTTCTCCGGAAAGGTTGACGACGGCATCGGCGCCATTCACGGCATGCAGCCATTCTCCGTACGCCGCTCGCTTCAACGGCGTCACGCGGTGGCCCTCATTTTCAAGCGCCTTTACGAGCCGACGGCCGACGAGACCGCTCAAACCGGATCCCGCGATCTTCATTTTTTACCACGCTCCGTGCGCTTTTCCATTGTGCCGTCAAAATCATTGTCCTCTTCGGTCCACAGAGTAATGTAACCCGGCATCGCCGTATACTGCGGGATGTTATTGCGGCCCATGCCGGTGATCATTCGTTTATTTGGGTCCCACTGAGTGAGCCATCGGCGGTCGACGCGGCCGTCAAAATTGCGGTCGCTTTCGCGCATCACGAGGTTCCGCCCTCTCAATAGTTCCGAAAAATAATCGGGTTTTCCGTCCTTATTGGTGTCTTTGGCCGTGGATTTGAGATTGTTCTCGGCATCGCGCCAAAGCCAGGTGTCCGGCCGCCCGTCTTTATCCTGGTCTAGCGCTTCCATTTTCGGCGCTGCCGGGACCGGGCCCGCCGCGAGAAGTATCACGGTGGACAAGAAAAATACCGCGCGCCGCTTCACCGGCCCATCATGTCATTCATGCCACCAAACATATATTCTCCATTTACTTTATGGATTACGCTGATTCAAAAAATGATTACTCAGATTATAAACTACCAACTTAATCCGCGTAATCTATTTCATGATCTGCGCAATCATTTTTAATTTTATTCTTCCATCGTGCTCGTGTCGCCGGTCGGCAACCCCTGATCCCAGGCGCGGAGGACGCGCCGCATGATCTTGCCGGAGCGCGTCTTCGGGATGCGATCGCAAAATTCGATCTCTTTGGGGGCCGCGTGCGCGGCCATGTTCTTCTTCACGAATTCGGCGATCTCCTTTTTTAATTCGTCGGAGGGTGAAAAACCCAAGCGGAGCGTGATGAACGCTTTGACGATATTGCCTTTCAGCTCGTCGGGTTTCCCGATGACACCTGCCTCGGCCACGGCCGGATGGTTCACTAGGGCGCTTTCTACCTCAAAAGGACCCACTCGCTCGCCGGCGGTCTTGATCACGTCATCCGCGCGCCCCGCGAACCAAATAAACCCGTCCTTGTCCTTGTAGGCAGTGTCGCCGCTCAGGTACCAGCCTTTCAGGCGGAAATATTCGTTGTACTTTTCCTTGTTCTTCCAGATCTCCTTCATCATGGATGGCCAGCCCACCTTTACGGCGAGTTGCCCGAGCGTGTTAGGACGGACTTCGCGCCCGTTCTCGTCCACGATCGACGCGTAGGTGCCGGGAAACGGCCGGCCGGTGGCGCCGATCTTGAAATCCAGGGAGCGGTAATTGCATACGATCTGCATGCCGGTCTCCGTCATCCACCAGGTTTCATGGGGCGCTATGCCGGTGATCGAGCGTACCCAGCGAAGCGCCTCCGGATTCAACGGTTCCCCGACCGAACAGATGTGTCGGAGGCTCTTCAAATTAAATTTTCGCACGATTTCTTTGCCCTGAGACATCAAAAGTCTGAAAGCCGTGGGTGCGCTGTACCACACCGACACACTGTATTTTTCAATGGTTTGGTACCAGCGCTCCGCAGAAAACCGCCCGCCGATGACGACACTCGACATACCGAGCGTCCATGGCCCGTAAAGGCCGTAAGAGGTCCCGGTCACCCATCCGGGGTCCGCCGTGCACCAGTAAATGTCGTCATCCCTCAGGTCCAGCACCCATTTTGTGGTTTGGAAATGACCCACCATCGCGTACTGCCGATGCAGGACGCCTTTTGCCTTGCCCGTCGAGCCCGACGTGTAATGGATCACAAGCCCGTCGTCGAGCGACAACCACGTCGGCTTGACCCACGAAGATCCTTGTTTCATTTCCTCGTAATAATTGCCTCCCTCCTCGTCAGCCAAAAATACGGTCTTCAAGTTGGGAAGTTTATCGAAGGGGATCCGTTTCTTAAGCTCACGGGTCGTCACGATCGCGGCGGCTCCACTGTCGCCAAGACGATCGAGTACAGCCGCTTCCATGAATGCTTCAAAAAGCGGCACGGGAATCGCCCCCACACGATGAATTCCCAAAATTGAGACGTAAAGCTCCGGCTTTCTCGGAAGAAAAACGGCGACACGCGCCCCTTTGCCGATCTTGTATTTTTTTAAAACGGAGGCAAAGCGGCTGGATTCGATCCTTAGGTCAAGGAACGTGTATTTCTCATCGCGGCCGCTCGGGTGCTTCGGGGTGGGTGTCGGATCCCAGTAATAAAGTGCCACTTTGTTTTTCTTTGCTCCTGCCGCGTGGCGGTCGATCATCTCATGGACAATATTGACCTTTCGGGTCTTGTGCCAATCGAATTCTTTCTCGACGCTTTTCCACGAAAAGTTTTTGTACGCTTTAAAGTAATCTTTCATGTTTGCGTCGATCGTTTTGGGTTTTCTCACCCAATCCGACGACTTTTGCACGAAACTTGTGTCGTTATTTTTCATCGTCTCATTCCCGTTTGTCATTTCGAGGTCGCCACCGGCGACCGAGAAATCTCATCACACAGATAATGAGATCCTTCAAGGAGTTTACCCTGAGCGTAGCGAATGGGCTCAGGATGAAATTCGCGCCGTGACTTACGCTTCCTTCGGTCGCGTAAGTCACGCGCTCATTTCACATCGGCACAAATTCAATTTTGGCCGTGTCTTTCAGGAGCCCGTTCTCGATCGCCGCGCGTTGGAGCATCAAAAGTCCCTCTTTGCCCTTGCGGCCCATGTCCACGGTCGAATCGTTCACGTACATCCCAACAAACTCGTCAGCAGTCGCTGTTTCGACGCCGCGGCTGAACTTCATCGCGTAGGCAAGCGCTTCGGGCCTGTGTTTCAAACCGTACTCGATGCTCTGCCTCAGGATCCGGGTGACTTTCCGCATCACGTCGCGTCCCAGGTTCTTCCGGATCGCGTCGATCCCGAGAGGCAGCGGCAGCTTCGTCATCTCGTAAAACCATTCACCTAAGTCCGCCACTTTGTGAAAACCCAGGCTTTTGTACGTCAATTGGCCCTCGTGGATCACAAGCCCCGCGTCGACCTCTCCCTTCGAAACCGCGTCGAGGATCTTGTCGAAAGGCATCACGATCTCCTTGAAATCAACCAAAAAAAGCTTGAGCGCCAGATACGCGGTCGTATGGAGCCCGGGCACGGCGATCTTTTTGCCTTTAAGCTCTTTGGGGTAAAGGGGCTTTGTCGCGACAAGCATCGGGCCGTAGTTGTCGCCGATCGAGGCGCCGCAGGGCATGAGCGCGTACTTGTCGGCCACTTGGAAGAACGTAAATGCCGAGAGCGCTGAGACCTCAAGGTCGGCCTTGAACGCGCGCTGGTTCAACGATTCGATATCCTCGATCACGTGCGCAAAAGTGATCCCGTCCATCTTTATTTTTTCATGGGCGATCGCGTAGAACATGAACGCGTCGTCCGCATCGGGGCTGTGCCCTGCCCGTATCTTTGCTTTTACCAGCGGCATGGCTATTTAGACCTTGAAATAGCTCCGGGTGGAGGGTTGAAAGAGGAAAATAAGGATCACAACGTTCAAAACCGTACCGACCGGGAAGCCCAAGGCTCCGATGATCGAGAGCGCTATCTGAAAGTACCAGGCAAGCTTTCTGCCTTTCAGGAGCCCGAGACCGATGAGGAGATAGAACACCGCCAGAGCTGACCCGCCGACGAACAGACCGCCGAATATGAAATTGATGCCGACCGAGAGATTGGGTTGGCCGTAGGCTTGGGTGATCTGCTTGGTGACGAATTCGTAAACGTTGAGCATGTTCCCGAACACAAGCACGAGGAGGCAGGCGGAGGCTAGGACAAATAGAAAAAAGGCCGTGATGAAGTTTAAAATTGAGACGAAAATAACCATCCCCGGGGTCTTATCGGTTTCGATCACTGGATCCGTCATGTCTTCTCTCCTCTTTATTTAAGCCGACAAATACTCGCGGTTCATTTTGGCGATAAAGGCGACGCTGATCTCCTTGGGGCACACCGCCTCGCATTCATACTGGTTCGTGCAATTCCCGAACCCTTCTTTGTCCATCTGTGCGACCATTTTTTGGACACGCTCTTTCTTCTCGATCTGTCCCTGGGGTAAAAGCGCAAGGTGCGAAACCTTGGCCGCCACAAAAAGCATCGCCGAGGCGTTCTTGCAGGAAGCCACGCACGCGCCGCAGCCGATGCAGGCGGCCGCGTCCATCGCTTGCTCGGCCGTGTCCTTCGACACCGGGATCGTGTGGGCTTCGGGCGCAGCGCCGGTGTTCGTTGAAATAAAGCCTCCCGCCTGGATGATCCGGTCGAATGCGCTCCGGTCCACTACGAGGTCCTTGACGACCGGAAAGGCCTTCGCGCGCCAGGGCTCGATCGTGACCGTGTCGCCATCCTTAAAATGGCGCATGTGAAGCTGGCAGGTGGCAGTTGCGTCCTTGGGTCCGTGCGCCACCCCGTTGATCATGAGCGAGCAGGCGCCGCAGATCCCTTCGCGACAGTCGTGATCGAATGCGATCGGCTCAATATTTTTGAGCGTCAGTTCCTCATTTACGACATCCAGCATCTCGAGGAATGAAATATCGGGGCTTATGTTCTTGGCCTCGACCTCCACGAGCCGGCCCTTGTCCGTGGCATTGGGCTGACGCCACACGCGGAGCTTTAAGTTCACCCCACCCCCTCCTTTTGAGGCGACAAAGTCGTCTCGACGCTTCGCGTCAAAATTAAAAATTTAAAAGTAGGTGGTGGGGTCATCGGTAACTCCTCTGGGCCGGTTTCACATTCTCGAACGAAAGCGCCTCCTTGTGCAGCGCGGCCGGCTTCCCCGCGCCCTGGTACTCCCAAGCGGCCACATAACTGAATTTGTCATCGTTCCTCAGCGCCTCACCCTCGGGCGATTGGTATTCTTCGCGGAAATGGCCGCCGCAAGACTCTTCCCGATGGAGCGCGTCCTGGCAAAGAAGTTCGGCAAATTCAAGAAAATCCGCCACGCGCCCGGCGCGCTCAAGCGCCTGATTGAGGTTTTCGTCGTCGCCCAAGACATTGATGTTATTCCAAAATTCCTCGCGAAGCGACGGGATCCTTACAAGCGCCTGACGTAGGCCACGGGCGCTTCTAGCCATGCCGCAATGCTCCCACAAAAGATGACCCAGTTCCCGATGATAGGAAGCGGCCGTGCGTTTGCCCCGAAGAGACAGAAGTTTTTGAATGCCGCTCTTTACTTCTTCCTCGGCTTGCTTGAATTCCGGGCGCTGGGTGGAAGCGCTGATCCTCGGGACGGATGCAAGATAATGCCCGATCGTATAAGGCAGGATAAAATATCCATCGGCAAGCCCCTGCATCAAGGCGCTCGCGCCAAGGCGATTGGCGCCGTGGTCCGAGAAATTGGCCTCGCCGATCACGTGGAGCCCCGGAACGTTGCTCATCAGGTTGTAATCCACCCAAAGTCCGCCCATCGTGTAGTGGAGCGCCGGGTAAATGCGCATCGGAGCATCGTAAGGGTTCTCTGCCGTGATATTCTCATACATGTCGAATAGATTCCCGTAACGCTCGCGGACCACGTTCTTCCCAAGACGCCGGATCGCTTCGGCGAAATCAAGATAAACCCCGCGGCCCGATCCTCCGACGCCCAGGCCCTCGTCGCACACCTGTTTGGCGGCGCGGGACGCAATATCGCGAGGCGCCAAGTTCCCGAAGTTCGGGTATTTACGTTCCAGAAAATAGTCTCTCTCAGCTTCCGGTATCTCGTTGGCGCGGCGCGGGTCGCCTTTTTGCTTGGGCACCCACACGCGTCCGTCATTTCTCAGGGATTCGGACATCAGGGTCAGTTTGGACTGATGATCGCCGCTGACAGGAATGCAGGTCGGATGGATCTGGGTGAAGCAGGGATTGGCGAAGAGCGCGCCCTTTTTATAAGCTCGGTAGATAGCGGTCACGTTGCATCCGGCCGCATTGGTGGATAGATAAAATACATTTGAATACCCGCCGGTTGCCAGTACGACAGCGTCTGCGGCATGGGAGCTAATTTCCCCGCTCACGAGGTCTCGGGCCACGATGCCCTTTGCATGGCCCTCGACGAGGACGAGGTCCAGCATCTCGGTTCTTGGGAATTCCTTCACTTTTCCAAGGCCAATCTGGCGGCAGAGAGCTTGGTAGGCGCCCAGAAGAAGCTGTTGTCCTGTTTGGCCGCGCGCGTAAAAAGTCCTCGAAACCTGCGCCCCGCCGAACGAGCGGTTCGACAGATAGCCGCCGTAGTCACGCGCGAAAGGAACCCCTTGTGCCACGCACTGGTCAATGATCCCGTTGCTTATCTGGGCCAGGCGGTAAACATTGGCCTCACGAGACCGGAAGTCGCCGCCCTTCACGGTGTCGTAAAAGAGGCGCTGCACGCTGTCGCCGTCATTGGGATAATTTTTGGCGGCATTGATCCCGCCCTGCGCGGCGATGCTGTGCGCGCGGCGCGCGCTGTCCTGAAAATAAAACACCTTCACTTCATAGCCGAGCTCCGCCAAGCTAGCCGCAGCCGAGGAGCCCGCCAGACCCGTGCCCACCACGATCACGCTGAATTTACGCTTGTTGGCGGGATTCACGAGCTTCATTTCCAGGCGGTGGCGATCCCACTTGGATTCTATCGGGCCTCCGGGGATTTTGGGGTCCAGAACCATTTTAAACGGCCCCCGGCAACGGTTTTAAAAAACCCAAGAGCGCCGCCAATGGGATCGAGCTATACCCGATAAAGATCGCAACGGCCGCCCCCATGGCAATTTTCTTGAGCCATGGCAGACTCTTCTCGTTGTTGAATCCCAGCGACTGGAACAAGCTTTGGCCGCCGTGACTTAAATGAGCGCAGAGCACCGCCATGGCGGCGATATAAGAACCCGATATCCAAAGCTCTCGGAAGCTTAGGATCACGAGGGAATATACATCATGGCGGCCTTTTGGGTCGGAGAGCCCGAAATACTGCGGGTGCGTCATTCCGAAGGTGAAATGCAGAAGATGGTAAACGATGAAAAGAAAAACAAGGACGCCCGAAGCCACCATCATGCGTGACGCACGGCTCGCCTGTACAGTGTCTTCATGGGCGTACCGAACCGGCCGTGCGTTCTTGTTCTCCACGGCAAGCCAGACGGATACGACCCCATGCACGATAAGTGTCACAAGAAGGAACACCCGCGCGGGCCACACCACAGTGGGCAAGCTTTGAAGATGTTGGGCATAGCTGTTGAGCGCCTCGGCCCCGAGATAGATCTGAAGGTTGCCGAGCATATGGCCCACCACGAATAGATACAAGACGAGGCCTGTCGATGCCACCACGGCTTTTCTGCCGATCGAAGATTTGAGGCGCCCTAGACACATCGTGACAACACTATAACGAATAAGGGCTTATGAGTCAAAGAGAAGTTATTTTTGCTTAGAACAAGAGATATGAAAAGGGAGGTTTTTCCATTTGCAAGGGGCATAAAAATAAATAAGCCCAAGGACTTTGCTTGGGCTCTACTTAAACATGCCTTACATTTCTATTTTTAAGGCTCTTCTTTGCGACTTTGAATCGTCGCCGTAAAAGAAAGCCGCGATCCTGTTGCGGGGCCCTTTTTCATCCTCCCCGTCCCCCAAACCGCCGCTTTCGCGGTACCGGCGCTTCAACTCGTCGCAACCCCTGAGCCCTAAAAACGTAGAGACGCATAAGAACTCGCTCTCCATAAAGCCAGCCTTTCTAGGCCTTACCCTCTACGACCCTGAGCTCTTACAGGGTGACCAATGGTCTCATTTTAGAGCCGGCCGGCTCCAGTTGTCAATGAATCTTTAAATGGGGTCAGACCCCTTCAGGCATTTTTTTTCCTCTGTTTTCAGACGTCGTAGTATAATAAGCCCATGGAGAGGCCCGCAACGGATTTTAAGGAAAAAAGAAGTTTTATTCGCCACCCGATACACGCGCCTATGAGGCTCCACATCCCAACCGAAAAGGAGCCGGTTTCATCAGAGGCGCTTGACCTTTCCCTGGGGGGTCTAAGTTTTCTATGGCGCAGCAAGCTCTTGCGCGGCGAGACGATCGGCCTGTCGATCCTGATCAAGGAAAAGGTGTTTTCCATCAATGCCTGCGTTGTTTTCTCGGAGGAAGACAGAAAGACCGGCAAGTACAAGACGGGCGTGTGTTTCATGGACCGCCCGAGCGCGTTTAAAGCTAAGATCGCCGAAGAGGCGCTTGAGATCATCGAATACCGCAAGAGCCTGTCCAAAGAGCTGGGCCGAAACGTCTCCGAAGAAGAAGCCGCGAAGAAATGGGTGCATCAATTCGCCGCTAAATTCCCCGAACCCGCCGGTAAATAACAAGCCTCGTATCCCCGTATGTTTTTGATTGGATGGCCCCTAAGCCTGTCATTTCCTTTAGGATAGCATCGTTTTTCCGGCATTCTAGCACGACGATCCCTCCTTCGCGCAAAACGGGCGATCCTGACAAGATTTCTACGATCGCCCGGCCCGTATTCTGTCCATACGGGGGGTCCAAAAAAATTATATCAAACTGTGCCCCCCGTTTTGAAAGATCCCGGACGGCTTCAAACGCATCCGCGATGATGACCTGCGCCCTGTCGGAAAGTTTAAGACGTTTTAAATTGTCCCGGATACTCCGCGCTTTCGACCGATCCGACTCCACGAACGTGGCCGTACCGGCCCCCCTCGAAAGCGCCTCCAGACCCAAAGCGCCCGTGCCGCTGAAAAGATCCAGCACCTCCTTGGCCTCCATCGCGCCTTGCAGCATGTCAAAGATAGCCTTTCTAACTTTATCAGAGGTGGGCCGTAGGTGAGGGCCGGGTTTGAATAAAAGCTTTCGTCCGCGCAGCGCGCCGGTGAGTATTTTCATGCAGGGTCAGGCGGTCACTGTCAGTTTGTCCCGCCAGAGGCGATAACGTTTTTCGAGCTCATGCCGCAACGGTCGGTTTTCCTTTTTCTCAAGCGAAGGGTCGTTTTCTATGGTCTCCTTCGCCTCGCGCCGCGCCAGCTCCAGAACCTCCCCATCCTTCACAAAATCACCGATCCTTAAAATCGGCAGTCCGTGTTGCTTTTTTCCGATGAGGTCGCCGGCGCCACGCAGGTCGAGATCCCTCTGTGCGATATCAAAACCGCCCTCCGAATCTTCAAATGCTTGCAACCGTTCCAGGGACTCCGGGGTGGGGGTGTCGGAAAAAAGAACGCAGACAGATTCCCGCCTCCCCCGCCCCACCCGTCCACGTAATTGATGAAGCTGCGCCAACCCGAATTTTTCGGCATTTTCAATGATCATGATCGTCGCGTTCGGGACGTCAATCCCCACCTCGATGACGACCGTCGCCACGAGTAACTCAAGCCGCCTGTCCTTAAAATCGTTCATGACCTTTTTTTTCTCGTCTGATCTCATGCGCCCGTGCAGGATCCCGATCTTGCGGTTGGAAAAGATCGCGGTCAGGTCATGATACGCTGCCAATACACCCTTGGCCGAGACATCTGCGCCTTCAATGAGCGGGCAGATCACATAACCCTGGCCGCCTTCGGCGATTTGCCGGTCGAGCAGCTTGTAGATCTCGGCGCGTTTATTCTCACCCACCCAGAATGTTGTGACCGGTCGGCGGCCTTCAGGCAATTCGCGGATCGTGGAAATATCGAGCTCTCCGTAAAGCGTCATCGCAAGCGTTCTCGGGATCGGCGTCGCGGTCATGAGTAAAAAATGGGTCGCCTCGCCGCCCTTGGCTTTGAGCGCCGAGCGCTGAAAGACGCCGAATTTGTGCTGCTCGTCGACGACGGCAAGCCCGAGCCGTCTGAATTTCACGTCGGGCCCGAGCAGCGCGTGTGTGCCCACGATGACCTGAATGTCTCCGCTTTCAATCCGGGCAAGGGTCTCTTTGCGTAACGGGCCGCGGGTTTCCTGCGCGAGATACCCACAGACCACGCCGAAAGGTTCCAAAAGCTGCGTGAGCTTGAAGGTGTGTTGTTGGGCCAAGACCTCCGTCGGAGCCATCAGAACGCCCTGAAAACCGTTGTGTACTGTAAACAAGAGGCTCGCGGCCGCCACCACGGTCTTGCCGCTGCCTACATCGCCCTGAACCAGCCGGTTCATTGTTCGCAGGCTTTTCATGTCGTCCAAGATGTCCCGGAGGGCTTCTTGTTGGCCCGCGGTCAGAGAAAAATCCAGCGATTGAATGAAACGCCGGACCTGCCCTTCTCCCTCCGAATGCAAAAGTTCACTGCTCTCCTTCCGGAGCTTCATTTTTTTAAGTTGTATCACAAGCTGCATCAGGAAAAATTCGTCGAACACGAGGCGCCGGTACGCCTTTTTATAATCCTCCAGGGTGGATGGAAAATGGATCTGCTTGAAGGCAAACACGCGGTCCGCGAGCGCCGTTCTTTTTCGGAAAGAAAGCGGAAGAGGTTCTTTTAAGAGCCAGGGCAAGCCGCTCACGGCCTGGAACAGGAGCCGGCGAAGCCCTTTTTGGTTCAATTCTTCGGTCAGCGGGTAGACCGGCACGATCCTTCCGACGTGGATGGAATCCTTAAAATCCTCGCCCTTCAGGATTTCATACTCCGGATGGAGCATCTGTAGGTGTTTTCCGGCTTTCTCCGCTTTGCCGTAAAAAATGACCCGGGACTTCGGTGGGAACAGTTTGGCCAGATACGGCTGGTTGAACCATGTTCCGAAAAGTACAGCCTTGCCGTCCGAAACGACCACCTTAAAAATAGACTGCCCGCGGGAGGTCCGGATAATCCCGCGGCTCAAGACGCTGCCGATCACGCATTCTTTGCCCTCCGTAGTGATCTCCGAGACGGGTTTCACCGGGAACCTGTTTTCGTAGCGGCGGGGGAAAAAGGTGAACAGGTCTTCGACTGTTTCAAGCTCAAGCCGCGACAGGATCTTAGATTTCTCGGGCCCGACGCCCTTGAGATACCGAATGGGAGTTTGTAAGCTTATTTGACTCACGGGGTTTGGCTAATTTAAACCGGCTATTTTAACCTTGATTTTATAAGCCCTAAGTGTTACATTGACTCCTCAGTGATGGAGTACCCAATGTCTCGAGTCTGTTATTTTACAGGGAAAAAGCCCAGGATGGGTAAAAAGATCGCACGGCGTGGTATCGCCAAAAAATCCGGCGGCATAGGCCTCAAGACCACCGGCATCACGCGAAGGCGTTTTCTACCCAATCTTCAGATCGTTAAGATCATTGACGAGAATGGCACCGTCCGCCGAGTCCGGGTTTCCACCCGATACCTCAAGACCGGCAGAGTCCGCAAGGCCCCCAAGAGGAACTGGAAGCCGGTGGCTGTTCTTAGCTCCAATCCTCCAGCTCAAGCTGTATAGAGCGAATCCCCTTAAATTCCGATATCGCGGGGTGATACACAAAGTTCAATCCTTCCGCGCGTCTTGACTTCTGCCACTTGTTATACATACGGAAACCCACCGCTTCGCAGGTCACCTGCCCATCGGCTTGCGTGACCCAGCATTGCAGCGTGTCTTTGCCCCGTTTTTTGGGAATCCCTCGGATGCGGAGGTTTTTGGTAATAAAAAAAGGCCTTTTATTTCCCGGCCCAAAGGGGGCCAACTGCTGAAGTTCCTGGATCAGCTCTTCTCCGATATCTGAAAGCGGGATCTCGGCGTCGATACGCAGCTCAACTCCCGCGGATACCGGCTCCATCGCAACGGCCGTCTCGTTCAGCTTCTTTCGAAAATGCGGGATATTCTCTTTTTTGATCGCCAGGCCGCAGGCCTGCGAGTGACCTCCGAAGCTCACCAAAAGATCCTCGCATTTTAAAACGCAGTCAAAGAGTGAAAACTTCGGAGTAGAACGGCCGGAGCCCTTGGCGAGACCGTTCTTTACGGAGAGCACGATCGAAGGTTTTTGGGTCTGGTCCACGAGCCTTGCAGCCACGATCCCGAGCACGCCTTCATGCCACCCTTCATGGTTCACTACGATCACCCGGTCTTCTAGCGCGCCAAAGTCCTGTCCGATCATTTCGAGCGCCTCTTCAAGCGTCTCGTGCTCCACGCGCTGGCGGTCGCGGTTTCCCTCCTCCAGGATCTCGGCCAGATTCCGCGCCAGGATCTCATTATCCGTTGTCAAAAGCTTGAACGCCGTCTCGGGCGAGCCCATGCGGCCCGAGGCGTTGATGCGCGGCCCGAGTACGAATGCGATATCTCGGAAGCTGATAAAATTTTTAGAAAGCCTGCTCGATTCGATGAGGGCTCGGATCCCGGTTCTTTTAGCTTGGGTCAAAATGGGAAGCCCAAATTTGAGAAGGACGCGGTTGTCCCCAATGACGGGTGCAATGTCGGCCACTGTGCCTAAGGCCACCAGATCCAGATATTGCTTCACCTCGTCGAGCTCTCCGGTGAGCGCCCATGCCAGTTTGAACGCAAGCCCGCAGGCCGCAAGGTTCGGGTCCCCTTTCCCGTCCCCGAGGCAGCCGCTCACGATCGCATCCGCCGGCGGCAGTTTGTCCTTGGGCGTGTGGTGGTCCACAATAATTACGTCGGCCCCGTTCAATTTTATTAACTCGATCTGCTCGACACCTGTAATGCCGTTATCGACCGTGATAAAAAGCGTGAATTTTTTCTTCAAAAGCTTTTCCAACGCCTCCTTATTTAATCCGTAACCCTCGTCGATCCGGTGGGGGATATACACTTCCACGTTCGCGCCAAGCTTTTGCAAAACGGGAAACAAGATCGCGCTTCCCGTAACGCCGTCGACGTCATAGTCGCCATAAACCAGGATCCTTTCGCCGCCGGCGACCGCGCGGCGGATCCGTTCAACGGCTTTTGACATGTCCCGGAACGCGAAGGGGCTTTCCAAATGTTCCAGCGAGGGATTTAAGAATTTATGGACGGATTCGGACGTGCGGTAACCTCTCTCGTGGAGGATCGAGGCGATCACCGGACGGACACCAAGCTCCCTTGCGATGCTCTCCATCGCAGGGCGCGTTGGGCTCAAGACCCAGTTTTTCTTCATTATTATTTCTTTTTTTTGGATCCGGGCCAATCCACCAATACAGGGGCGGCGATATAAACCGTAGAATAAGTGCCGCTGATGAGACCCACCAGCATTGTGAAGGCAAAATCATTGATGACTTCCCCGCCCGCAAAATAAAGGCAGGTCACCACCACAAGCACCGTGAAAGTCGTCAGAAGCGTTCTGGACATGGTTTGGTTGACGCTGTTGTTGATCGATTCCTCGAAGGTTTCCTTGACGCCGCTTCGTCGGTGCTCGCGGATGCGGTCGAATATGACGATCGTGTCATTGATCGAGAAACCCAAGATGGTCAAAACAGCCGCCAAAACCGTGATGGAAAGTTCTCTGCCGGATAACGCCAAGGCTCCCACCGCGACCAGGCCATCATGGAACAAGGCCAAGATGGCGCCGAAAGCGAATTTAAAATCGAAACGCCATGCCACATAGGCCCAGATCGCTATTAGCGATATCGCAAACGCCCAGACAGCTTTTGTCTTAAGTTCTTTTCCGACGATCGGCCCGACACTTTCGATCCTCAGCACTTCGAACGCATTATCCGGAAGATTTTTCTTAACCGCTTCCGTGATCGCATTGTCGGAATTCATCTCTGAGCGGATAATGATCTGATTGGTGTCTCCCACTCTTTGAAGGGTCGCCGTGCCAAACCCGTTCTCCCCCAACGCCCCGCGGAGCTTGTCCAGGGCGACCGGTTTTTCAAAACGAAGCTCTTGCATCGTGCCACCCGAGAAATCAACGCTGTACATGGAATTACCGCGCATGAAATAAGCGCCCAGACCCGCGAGCATCACTAAGATTGATAATACGTAGCAGATCTTCCGGAACTTGAGATAATTGAGCCGGGGCGTTCTTTTCAGGAACTGCATCATGCGCAGGTTCTTAAGACCGCCCTTTGCGAGCATACTGTCGAAGAGGGTACGTGTCACAAAAATGCCCGTGAACATACTGGCCATAATACCGACCGCCAGCGTGAGCGCGAAACCCCGTACGGGGCCCGAGCCCAGGTTATAGAGGATGATGGCCGTGATGAGCGTCGTGAGGTTCGAATCCAGGATCGTGACGAACGCTTTTTTATAACCCGCCACGAGGGAAGCGCTCATCGGTTTTTTCAAGGCCAATTCTTCACGGATACGCTCAAAGACGAGCACGTTGGTGTCCACCGCCATACCGATCGTCAGAACGATACCGGCGATGCCCGGCAGTGTGAGCGTCGCGTGAAAATAGCTGAGTGCCGCGAAAATGATGAGAATGTTGAGCAGGAGCGCCAGATTCGCGACGATGCCCGCGAAGAGATAATAAACGGCCATGAAGGCTATCACGCAGGAAAAACCGAACACGGTGGCCCGGATCCCCTGTTCGACGGAATCCTTGCCAAGACTGGCGCCCACGGAACGCTCTTCCTCAATAAGAATGGGACAGGGCAGCGCGCCGGCTCGAAGCGCGATCGCCAGGTCGCTCGCCTCTTCGATCGTGAAGTGGCCCGAAATCTGCGCGCGGCCCGAAGGGATCTGCTCGTTGATGACGGGGGCTGACTGGACCTTGTCGTCGAGCACGATCGCAAGACGCCGGTTCACGTTCGCGCCTGTCAAGTCCGAAAAAAGTTTCGCGCCCTCGGAATTGAATTCCAGGCTGACATCGGGTTCGTTGTATTGGCCGAAACCTACCTGCGCGTCCGTGATGTACTTGCCGGTCAGCGCGGTTTTCTCTTCAAGAAGAAGCTCGCCCCCCTCTTCTGATCTATAAAGCTTGTGGCCCTCGGGCACATTTCCGGACATTGCGTCCTTTATTTTTTGGCTGTCGTCCGAAACGAGCTTAAATTCCAGAAGGGCTGTCTTGCCTATTAGGTCCAGCGCGCGTTTCCGGTCGGTGACGCCGGGAAGTTGAACAACGATCCGGTCTGTCCCCTGCTCCTGAATCGACGGCTCCGACACCCCAAATTGATCGATACGATTCCGAAGGATCTCAATAGCCCGGAGCGTCGCGTCCCCTTTCGCCTTCCCCTCTAGCTGAGAAGCGTCGACGCGCAGGTCCAGCTGCATGCCGCCCTGAAGATCCAACCCAAGTTTTACTTTGCCTTGCCTGGGCCCGTCCCCGTCCGGGTCAAAAGGCGGGAACGCATAATAGAAACACGCAGCTGCCACGATGACGACTAGGGGTATTCTCCATCTCAGACTTTGAGGATTCATCCCATCCCCTCTTTCTTTGTTCGAAGAACAAACCTATTTGCCTCCGGCAAATGGGAACGCCGCTTACAATAGTTCTTTTGCCGCCGAGGCGGCGCTGAAAGAGGGGATGGGATCATGGGGCCTGTCTGCTTTTCTTGAGCTGTGAAATAGATGATTTTTCGATCTCTATCTTGACGTTATCCGCTATCCTCAATATGACGGTCTTATCTCCGATCGTCACAACGGTCGCATGGACGCCGCTGGCGGTGATAACCTCATCGTTCTTGTCGAGTTTTGCCAACATTTGAGCGTGTTCTTTCTGCTTTTTTTGCTGGGGACGGATGATGAGGAAGTAGAAGATAACGAACAGAAAAACAAGGGGCAAGAACTGGATAAAAACGCCGGGCTGAGCATCGGTCATCTAAAATTCCTTTCGAATTGCTTACGAAATTCCATGAAGCGGTCTTCTTCGATCGCAACACGCATGGAGTCAAGTAATTGTATAAAAAATGTGAGGTTGTGTAAAGAAGCAAGTCGCCCGGCTAGGTATTCTTCGGAGTTGAATAAATGTCGGATGTAGGCGCGCGTGGTGGTACGGCAAGTGTAACAGGCGCATTTTTCATCGATCGGCCTGAAATCTCTGACGTAGGAAGCGCCCCTCATCAGAAGTGTGCCCTCGGGTGTGAACACCGTGGCGTTGCGGCCGTTGCGCGTCGGCACCACGCAGTCAAACATGTCGATCCCTTGTGAAACCGCCTCGAACAAGTCCTTAGGCATCCCCACGCCCATCAAATACCTCGGTTTTTGCTCCGGGAGGGCCGGCGCCGTGGCTCCCAGCACTTCATACATCAGTTCATTGGGCTCCCCGACGCTTAAGCCCCCGATCGAATAACCGGGAAAATCTATCGCGCAGAGTTCCTCGACGGCCCTTTTTCTGAGCGCGGGCTCCATGCCTCCCTGCACGATCCCGAAGAGAACACTTTTAAGATCTTCAGGCCTGTCTTTGTTGAGAGCCTGCCACGCTTTCTTGCTGCAAGCGGCCCATTCATTCGTGACGGTGAGCGACGCTTCCGCGTATTTTTTCTCGCTGGGGTATTTCACGCATTCGTCCAGCGGCATGAGGATATCACTCCCCAGCGTGTTCTGGATCCGGATCACGTCTTCCGGTGTCAAGAAATGCTTCGAGCCGTCGATGTGGGAGCGGAACTCCACGCCGTTCTGCCTGATCTTCACGAGTGTCGCGAGGCTGAAGATCTGGAAACCTCCCGAATCCGTCAGCATGGGTTTGGGCCAATTCATGAACGAATGCAATCCGCCCGCTTCCCCTATTATTTTTTCTCCCGGCCTAAGATAAAGATGGTAGGTATTCGAAAGAATAACCTGCGCGCCCGCGTCGAGAAGCTCCTGGTTGGAAATGGTTTTGACCGTGGCCTGTGTTCCCACCGGCATGAACACCGGGGTCTTGATATTTCCATGGGAAGTTTTTAAGATCCCCGTGCGGGCCCGCGTGCGGGGATCCCTGCAAAGGACTTGGAACACTACTTTTTAGTCTTCAAAGTCATAGCGCTTCACTTTTTGACCCACTCCCAGGTCCTTCAAGGAGTTGAACAATATTCCGAACCCCATCACAAATAAAGCCAGACAAACCGTATAAACGGAAAGCGGGGTTCCGCCGCCCATGAGCGCCCATCCCAAAACACCCGCCGCGAAGAGGAGAATAAAACCGCTATAGGCCGTCATGAGGAGCAGGACAAGCCGCCACTTGAAAAGGAGCAGCACCGCGAACGCGGCCGGCAGGGTCGCCTGCACCAAGATCCATTGGAGTATCTCTTCCATCGTGCCCTGTTCATGGATCTCGGGCAGTGCCCACCAAGCCCACAGCGCATTGGAAACAGGCCCCAACATTAGGAATACCGCGTACTTTTTCAGCATAGTTTTTTAGGGCACTCATCATATCACAATGGCGGAAACACTTAAACAATCAGCATCGCATCGCCAAAGCTATAAAACCGGTACTTTTCAGCGATCGCGTGTTCGTACGCTTTTTTTCTAAAAGCCTCCCCCATAAACGCGGAAACGAGCAACAGGAGCGTAGTTTTAGGCAAATGAAAGTTAGTGATCAAATGGTCTACGACCTCGAACTCGAACGGCGCCTTGATAAATAGATCCGTCTCCCCTTTTCCGGGTATGAGCTTTTTATCCTGAACGCAGGTTTCCAAAACCCGGAGCGTGGTGGTGCCCACCGCCCAAATGCCGCGCCCGGCCGCCTGAGCCCGGTTGATCGCATCCGCGGTTTCCGCTGGTAGTTCAAATTCTTCACAATGCATGCGGTGGTTTTCGAGGTCCTCCACGGGTCGGAATGTGCCGTAGCCTACGTGAAGCGTCACGGTCAAGATCCGGATGTCCTTTTCCCTGATTTTATTCAAAAGTGAATCCGTAAAATGAAGTCCGGCGGTCGGCGCCGCCACGGCGCCTTCTTTTCCGGCGTACACGGTCTGGTAATCCCGCTTGTCCGAGTCGCTGGGCTCACGCTTGATGTAGGGAGGCAGCGGCATCTGTCCAATTTTTTCGGCGAGGGCCCGGACATCTTTGGTTCCTTTAAATTTCATGAGCGGGATGCCGGCCGCGTCCCTTCCGACAAACACCGCTTCAATCCCCGGTGTGTCGAACACCACGCTCTGGCCTTCTTTGAGCTTAGGTTGTAGCAGACACTTCCAGATATTTTTCTCATGTCCTTCCGACAAAAGAAGAATATCTGCCTTGCCGCCCGTTACTTTCTTCCGCCCCGGGACCCTGGCCGGGAACACCTTGGTGTCGTTCAAAACCAGAAGATCGCCCTTCGGAATGAGCTCCGCGATGTCCCGGAAATGCCCGTCCGTCAGACCTCCCGTTTTTCGGTTCGCCAACAAAAGGCGCGATCCGTCTCTGCCGGCCAAGGGGAATTGGGCGATAAGCTCCTTGGGAAGTGGATAATCAAAATCACCGAGGTTCATAATCGATGATCTGGGATTCGGGGTAATAAAATTGCAGTATCTGTTGAAAATTATGCCCCAGAAGCGCCTGGCCGAATGCGCCCCACTGGCAAAGACCGACGCCGTGTCCCCAGCCCCTGCCGTCAAAGACCGCCAGATCGTCTTGTATTGTCACCGCAAAGTGTGTGCTCCGGATCTTATCTCCGCCGAGCCAGATCCTAAAATCTTTCGCCGCCATGAGCGCCTCGCCGGCCGTGCCGGCTATCCGAAGGCTTCCCACGCGGCCTGAGGGAGTTTGGGAGGCGGGCTCAATTTTCAGCACACGACCCACCGGGCGGCCGTTTTTATTCATTTTCTCCTCGACTTGGGCCAGCGGCACGCGGGACTGCCATTGGATGTGCGGCGAGACCCGGCAATATCCGCACTGGACGCCCCCCCTCAGCGGTGGAAGGTCGATCTTCCATAATTCCTTCGCCGCTGCCGTTACACCCGCGCAGGTGGCGTGAAAATAGGCTGGGAAAATTTTTCCTTCGAAGCTCAACACCTTGCCGCGTGTCGTGTCCACCGCGGCTTTTGGGCGGAGACGCTCTCGGGTGCTGCCTCCGTACACCTGGGAGCTCGTGGTGCTTTTTACGTCGTATTCCTGCGTTCTGCTGACCTGAACCTGGTAAAGCGCGTAAGTCCGGGCGGCAATTGCCTGCGCTTTCAATGCCTCCAGCGGCCACCAGTGCGCCACTTCATGAGGCAACACCCCATACAGGTATTTTTCGATATCGAGCGTGTTGATCGCGTACAGACTGTTGGCCGGGTCCTTCAGAACGTCAATAAAACCGCGGAAACGGATTTGATCGAGGGTGAGATCTCGGTCCTGCTTAGGTTCGATGCGAATGCCGCGGCCTAGGAATTCGCGGGCACCCAATTGAACGCCCAGGGGGGTAGCTTTAAGAGACGTGCGCGTGAGTTTGCTGCCTTTTTTTACAAGCTCTAAAGACGGCAGGATCCGGATCTGGTACTCGCCCTTGACGGTGAGTCTCACAAGGTTCTGTTTCTCGGAGACCAGCACGCGTACCGTGGGTTCCGCACCGGCCATGGCGAACCCCGTATAATAAACCAGCACCAAGGCGGAGATGAGAAAATACCGGACTAGCTTTGATGAATAAGGCGCGGATTTCAATGAAAGGCTACTTGCTCGGACTGAAGAGATCCTCGGCCTTGTGGCTCGGATCCTCGGGAATCTTCAAATGCCGGTACGCCAAAGCGGTAGCCTCACGACCCCTCGACGTCCTTTTGATATACCCGCTTTTTAGAAGATACGGCTCCACTACGTCCACGATCGTGTCCGCCTCCTCGTTGAGCGTGGCCGCCAGGGATTCGATACCGACCGGGCCACCGTCATAATGTTCCACGATCGTCCTAAGCACTTTGCGGTCCAGCCCGTCCAGACCCTCCTTATCGATTCCGTGCGCTTCCAGCGCTTTCCCGACGAATTCCGTCGTGATCTTCGGATACGATTTTACCTGCACGTAATCCCGCACCCTTCGAAGCAAGCGGTTGGCGATCCTCGGGGTCCCGCGCGATCGTTTCGCCAGTTCCATCGCCGCATCTTTTTCGATGCCGATCCCGAGAAGCTTGGCAGACCGCTCGATGATCTTCGCAAGGTCGCCGGGCTCGTAAAAATCCAGGTGAAAGGATATCCCGAAGCGGCCGCGAAGCGGCGAGCTCAAAAGCCCCGAGCGCGTCGTGGCGCCTATCAGCGTGAAGCGTTTGAGAGCGAATTTTATCGTCTTCGCGTAAGGCCCTTTGTCCACCACAAAATCGATCTGAAAATCCTCCATCGCCGGATACACGAACTCTTCGACGACTTTCGAGAGTCTGTGGATCTCGTCGATGAACAAGATATCGCCTTCTTCCAGGTTGGTCAGAATCCCGATCAAGTCTCCCGCCCGCTCGATCGCGGGCCCGCTCGTGGCCATGATCTTGGCCTGCATCTCGTGCGCCACAATGTGCGCAAGCGTCGTTTTCCCGAGTCCCGGTGGACCCGAAAGCAGGATGTGCTCCAACGGTTCTTTCCTTTTCTTGGCCGCCTCAAGCGCAACGCGAAAGTTCTCCTTGAGACCCTCTTGGCCTATAAATTCGGAGATCTTGGTCGGCCGCAGCGACAGGTCGAGGATCCCCTCCACCTCTTCGGACTTGGGTGTCAGGAGCTTTTCCCGTTCGACTCGTTCAAAACTTATTTTTTCTCTGCTTGTAGACTTCATTCAAGGCCTCTTCGGCGGTCGCCAGGTCCGGCATTCTTTGAAATGCCTTATCGATCATGGAGCGCGCCTCTTCTTTTTTATACTGAAGCTGCAAAAGCACTTCAAGCGCTTCTTCCTTCACGTTCTCTTGGGTGGTCCGGCCGTTCGTGTCCGCGGTCTTTGACCCGTTCGACCCGCCAGGCATCAGCGCAAACTTGCCCATCTTGCCCTGGAGCTTGGCGATAATTTCCTTCGCGCGTTGTTCCCCTATTCCCGGCAGCGATTTGAGGAAGCCTAAGTCTCCCGAATCAATGGCCTGTGCAATGTCCGGGATCGGCTGGCTCAGGGCCCGTACGGCGGCCTTGGGTCCCACACCCGAAACGGTGATGAACTTTTCGAAAAAATCCTTTTCAATGCGGTTGGCGAACCCGATCAGGATCGGAATGCTCTTAGAGGGGTCCGTCTGGTGGTAATGGTAGGTTACGAGTGACACGCGCTCGCTGCGTTTCATGCGCCCATCCAGCCCTTTCATGACTGCGGTGGGAATGTGGACCTCATACGAAATACCCCCGACATTCACGGTCAGAGAATTTTCGGAAGTGCCTTCGATGATCCCGGAGATCTGCGCGATCATCCCGCGGCCTCCGCGTTGCCCGATGTGTTGAGCCCGCAGGAGATCGCCACGGCAATGGCGTCCGCCACGTCCGGCGGCTCGGGCATTGTTTTCAAGCTTAAGAGGTGTTGCACCATGCGCTGCATCTGAATTTTATTTGCGTGGCCGTTTCCGGTGATAGATTTTTTGACGTGTGTCGACGGAATATTCACAAGCGGAATGCGGTTCGCCGCGCTTAAAAGGCAGACAACTCCGCGAACGTGCCCCATCAAAATGGCAGTGGTGGGGTGTTTGTAGTGCGCGTACAACTTCTCGATCGCGAGCATATCAGGCTTAAGCTCGGCCACGACCTCGGACAACGCCGCGTGCACCTTGTACAAGCGCGCGGAAATGCCCTCGTTTGAATGCGTGCGCACGACGCCTGCTTCTATAAGCTCCATGGCCCGGTCACGGGAAAACCCCCCGGCGAACGAAACGACCCCGTATCCGGTCACCTCGAGGCCTGGGTCAACGCCCAACACTCTCAATAAATTATCCGCCCAGTTCTTTCAGTATTTCGTCCGGAATCTCCAAATTGGAATATACATTCTGAACGTCTTCGCTTTCTTCCAGCGTATCTAAAAGCGCGAGTACGTTCTTGACGTCGTGGGCGCTTAGGCTCACATTGTTTTGGGCGATCTTTGTGACCTCAGAACTCTCCAAGGGGACCTGTGCGTCCAAAAGCGCTTTTTTCACATTCTCAAAATCATAGGGTTCAGTCGTGATCTCGAAATTCTCATTTTCTACGTTGAAATCGGTAGCGCCCGCATCGAGCGCTATCGACATCAGCTTGTCCTCGCCGACGGCCGTTTTTTTGACCGTGATAAAACCTTTTTTATGGAACTGCCAGGCCACGGAACCGGCGCCCGACAAATTGCCGCCTTTTTTTTCCAGAATATTGCGTATTTCAGCCGTCGTGCGGTTCTTGTTGTCGGTCAATACGTCGATCAATATCGCCACGCCTCCGGGCCCGTAACCCTCGTAAGAGATCTCTTCGTAAACGACGCCGGGAAGCTCGCCGGTGCCTTTCTTGATGGCCCGCTCGATGTTGTCCGCGGGCATGTTGGCCTCTCTGGCCTTTCCCAGAACCGTTCGAAGCCGTGGATTTGTTTCGGGATTTTTACCGCCGTTCTTGGCCGCAACGGTAAGCTCTTTGATGATCTTGGTAAAAAGCGCGCCCCGCTTGGCGTCCAGCGCCCCCTTTTTGTGTTTGATCGTCGCCCACTTGGAGTGGCCTGACATTTATTCTTCCCGGACGGCGTCCGCGATCAGCTCATTCGAGCGCGTAATCTTCATCCAGTTTTTCTGGGAGAAAAAACTCCACAAAAAAAAGCCGGCGATCCCTGCTTCCAGGACGGTCAATGCGCAAGCCAGCTTGAATTTCGTCACGACCGCGAGCGGCGAAAGAACGAGCAGCACCACGGGCATCACAACCACCGCCACCGCGAGTATCAATAAGCAAAACAGCATGGACACCAGCAACAGGCTCTGGCGACGCACCTTTTGAATGGTCTTAAGGTAAACCTTCGCTGCCTCGATCTTTACGACCTGCACAGAACTCTTCTGCCACGCCTGAAGCAGTCCGATCGTCGAATCAAAAATCGTTTCAGACAGTTTCCTGAGGATGTCCAAGAGTCGGATGTGGCTCGATTATTTTCTTTGGGAGCCGAGGATATACCCAAGAAGAAGCGCCCCAAGCGCCGCACCCCCGATGTAGGCCCAGGGATTCTTACGGACGCTCTCGTCCACCTCTTCAAAAACCTCAACCGCGCTGTCTTTGCTCTCCCCCATCACATCTTTGATGTGCGAGTACTTTCCCGACATCAGTTTTTGAATGTCCTCTCTTTTTTCCTTTGCGGCTTCGTTCAGAAGACTCAAAGCCTCCTCAAATTTCTGCCTGGAGTTTGTCTCTGACATGTTCATCTCCTTTCGTGAATACGCTTATTATACCTCAAACGCCGCTTACAGGAACAACATCAAGACGACGCTGGCGCTCGCTAAAAAAACCAAATAATGGCCCGCATTGATCAAAAAAAGCGCCAAAGGCCTGCGCTCCCATAGCACCGACGAAAAAAGCACGGTCGCGGCGAATCCGAGCCATAGCACGGCGGCGACACTCAGGCCTTCGACGACGTCATAGGCGCCTACGCGGTCCAAAAAGAAGGCGAGCCCGAAACTCATGGCCAGGTAATTCAAGAAGGCTCCCAGATACGTTTTGGCCATCCCGCCGCCCTTCTTAACCTGCTCCATGGCGGATTCTGGAACACCGCTCAATCGGATCCAAAGCTTGCCGAACAGGATTGGTGAATACCAGAGCATCCCGATCGCCATGCCCAACGCCGCGCTGCCCAACACCGCCCAAGGGTTGATCAACAAATCTTCGAACATGCCGCCTCCTCCCGCCCGGCGCACACTCCCGGGCTAGCTTTTTAGCACTTCTTTGATTTTATTCAAAAGCTGCTGCATGGAAAACGGTTTTGCGAGAATGATATCTTTCTTAGACGTATCTATTTGCTCCTCGCTTTTTTGAATCAAGCCGGTCAAAAAAATTACGGGGATATTCTTTGTGACCTCATCCTCTTTCAAGCAAATGTTGAGGTCTGTGCCGTCCATGTCCGGCATCATAATGTCGAGAATAATGAGGTCCGGTTTCTCCTTGCGCGCCGTTTCGACGACACCCTCGGCCTTATTGGAGACGACACATGTGTAGCCGCCGGTTGTCAAAGCCGCGCTTATGAATTCAGTGATGATCTTTTCGTCATCCACCACAAATATTTTTTTAGCCATTCAGCACCTCAAAGTTGTGTTCGCTTCCTGTAGTGTATAAAAAAGAACTCCCATTGCCAAGCGATAATTCATTCGGCCGTCAATTCTTTGATTTTGGCCAGGAAACGGTCCAGCGGGACGGGCTTCGCGAATATGTCCTTTTCGCCGTTTTCCTCGATCTCTGCTTCCGTTCGGAGCGCCGTGACAAAAACGACCGGGATGGCCCTGGTTTCCTGTTTGGATTTAAGGTGCATCGCGGCTTCATCACCGTCCATGACGGGCATTTGAACGTCCAGCACGATGAGGTCCGGGCTTTCACTCATGGCCTTGTCCAGCGCTTCCTCGCCGTCCCCGGCCGTGATCACCTCATACCCCCTTTTCTCCAAAAAGGACTTGAGCACTTCCAAATGCCCGTGATTGTCATCGGCTATCAGTATTTTTTTTGACATACCGGATAGTCTACCATAGCCGCGCTCAGGATTTTATCAGATACTTTTCGCGGTAGATCTTTATCAGCGCAAAGAAAAGCGAAAGGACCACCGGCGCCACGAATATTCCCATGAAACCGTACACCTTCATGCCTCCCAGAATAGCCAGAAAAAGGAGTGAATAAGGGAGCTTGGTCTTTTCGCCGATGATGGCGGGTTTCAAAATGTTGTCGATGGCGCTAATGACGAGCGTTCCCAGAAGGAGCAGCAGCAGCGCTTTTGCGTAATGTTGGGTCACCGCAAGATAGACTACGAACGGCACCCACACTATCGAGGCCCCAACCACCGGGATCATCGATGACAGAAAAGTGGCCGCCGCTATGAAGAGCGGCACAGGCAGGTTCAGAAAATAGAACACCAGCCCCGCCGAGACCGATTGCGCGAGCGCCCCCACGATCTGGCCGTGGATCGCGGCGGAGAGCGTCTCCTTCACTTGGTGAAAAATGGCCTTTTTGTCGTTTTCTTCGAGCGGCGTAATTTCGTAAATGAATTGATTGATATTTTGCCCGTGCCTCAAAAGCGCGTAGACAAGGAGCATCGTGACGAGAAACCCGAGTACGAAATAAAAAATATTCCGGCTGATGACCCCGAATTGATGCAGCGTAAAGTTTCCGAGGCTTCGCGTAAGGTTGAGGGTCCATTCATCGAGGTTTCGTTCCAAAAAACGAGAGGAGAAGATCCGGTCCTCCAGGGATTTCACCACCGGCAGAGAATAGACCTTTTGAAATAGCTCTTTCAAATGTCCCTCGGTCACAAAATCGGCAATTTTCTGAATAAGCCCTGTCACCTCCGCCGATAGATGAAATACGACGACGAGAGACAGCGGGGCCACCGCCAAAAGAATGCATAACATCGTAACGAGCGCCGCCAGATTTTCGCCGCAACGCAAGCGCCGTAAAAAGGTTTGATACAACGGATAGAACCCGAAGGCAAGGAGAGCCGCCCAGAAGATCACCGGGATGAACGGTGAAAAAATGACGGCGGTCTGTAGAAATATTCCCAGAAACAGGGCCAAGAAAAAAACCGACGCAGGATGATTACGGGTCATTCCATCTCCCGACGTAAAACCCCGCCTTGCTTATGAAGCAAAGCGGGGTTTTGGTTGACTCAAAAATCAGAAATTAAGAAACTTTTCTGACGTTAGCGGCTTGCTCACCTTTTGGGCCTTGGGTCACTTCGAACTCGACGGTGTCACCTTCACGAAGAGATTTGAAACCCTCCCCGACCAGCGCTGAAAAATGGACGAACACATCCTTTTTTCCGCCCTCTGGAGTCACGAACCCGTAACCTTTTTGATCGCTAAACCACTTAACTGTACCTCTTGTCATTGTACCTGCCTTTTTACTTATGGTTAAACTGTGTCGTCCGGCTTAAAAAAAGAAAACCACGAATATAAGCAAATCCGTGGTTTTTCAAAAATTCATTCTTACAATTCCCAAACGACCTCACCTGTATTAACGCAAACAATGTAGCATCTCTGCCCTGATTTGTCCAGCGATAAGTTTCCGGCTATCCCACCGAGGGATCTTTTTTGGTCGAGTCGGCGCGACCCATGATCGAATCAAGCCAATGGAGCCCCGTAAGGATCATCACGGTCACAATGGAAATGACGACCCCGATCGAGTACTCTTCAAACCCGATCGCGGCGCCGACGGCAGCCAGCACCCAGACGACTGAAGCGGAGGTGACACCCGCAACGAGCCCCTGCCGCGTGATGATCACACCCGCTCCCAAGAACCCGATGCCTGTGACCACCTGGCCCAGAACGCGCGTGCTGTCTTTATCGCCGTTCGGAAGCTCACCGAGGTAGATGAACGTCATGGTCCCCAGACAGATCAGTATGCTGGTCCTGACATCAATGGGTTTTTTGTGTATTTGTCTTTCAGCCCCTACGATCGTACCGCAAAAAAGACATAAAGCAATTTTAATCCAAAAAGCCGCGTCCAGTTCGCTCATCCTTCGCCCTCTCTTTTGGCGATAAAGCTGACATATCCTTCCGGATCGATATCAACCTCCGCCTGTATCGGTCGGCAGCACACCTGGCAATCGATCACGTATTGCTGTCTTCGGCCGGCGGTTTTGTCAATGCGCACCGAGTTTAGCGACCCACAATACGGACAACCAAATTCGTGATCAGACTCTAAAATAGATCTCCCGCCCCTTTGAATGCGATATCATACCATAACACGTCAAAAAAATCCGCCCAGCTTTGTGAGCTGAGCGGATATGTGATGCTGGCAACGTCCTACTCTCCCAGCGAGTTGCCCCGCAAGTACCATAGGCGCTGGAGGGCTTAACGTCCGTATTCGGAATGGGAACGGGTGTGACCCCTCCGCTAATGTCACCAGCAAGTTTGTTTGTTCTTTGACAATTTCATAGTTGGAAGGCATATCAATAATTCGGGGGACTTGACGCCGTCCGCCATGAATCTAGCGGACGGCGTAAGTCCTGCGCAAATTTTAGGTCAAGCCTCACGACTTATTAGTACCAGTAAGCTGAAGGCGTTACCGCCCTTACACATCTGGCCTATCAACCACGTGATCTACATGGAGTCTTTAGGTCGCCTTTCGGCGACAGGGAAATCTTATCTTAGGGGGGGCTTGGTACTTAGATGCTTTCAGTACTTATCCTTTCCCGATATAGCTACCCAGCTTACGCACTTGGCAGCACGGCTGGAACACCAGAGATCGGTCATTCCCGGTCCTCTCGTACTAGGGAATGCTCCCTTCAAATTTCCTGCGCCCGCAGCAGATAGAGACCGAACTGTCTCACGCATGTATCCCCACCATTTCTGGCGGCATGGACTATATCTTCACCCTGCACATAAACTTAATTTGGCGAGGGGCTGACGTTTTATAGCTTCAGTTTTTGAAACTATCTCAGCTTCGTCCTGATGACTAAGCTTCAGTCTCTACGGGGAAAAGGTTCGAGTCTTTTAAAAATGCCTTGATAGTCTGCGAAGTGTTGGTCCTTTTCTTCGAATAATTAAATGTTGCAGTTTCATCCACAAGTTTGCTTACTCGAAGAAGCTCTTCGGGCGACATCCGCTTAGGATGTGACCGTATTAGCTCCAACATTTTCCCAGCCAAGACTTTCTTCAAGCGAAGATACGGATAGAGTATTCGTATAACTTTCTCTACCTCATTAAAACCGACAATTGTATACTCCGCCATTCCATCATTTCTTTGGCGAATGTATCCAATCCTCAGCTTCTGTTTAAGCCAGTCGAGGATTTCCTGATGATTTTGCTTCTGATAAAACACGATGCTTGCGCGCACTTGATAGCCATAAATATAATCTTTACGACGTACCAACTGTGCCATTATACAACCATCGCCATCAAGAAAACCTGCGATATAGGCCTTATCTTCGTTTGACACGAGCCTGATCTTCCCTCGGTATTGCCCTTTTGGTAAGTTCGAAAAACCAAGGAGGGTTTCACCGATTTCAGTCAGATTTATTTTATCGTATTTCTACGATAGAACGCAATGTAATTTACGTTCTGAACCCAGCTCACGTACCACTTTAACCGGCGAACAGACGGACCCTTGGGAGCTTCTCCACCCCCAGGATGTGATGAGCCGACATCGAGGTGCCA
>CAYJVC010000006.1:0-57084 GCA_964373505.1 uncultured Planctomycetia bacterium
ATGAGTGGATTGCCCCACAAAAACTTGGCTTATTTGCTTGAGAATTATGCTCCCTCCTCGTGGGTAGCCCGTATTACCACAGAGTGGAGCTCCCCGCCCACAGGGAAATCCTTCGCAGCTCTCGTAAAAGGGTTGAGGTCACCTTCGATAGAAACCTGTTAAGGTTTCCTGCGCCAAGATCGCCATTTTCGAACGGCCCATATCCGGATAGAAACATATAACGATTTTATGTGCCTCAAGGCTCCGACCAAGAGGAAGACAATTATCATGAGGAGATTGAGCCACGGGATGCAACTCCCAGTTTTGGAGTTGGAAATCGTTATTAACCAACCCGCGGCCGAAGCAAACAGGGTTATCAGCACGCCCTCGCCGAAGTATGTGTAACGATTAGGATGGACTCCTCTACCCAGCGGGAAAAGTCCAACTGTTCGCGTGAGTTCATCTTCGGCTTGCTCTGCCAAATTCATGTTTGTATTATTAGCGAAAGACGTCCCAACTAAATATCGTACAGGCCACATACCGGTTAATATCAAAAAAGCCCATACATAGAGGGCAAAGTATGGCGAACATGAAATAGGGGTGGGTATTTCATCCTTCAAATAGGTCAGATAGGCGGCGGTAACGAGTACATAAAATGAAAGGCTTATATAGAGTACCTGAAATTCCCGCCTGAATCGTGATTCCAGGCTTGCCCGATGTGTTTGCGACAAGTATTTCAGGGCCTCAATTTTGTCGCCATTGTCCATCCACTGTTCCTTCCTTCTCCTGACACCAGGCCACCTTGTATCTGCACGCCGGGCATACCTTCAGATGCTCGCAGATCTCGACGTACCGGCGCTCCCCAACTCATCGGGCGCATCGACGTAAAGAACGATCTTCATCTTGGTTGAGTAGGCGCTAACAGCAACACTTGGCAACTACTGATCAGAAAAGAAGCACGAACAATCCGCTGTTGTTAGGATTGGAAAAATCTAGCATTCCCATTTCGTCCTGAACCGTCGATTCCTGAATAAGGCGACACAGCCGATCATAGTTCTTTTCATCTAAAACATTATCCTTAAACCGCTCAATACATGTTGAGTAGTTTGGTAGCGAGAGAGCGTAATGGCCAGAATGTTTATTCCATTGCCGAATATCATCGGGAAAAAAACAGTACAAAGCGTGTGTAGTTGCGTCAGTGGCGACCGTCTCTTTTGGAACTACATAAGCAATACATACGAATGCGCCAGGAACATAGTGAACCGGAATCTCTACCCGGCTTCCTGCTTGCCTGTATTTACACTGAATTCGGCAGAACTTAGCGCCGCCACAGATATGAAGAAATCCCAATAGGTCCGCGCCTCTCTGATCAAAGTATGGTTTGGCTATAAGAAGGGCTTGCCGAGTCAGAGTGCTTGCTATTGCGTACTCAGCAGTCTTTTCTCTCTTTGTCATATCCATTTTAACCAACCGCGGCAAGAACAATGAGTAGATTATCTCATTCAGGTTGAAAGGAAGTTTTAGCGTTACGTGTTGATATCCATCTGGGAGTAAGGTCTTCTCAATGCGATCACTTTTTCTTCAGAGTTTTGATGGTCTCGGTTACGGTTGTCTTTGGATGTTTTACTGCCGTTCCGGATTTAACGAAACGGCCGGTCACTGCGCTGCGAACAACTTTCTTTGTAGCCATACTATCACCTCCTCAGCAAAATGATTCCAATTCTGTGTGGTAACATCGAGACCAACCAAACTCCCAGATACTGAAAAATACGACCAGTGGTGGTTTATGTCAATGATAAACTCAATATATAGTGGATCGATCCAAATTTAATACCCCCTGAATCTTGCTTCATTTACAGAAGAGTAACTTCCACTACAAGAACATCAAGATTTTGCCTTATAGTGACGCTTCCAACTGCACGCCGGTAACCCTTTCGCTTGACTCTCTGCTATTACTTTAATAAAATAATAGGCATATGAACGTTCTGTCCAAACCGCGAGGAGGGAAAGCAATGCCCGTCGTGAGAATCCGCACCAACCGTCAGGTGACCATCCCCAAGAAGGTTTTTGACGACTTAGGACTTCGGGAAGGCGACTTCGTCGAAGTGACAAGATCCGAGAACGCTGTCCTTATCAAACCCAAGAAGCTGGTAGATCCGGAAGACGCCCTGACTCCGGAAGAGAAGAAAATCGTCGAGAAAGGCTTCGACGAACTCAAGCGCGGGAAATCCGTACCCTGGAGCAAGGTGAAGCATGGACTGGGTCTGTAGGCTGTCGGATGGAGCGATTAAGCAGCTTCACCGGCTCCCGAGCGAGAGACAAAGGCAAATCGCCCGCGCCGTCACGGAAATGGAGCAAGAACCCCTGCGCGGGGACGCATGTGAAAACGCCCGTCAAGGATTAAGATGCTATGGAAAAATGTAGTCGAGGTCTGGTTATGCGATGCATGCAGTCGGCTCTGGGCAGGATTACAAGCGAGGAACCCCGTTACTCAGAGCTTATGCAGAAAACCCTCGCCGCGTTGGCACAAGAGGGAATTGTTCCGTCGGGCGATGAACAACATTACCATAATCTTTTTTACCGTCTCTATAGTGATCGGTCTCTCCGACCAATTGCGGTCAACCTGACCGAAGGTTTTGTCCAGCTTTGTGCGCTTGGATACATAGTGCCGCAACCTGCGCACCCAAATGCCCCGAATCCAAATTGGTTTTGCATCACAGAAACAGGGAAAGCCTGGGCAAGCGGCGCAACACCGCCCCCGGAGGATCCGCAGGGCTACCTGGCTGCTCTCGACGCGCTGGTTCCGGCTGTTGATCCGGTGGTCAAACAGTATGTTCAGGAGGCGGTCGTAACTTACGAACGTCGCGCCTGGTTTGCCTCGGCGGTGATGATCGGGGCTGCCAGCGAAAAGACCGTCTACCTCTTAATGGATGCGTTACTCCTGTCAGTCCAGGACGCCGGTGAGAAAAATGCGATCAAGAACACCATGATCGAACGCAGCCTGCCCAAAATGTTCAGACGCCTGTCTGACAATCTCAACCGCGCCATCAGCACCAAGGCAATGCCCTACGCTATCCATGAAGGGGCGGACAAATATCTGGCGGCGCTTCAAGAAGCGATACGAACTCAGCGGAACGACGCTGTCCATCCGCAGGCGGGGCAAGTGATGCCGGAGACCGTCCAACTCACGTTGGCGATATTCCCGTTAGCCTGCAAGAAGGCGTACGATCTCAAGGAATGGTTTGAGAGTAACCAATTGATTTGATCTGAATCGTCTATATTTTTGTTTTTCAAGAGCTTAGGTAAAACGCCTGTCTGATTCCTCTTCGTAAACGACCTGTTTCCCACATCCGGGAGATTTTCCCTGTGTTGCCTTGTATTTTCCGACGATATCATATTGTTATGGCTACACGACGGTCTCAGACCCACAAACTTCTTCCAGTACTATGCCCCAATCGTATCTGGTTATATCGAAAGCGCATGGGATTTTCTCAGAAGCGCGTCGCGTGTTTGATGGGGCACTCAACCACAACTCACTTCTCCGAATTTGAGCGAGGCCGCCGTCTGCCCAATCTCGAAACAGCGCTGAAGCTCGAAATTATCCTTCGTATTCCCGTCGCATTTCTGTATGAAGAGCGATACGCCCACCTGAAGCGCCAGATTAGAGAAGCCGAAGCTCATTTTAACAATCTTCACGATGAGTAATATCTTTCTCACTCCTCGCGACGGGCACTGCTTCTATACCACTTCCTTATACTTGGCAGCCTATCTCTGCCTGCGTGGTTTGGAATTGATCAAGGTCGAACACAGTTCCAACGATACCACCGTGTTTGTCTTCCAGGACGTCGATGAGCGCAATGATCTGGTTCACCAGTTCAAGTACGGCCCTTCCGCGCCTGTAGATGCTCGCCGGTTTACCCAAACGTTGATCGACTTGGCGGAGCAGGTGCGCCGTTCGGCCTGTAAATGCCCAACGATTCGAATATGACTAATTCGCATTCGTTGTCGAACAAACGCTCTGTTGCCGTACCGTCCTTCGTTCTTTCGGACGGCACAATCGGCGAGATGCTTTTCGACGGCCCAGAGACGCGGTATGCGGTCTACTCCGATGGAACGTGGTGGGAAGAAAAGACTTTCCAGATCGCCCCGAACCAAGTCATTACGCCGTACTCGCCCCATAACAATCTTATCCACCACTGCGTTGTGCTTTTCCCATCCGCGGTTGAGGATTACGACACGGAACAAGCCCTTCTCGATCGCATCGGAAGATTCATCCATCGCTACGTGGATGTCTCGCCGCTCTTTGAGCGACTGTGTTGTTACTATGTCCTCTTCTCCTGGGTCTACGAAGATTTTAATGAACTGCCGTATCTTCGGGTAATAGGCGAGGCCGGCAGCGGGAAAACCCGGTTTCTTCTGACGGTCGGTTCCCTTTGTTACAAACCGATCTTTGCGAGTGGGGCTTCGAGTGTCTCACCCATCTTCCGGATACTGGATATTTTTCAAGGAACCATGATAATCGACGAAGGAGACTTTCCGCAGAGTGATGAGAAGGCCGATATCGTGAAGATTCTGAACAACGGCAACGCTAAAGGCTTTCCTGTTCTTCGCAGTGAACCGACCGGTAACACAAAGGAATACAATCCCCGCGCCTATCAGGTCTTTGGCCCCAAGATCATTGCCACCAGAAGCCTTTTCATGGACCGGGCGCTTGAAAGCCGATGCCTGACGGAAGAGATGGGACATCGGTCGCTCAGAAACGACGTGTCAATCAACTTACCCGATACCTTCTGGCAGGAATCCACCACGCTACGCAACCAACTCCTCTTGTTCCGGTTCCGACATAAAGGCACGCAGACGGCCAATCCCGCCCTGATTGACCGGAGCATCGAACCGCGACTCAACCAAGTGTTCGTACCGCTTTTAAGTATCATCCGGGATGAACAGACCCGTGCCGACCTGCAACAGGTCGCCCAAGCGTATCATCGTCAACTCATCGCTGATCGGGGTATGGGCGTGGAATCGCAGATTATGGAGATCATCGCGACGAAACGAAAAGGCGACGAGCCGATGGCGATCAAGGATATCGCCTATCACTTAGCCGAACAACATGGCAACGACTATGAATACAAAATTACACCGAAGTGGGTCGGCAACGTCATTCGCCGGAAGTTACATCTCCGCACCGAACGTCGGCGTGATGGCCAGTACGTAATCGCGCGTGAGGAACGACAAGCCATCGACCAGCTTCTTGTCCGCTATGGCATCCAAGAGTCTCCTCTATTACCAGAAGCCCAAAACGATGAACTTGATGAACTTGATGAACTTCCCACCGGGTATGATCGGAAGCCATGAGACGCAGAGATAACGATTTTATAAGCATAATTTCCAACAGCCTCATGTCTATGTACACCTCTGGCAACGTTCATCAAGTTCATCATGTTCATCAGCCCTTCGATTCGTTGCCGGTTGTCGCATTTGTCGCTCGTGGTCGAGAAATCGGCTACGTCTTTATGCGACAAAGGAGGATTATCCGGTATGGGGTGAAGACAGTTCGAGGAAAGCGAATCGGTCGAGACCTGTCACATGAAGTAAGCACTCTCGTTCTCGATACACTGGCCCGATTGGCCTCACACGGCCTCCTGGTTTTAGAGGATATATCACACCGGCAGAACTCCGGCGCGGTAAACCAGGCACTCAGGGAAATGGCGACCCGATGGGATACCCATGACTACAAAATAGTGCGCATCTCACTGCAAGCAGCAAAGGAGCGACTCTGCGGTGATCCGCCCACAACACACAAAGCCCTGACCGAAGAGATCGTCTCCCGATACCCGCTTCTCGATAGGTTGCCGCGCGGGTTTACCATTTACCACCCGCCATACTGGGAGTTGGTTCTTCTGGCTGTTGCGCTTGGGGAGATGGCTGCACACGGCCAGAGGACATAAGGATGTCATGGAGGATGACTTCCATTACAACTCTAGAAAATAATTTTATGATTATTTGTTATTAACAAAATAACTCTTGACCGACGTCTCTTTTCTCGTATATTATTGGGATAATCCCTTAAGATTTCTCAAAATCAGATAGCTATGGAAACATAAGTTCTTTTCTGTGCGGCAGTCAGGTGCTCGCCTGCCTGCACGCGGCGCTTGGCAATCCTTGTGACAGGGAGAAGGTTATGGCCAGAAAAGTAACCGACGTCGTTTCTCATTGGTATATCCTGATTGAAGAACTTCAAGAATCGACGCAGCAGTTCTACTCTTCTCTTGAAGAAGCGATCACTCGACGCGAATTACCCAACACAGACCTGTCCCGTATCGAATATCGTGAAGGAACGCTCCTGTCCGCAAAGCGGGAATATCTCCGCGTACGACGGCATGAACATCTCTTTGACATCTGCGCGGCTCCGTTCGGTAACGGATTTTTCATTTCATGGTGGCTTGGCGAGGCCCCTGGCGCATTCTGGCGGCTTGTGCTTTTGATCCCGGTCGTGGGTGCGGTGCTTGTACGTCTCCTGCGCCCCGTCACCTACTACCAGATGGATATTGCCCTCATGTTCCAGGAATCGGTGCGGAAAGCGGTGCTTGAAGTGATCGACGGGATTACGGAGGCGAGGGGACTCCGGGCACTCTCGGAGGATGAGCGGAAACCGATGGTGGGGAATGTGGTTGGACGATAAATTGATTTCCATTCTCACGACTCGCTGGAGTTTATAGACATAGTGAGCAAAGCCATAAGGACAATACAGTGCAATACGGCGGAAGAACTGCTGAAGGAATTGGCACCCAGTAATTCCCTATGGGGCAGTGGTCCGACCTTCTGGGTATTTCGCGGTCACGAAGATGATTGTTACCAATTGATACCCTCGGCTCTCAGGTCTACTGCAAAACTCGGATATGTACATAATGAACTTAATGGCCCTCAACGAACAAATGAGGAACAGGTTCATGCCGAATTAAAACGCTTGGAGGAGTTTTTCTGGCTGGTTGACCGGGAAGGCTTACAGATTCCCGGGGATGACAATATCATCCGAGACACAGATTTTTGGAATTCATTGCTCTGTGAAATTCGCTGCAAAGGTTGGCCACGCCCTATTATTCAACCGCTAATGGCAATTGCACAACACTATGGAGTCCACACTCGCCTTTTGGATTGGTCCGGTAATCCCATGGTGGCAGCCTATTTTGCGGCTATCGGAGCAGTCAAAAAAGAGACTCATAATTTGGGTATCTGGGCGTTGAATTTGGATTGGGTAATTATAGAAGCATTTAACCCCAATGACAAGAAGCCACCTCCAAAGCTTGCTGTGTATGTGGTTACGGCTCCGAGAGCCTCGAACCCGTTCCTTCATGCCCAGAGCGGTGTTTTTACGACCGAACCTGTCACCACCCATGAGATGAGTTTACGCGTTCATGTACAGACAGTGGACAAGATTGTCCGGTCACGCTTTAAGGTAAAACCATCAGGGCAACCGGTTATGATCCATTTTGTATTACCATCTGGGCAATCTGGTAAGCTTCTTCGGCTCCTGTACGACTACGGTGTCAGTGCGGCTTCCGTGTTTCCGGGGTATAAAGGGGTAGCTAAGGCTATGAAAGAACATCTGTATTGGGACGACACCCAGAAGAGATCATCATACTTTCTGGATGACCGTTAAAGGATGTTCGCTGTGAAATCCGGCTATTAGATTCCAAGGGCTGTGCTTCGTTATACAAAAAGGCCACAGCATTGACCAGTACGTCTCGTTCTTCACTATCTGAACAACTCACATCCAACTTCTACCGCTGGGAACGTCGCGGTCGCGGCTGGCAGGTCTGGCCGTATCCCGTCGGCCTTGAGCCGCCTTTTGTTCCATTCCGTCACGCTATTCCACCACGACCGGTTATGGATGACGGACGGAAACCCGGACTAGTCGAGCGGCTCCTGAAACGCTTCAATCCGCCGACGCTAACCATAGAGTCGGCATCATTAGACCTTGATTCATATAATGACCGATACGTTAGACCACCGAGCCAAGACACGGGTTCCATAGACCTGACACCACTTTCCATCACCATACCGGCGCAATACAAACCGACGCTTGACCAGGCAGAGCAGTTCCTCCTCCACTTGCAATCCGCATCCCAGCAGGTGAGCTTCGAGATCGTTGGGCAATCGGATCGTATCCAGTTGCAGATGACGCCTCGCACATCGGATTTACCCCTCGTGCGGAATCAGTTCCGAGCGCACTTCCCCGACGCCATGTGCCTTGAGAGTGAGGATAGGCTTGTCCAGTCACTCTGTGGCGATGGGATGGTCGGCGTTCTTGATATCGGCTTGTCAGAGGAATTCATGCGACCGCTCCTGATGCTACGGGACAGCGACCCCGATCCATACGTCGGCCTTCTCGCCGCATTCGACAACCTCAAATACGGAGAGACTGGCGCGATCCAGATGCTCCTTTCGGGTGTTCGTCACCCGTGGCACGCGGAGGTTATGCGCTCCGTCCTCGATTGGGAAGGAAGACCCTTCTTTGCTGATGCGCCGGACGCCGTGCCGCTGGCTGAACGGAAAGTAGAGCGTCCGTTCTTCGCTTTGGTCCTCCGGGTCATCGGAAAGGCAAATAACGCCGAACGCGTTTGGGAGATCATCGCCTCAATTGCCGGGAGCCTCGGCCAGTACTCCGATCCGCCAAGCAATGCACTCGTTCCCCTCGAAGACGACGACTATCCAGACGATGCTCGCACCGCCGATATTGTCTTTCGCACCACCCATCGGTCGGGGATGCTTCTCAATAGCCGGGAACTGGTCTCCCTCATCCATCTGCCGTCACAGTCGGTACGAAGCGAGAAACTCGTCCGGGCAGTGAGGAAAACACGGGCCGCTCCGCCGCTTGCGCATGGCCACGCGTATATTCTCGGGGAAAACGTCCATCAAGGAGAGTGTACGCTCGTGACGTTGAATACTGAGCAACGGTTTCGGCATGTCTACGTTATCGGCGCGACCGGCACGGGCAAGTCAACTCTTCTTCAGAACCTCATTCTTCAGGATATCGAACAGGGGCACGGTGTCGCCGTTCTTGACCCGCATGGCGATCTGGTGGACCGGGTGGTTGGACACATACCGGACAGCCGGCTCCATGACGTCATCTACCTTGACCCGTCTGATCCGCAATTCCCGCTCGGTCTCAATATCCTCTCCGCTCACTCGGAGAACGAAAGAACGGTTCTTGCTTCGGACTTGGTCGCCGTCTTCCGCCGCCTCTCGACCTCATGGGGTGACCAGATGACGACGGTGTTTGGAAACGCCGTCCTTGCTTTCCTCGAAAGCGACGAGGGCGGGACGCTCGTCGATCTGCGACGGTTTCTCGTAGAGGCTGATTACCGCAAATCCTTCCTCCTAACCGTCCGTGATCCCGAAATCGTTTACTATTGGCAGAAAGAATTTCCTCTCCTCACCGGCAAGCCTCAAGCTTCCATATTGACCCGTCTTGACACTTTTCTTCGTCCAAAGGCCATCCGCACGATGGTGCGCCAGAAGGACGGCTTGAACTTTGAGAGGATCATGAACGGGCGGGGCATCCTCCTGGCCAAACTGAGTCAGGGACTCATCGGAGAAGAGAATGCGTATCTGTTAGGGACGCTCATCGTCTCGAAACTCCACCAGGCGGCGATGGCGCGTCAGTCCCTGAACCCTGCCGACCGTCCGCCCTTCTTCTGCTATATCGACGAGTTCCAGAACTTCCTCACACCCTCCATGACGGCGATCCTCTCTGGCGCACGGAAATACCATCTCGGTCTTATCCTCGCCCATCAGGAACTTCGCCAACTTTGGAACCGAGATACTGAAGTGGCGAACTCCGTGATCTCCAACCCCGGTACACGTATCTGCTTTCGTCTGGGTGATTTTGATGCGCAGAAACTCGCTGATGGCTTTTCCAACTTCGATGCGCAGAATCTCCAAAATCTGGGAACGGGCGAAGCCGTCTGCCGGATCGAGCGGCCAGAGTATGACTTTTCTCTGAATGTCTTTCCGCCTAAAACGGTGTCGGCAGAACGGACCATCGAATGCCAGGATCGTTTGAAGGTGTTGTCGTTTGAGAAATACGGATGTGCGCTCGAAGAAACTGTCGGACAACCGGTCAAGGCGGAAACACAGACAACCATTCCGGCTTCTCTACCGGCCTCTCATCCTACAAACGGCGTGCTGCCACCACCCAGACGCCCGGTGTTCATTCCACCGGAAGACACGCCGATAGTGGAGAAGGTGGATACGCCGGAACCGCGCATGGAAGGCAAGGGCGGACCGCAACACAAGTATCTACAGTCGATCATCAAACGGATGGCTGAGGAGAAGGGATACCGTGCGACCCTTGAGCAACCGACACTGGATGGTCAAGGACAGATTGATGTGAGTCTGGAGCGGGATGGAAAGCGGATCGCGGTCGAAATATCGGTCACGACGGGTAGTGAGCATGAGGTTGGGAATATCGAGAAGTGTCTCCGTGCAGGATATGACACGGTTATCCTATGTTCACCGGAGAAAAGGACGTTGGAACGGGTAGAAGGTCTCGTATCGGAACGGTTGAGCGAAGCAGATCGAGAAAAAATCAATTTCTTCCAGCCGGAAGAGATGATCCTCTTCTTTGAGGCGGAAGCTGCACCGCAAAACGGCACTGAGAATGTGGTGAAGG
Organism: uncultured Planctomycetia bacterium; assembly: GCA_964373505.1. Classification (GTDB taxonomy): domain Bacteria; phylum Omnitrophota; class Gorgyraeia; order 2-02-FULL-51-18; family 2-02-FULL-51-18; genus CAYJVC01. Next base: position 10,655 of record CAYJVC010000006.1, read on the forward strand.
GATATCGGGTGAAGGTGAACTACGCCCCGGTGAGCGAGACGGAAAAGAAAGTCAAGCGAGAAGCGATTACACAGGTGATGATGCAGACAATGCGGAGGATGAAGACCGAGGCTTGATGCGAGGTGTGTGACTGCCTGAATCATGCGGAAAGGAGTAAGCCGTGTTTTCCATACTCTCTTGGAACGTGGAGCACTTCAAAGGCGGTACGGCGCGGGTCCAGCGCGTTGTTGATCATATCAAAAGCCAGAATCCCGACGTATTCGGACTCTTTGAGATCGAAGGCGGTAATGTTCTCGACCTGATCCAGAATCATTTCCCTCAATACGACTTCCATAACCGACGGCCCCGAGGAAATGGAGATCATCGTTGCGCATCGACAGGGAATCTTCGAGCAGGTAACGTTCACTCAAAAACGAGATTTCCAAGCCTACAATCCGAAGTTACGGCCTGGTGCCCTGCTCACGCTGCAAAAGAACAGCGCGGTCTGCAACATTCTATTCTTGCACACCGACAGTGGAACCGCCGCGCCCGATTTTGGGAACCGGCAGGAGATGTTCGAGAAGATAGACAGTCTCAAGAAGGCCATCGACAAGAAGACTCCCGGCGGTGCCGGTTCTCTTATCGTTCTTGGCGACCTCAACACGATGGGGCTTTGGTATCCGACACGGCGAAAAAAGGATCAACGGGTAACGGCTCCTGAAGAAATCGCCGCGCTTGAAGGTTTGGGCAAGAAGCTCGGTATGTGGTTAGTCCGGAAGGAGTTCGATGAGACGTTCAACAACGGCACGCTCATTTCGGCTCTCGATCACGTTCTTGCGAGTGGGAACCTTACCTTTACGAAACAGGGGACGTCTCCAGACGGGAAAGATTTCTTTGTGCGCGTTTCCGGCTGGCAGCAGCTTGCCGGCATGGCGCGCCAACAATTCATCGATGAGATTTCGGATCACTGCTCGCTGTCGGTCACAGTCCATTAGACAGGCGGCGTTCCCGAAAGGTATCACAACATGATGAGGTCTGTACGAGCATTGTTGCTGTTCCTGTGCATCGCGCTATCAAGTCAGATTCTTTTCGCTCAACAAAATCCAGTCTCCGAAACTGGAAATATCATTGCACATAAAGTCGTCCGCGTCATCGACGGCGACACGGTTGTCCTGCTCATCGACGGTACTGAAACAACCGTCCGCCTCATCGGCGTCGATACTCCGGAAACGGTTCACCCATCGAAACCCGTCGAAGAGTATGGCAAAGAAGCCAGCCAGTTCCTGAGCAATCTTCTTGCCGGCGAATCGGTGTACCTGAAATATGAACCGGGATCGATAACGGACAAATACGGTCGCATGTTAGCCTACCTTTATCGCTCACCGGACAGCCTCTTTGCCAATCTCGAAATTATCCGTCAGGGCTACGGCCACGCCTATACCGCCTATCCGTTCCAGCATATAGAATTTTTCCGTTCCGTGGAGCAAGATGCGCGTCAGAAGGGCAAAGGGCTTTGGGCGCAAGGCGGTACAGCCAAGTCGGTCGTAGCTCAGCCAGTGGTGGTCGAACTTTCGCAAAAACCGGACGGCGATTCGGTGTACATAACCAAGACCGGAACGAAATACCACCGCTCAGGTTGCCGATATCTTTCAAAGAGCAGTATTCCTGTGGTTCTCAGCACGCTGTCGTCAAAGTACGACGCCTGTAGTGTCTGCAAACCAACTGCCCGTCAAGCAACCGAAACCAGGAAGCCCGCATCTTCGTCAAAAGAAAAAGCCGATCCGGTCATATCGAGCGGCCGATGTCAGGCTACGACGAAGAAAGGGGAGCAGTGCAAACGGAATGCGAAAGCCGGCAGTCGATATTGCTGGCAGCATGGGGGGTAGCATAGCAGCCATATCTGCGACGATTTAAATCTATGGCTGCTATTTGAGAGAGAAAAATAAGATGGGGAGTGCGCATGATACAGGTCCGTACGATCTCTTCATCAGTTTTAATTCAAAGGAAGAGAAAGAGGCCCGATGTGTTTTTCAACTTGCTGAAAAACATAAACTCAGGTGTTTTTTAGCTCCATTGTCTTTGAACCCCGGAGATGAGTGGAGGAAGAAAATTAGAGGAGCTCTTCTTGCAAGCGACAAGATATGTCTAATTGCCACTCAGGAGAGTTCAGAGAATGAATGGGTGATGGCTGAATGTGGAGCAGCTTGGGCATTAGGGAAAGAAGTTATCCCGTTACTATTGAACTGCTCACCCGGAGACATTTCCAAATTTATCAGTCAAGAATGGCAGGCTATTAAATATGAGAAGTACAATGGATTCATAGAACGTGTTGCCAACGAAATTACATGGTATGAAAAGTATATTATACGAAGGATAAAAAACCCTGAACACAATGAGCTATTTAAAAAATCTATTCAGATTTATAACTTGGTGGATCAAAAATATCGGAATAGAATCAGCCAAATAAAAGAATGGATTGAAGAAGACTATGCGAGAACAGAAGAACTATACTATGTAGCATCACATAATGAAAATATTGTCGGGGTTTTATATGCCACTCTTTGCAATGAAGAACATAAGTGCTTTATAAGCACAATATCTATAACTCCATCAGATGAGATAAAAAAAATAGCATGTGCCATGTTAGAACATCTTAAAAGGGACGTAGGCAATCTGGATGAAGAGTGTGAAAATTTCTATCTGGAGATACCAAGTCGAGAGGATAAACGTGCTTCTGCCGAACTTTCTCGGTGCGAGGTGATTCTTCAGGGGCTTATATCTATCTGGCAGCCAAAAGTTTTTAAAGGGATACAATATTATCAACCTGATCTGGGAAAAAGATATAGCGCGGCAAACAGAAAACCATCTCAATTAATAGATGTATTTGGATTACAGGCCCAGCGGGTTTACAGTAGAAAAGAATTTGTTGAAAATGTATTGGATTTTCTATTTAAAACCATGTACTGGGAGGCTTACAGTTTTGATATGAATATATTCGATCACGCTGAACACATCATGAAAGTTTATAAGTTGATCGAGAAAACTGTAAACGAAGAAGTCCATCTGGTTCCATACACATTTGAATGCACTGCCTGAAATTGAAGCTAAATTATGGATACTTCTATCATAAAAATGAAGGAGTCAGATATCTCCGAGGGTGTGCGTATCATTATGGAGCATGATCAGTTCGATGGAGTATGCGCTCAACATTATTTCAGAGCATATTTTGGAGACCCGTCTCGCGTTAAATCTTCCAAGGAAGAAAATTATGTTATCGTGAGGGAATCAAGCGGATCTATACTAGGAGTAAGTGGGTTTACGCCCGATAAGTATGCAACGCCTGAGATCTATTGGCTGAACTGGACATATGTGGACGAGAAATATCGTAACCAGGGTCTTGGCACGGCCCTGTTAAGTTTTGTTATAGAGCAAGTTAAACATATAGGAGCGCGAAAGTTGTATCTCGATACAAGCAGTGATGAGAGCTACGAAGCAGCAATACGACTTTACAAAAGGTTTGGATTTGAGCAGGAGGGGTTACTAAAAAATTACTACGATGATGGTGATCACTATATAATCCTAGGGAAACAGTTTTGATACAGAAACCACACGATGCGTGTCAAAAAATCAGCTTATGAAAGGCATAAAAGTCACCCATCAAATGAGTTCAGCGCTAATTCGTAGCGCGCCGCAGGTTTTCTCCATCACTGACGGAACTCTTGAATCCGAATACAAATGCCGTCTTGGTTGAGTCCATTTAAGGGAACTCTGTGTCACTTTTGTATGAACTGGCAGTTTTAGGTAATCCCTCTAACGCTCAGATTTGCGAACTTACGCAACTTGTCTCGCAATCCGTGCAACTTTTTGGGCTTCAGCTTAGGCGGGAGGTTGCATGGTTGGTACAGCCCGAGGTGTTCACACCGAATCATCAGAAAGCAGCCGCGACAGTTTTTTTCGGTGGTAAAGATGCCTCGAAGGCGAACGTGCAAAGTCTGTTGCAGTCGAATCTACCGATCCTGCCGGTGGTCTCTGATTTCTCAAAGATCCAAGAGGAAATTCCTGTGGCTCTGCAACCGCTGAATTGCCTCGCCTACAACGAAGGTGGATCTCAACGGGTGGCTACAGCATTGCTGGAGTGTGCCGGATTGCTGCCGCGCCAGCGGCGAGTTTTTGTGAGCTATCGCAGAGACGAGGCGCGGCAAGCAGCACTGCAGATGTTTGATGCGCTTTCTTCCCGATTGTTCGATGTCTTCCTGGATACACACGGCATTGCACCCGCTGAAGATTTTCAGGCAACACTCTGGCATCGCCTGTGTGACTCCGATGTGTTGGTCATGCTTGATACGCCCAACTATTTCGCCAGTCGCTGGACTAGTGCTGAGTTCGGGCGGGCACTCGCGAAAAACATCTCCGTCTTTCGCATCGGCTGGCCTAACACTGTCCGGTCAGAACGAACGGCTACTGCCAGCCATATCCAGCTTTCGAAAAAAGAGATCAATTCAGCTACGGGTCGATTAGTAGATGAGGCTATCGTACGGATTTGTTTGCAATTGGAGACTGTGCGCAGCCAAAGCATCGCAGTCCGCAACTTGAATCTGGTCAGCAATCTTCGGAATGCCATTGAACAGATCGGGGGAAGTGTGATCGGTGTCGGATTGAACAAGGCCGTGCACATCCAATTGGCCGATGGCAGAGGTATTGTCGTCTATCCTACTGTGGGCGTTCCGACCTCGACAACCTTACATGATGCTACGACGAATGCGCCCAATCGTTCGGTCGCTGTCGTCTATGACCATGTGGGCTTGCATTCGAACTGGTTGGGGCATCTAGACTGGCTAGGTAGTCACATACGAGAAGTCCGTTGGGTCAAGGCCACCGAAGCGGCATGGCAGTTCGCCGATTGGGAGGCATAGACAATGAATGCTATCTTTCTCTCCGCGAGCATTCCTGTTGTAGGACGAGGCAATTACCATGAGACCGCTAACCCTTTTTTGATTCAATGCGCGGTGAGAGAGTTGGTGATAGCAATCATTCGGGATTACCAACTGGTCTGGGGTGGTCATCCAGCTATCACACCGATGATCTGGGCAATATGCCAAGATTTGAAGATTGACTACTCAAATGCGGTTGTGTTGTACCAGAGTCGATTTTTTGAGGACCGGTTTCCAGAGGAAAACCGGCACTTCGGCAATGTTGTCTTTGTTGACGCGGTACCAGAAAATCGTGAAGCTAGCCTATTGCAGATGCGTCAAGAGATGTTGTCACGTCATGACCTGAAGGCGGCAGTGTTTATTGGAGGAATGGAGGGTGTTGAAGCCGAATATACGCTATTCATGCAGTTCCATCCGAATGCAAAAGTACTACCTGTTGCAGCACCAGGAGGGGCTGCACTTCAGCTTGCCAAGCGACTCGGTAGCATAAAGGAAAATAGTCTGTATGACGTAGACTTTGCTGGATTATTTCATTCACAGCTTATTTCGGAAATCAATGATGAAGAAAATAAAAACTCCGGAAACGATAGGAAGCAGCAAGGAGGAAATTTGATGTCGGACGAAATTAAAAATGTATTCATAAGCCATATTCATGAAGACGATGACGGACTTGCTAAACTGAAAAAATTAGTGTCCGGCCACGGTATGCAGATGCGTGATTCATCCATCACCTCTGAGAAATTTAATAAAGCCCAAGATCCAGATTATATAAAATACCAAATCTTAGCTCCCCATATTGAGTGGGCGAGCGTATTAGTTGTATATGTATCTGAGAATACAAAAGATAGCACGTTTGTAAACTGGGAGATTGAGTACGCCCACAAACGGGGGAAGCGTATCGTTGGGGTGTGGGCCAGTGGTGCCCACAACTGTGAAAAACCCGAAGCTCTCGCAGAGTATGGAGATGCTATGGTCGGCTGGCATGGAGAAAGTATCATAGATGCTATTAACGGCAAATCGGACGATTGGTACAAATCGACCGGTGAACGTTCGGACTCTCGCACTATTCGCAGATACGATTGCAGAAAGAACTAAATGCATGACGCTGTATTCTTATGTTGTCGCACGAGATTTCGGATTTGCGCCTAATCCTTTTTATGGATTTTGCACGCTGGGAACGTGTAAGCCGGTGATCCGAAGGTGTGCCAAGGTTGGAGACTGGATTGTTGGAACCGGCTCACAAACGCATAGACGTAATGGACACCTCGTTTTTGCCATGCAGGTTGCCGAAATCAAGACATTCGACCAATACTGGCTTGATGTAAGATTTCAACAGAAAAAACCAAATCTGAGGGGGAGCAAGAAACAAGCTTTTGGAGACAATATCTATCATCGGGATCCCGCTCCAGGACTTTGGCAGCAACTTGACTCTCATCATAGCAATAGAGACGGTAGGCCAAACTGGGGAAATATCTCTCATGACACCCAAACGGACAGGGTTCTTATCAGCAATGACTATATTTATTGGGGGGGTGACGGACCAGAAATTCCCGCAAGATTCCGGGCTTTTAACGGAATTGATCTTTGTGCCGTTAGGAATCACAAAAATAAATTTCCCACGGAAATGGTTATCGAATTTGTAAACTGGCTACGATCATTGAATGATCAAGGATACTGCGGTAAGCCACGAGATTGGTCGAAAATTTAGAGCCTCAAGGTCGTGGGATAGGTAAAATGAAGCCGAGGAATAATTGGATGCTATTGTCCGAATATATTCACCTCACGAAATCTACAGACAAGCTGCCAATAAACGACCTGAACCCGGTTTTGCTTGGGCTGTTTGGTGAAGTTGGAAGCATCATGACAACAGCTAAAAAACTTCACCGTGAAAGAGAAGCGTTGATTGGATATCATCAAACGGTCGTAGAAGAATTTGGCGATGCGCTTTGGTACTTGGCCGCCATTTGTCGCCGATTGGACATTCAACTTGATATTCTCTTTTCTGAAATAATGAACGGCATTGCCGGTGAGAACTTAGTAGTGGCCAGTGACTTGACCGACGCGCCTATAGCCGTATTACGTCGTACACCAAACGTTCCGGGACTTGACGAAACGCTCCTCCAGCTGGGGGAGGCTACTGCTGCTATTCTTTCGCGCGATCGTACCGGAGATCATGCGATCGCGTCACTTCGTGAATTTGTCCGTTTGTATCTGGAATCTCTGAAAGCAGCAAATATGAGTTTTGCAGAAGTAGTCGATTACAATGTAAAAAAAACTCGTGGACGTTTCCTTGATCCCGAAATGTCGTCATTACCAACTTTCGATAAGGATTTTGAACCGGAAGAGCAAATTCCGGATAAATTTGAGATTAGGATTACACAGCGAAAAAGTGGCAAATGTTATCTGCAGATGAACGGTGTATTTATTGGTGACCCTTTGACCGATAATATCCCTGATGTAGACGGTTATCGATTCCACGATGTTTTCCATTTCGCTCATGCCGCAGTATTGCATTGGTCTCCGACTTTTCGAGCGTTAATTAAGCACAAACGAAAGAGCGATTCTGAGACTGATGAGACGCAAGATAGCGGACGTGCAACCGTTGTTGAAGAAGGGCTAACGGCTTGGATATTCTCCAGAGCAAAAGAACTTGGGTTTTTTGAAGGCCGCAACACGATCTCATTCGACCTGTTGAAAACCATCCAACAATTCGTTTCAGGTTACGAAGTGGAAGAGTGCCCGCTTAAACTGTGGGAAAATGCGATCCTGCAAGGATACGAAGTCTTCAGAGAAGTTCGTGCTAAGGGTGGTGGCCTTATCATTGGGGATCGTATACAGAGAAAAGTGGTATATAAACCATTGGGAGGATAGGGGAAAAGTGACACCTGGCGAATTCGTTACAGCCGTGGAGAATCTCGAATTTGACGACACATTTAACCCGTACCGTCATTACTGTACAATCCATGATGTTCCTGATGCGCCTGCTATCAGACGAGCAATATTGCTCGAAATGCTGAACGCCGCTTATCAAACAGAAGTTGACTCGTTATGGATTGGGCGTGATTTAGGATATAGGGGAGGTCGGAGAACAGGGCTTGCTTTGACCGATGATGTTCATGTGGCTTCCCACGGGATGCGCTGGCGATTAACAATAGAGAGAGCGACCAAAGGCCCACTAATTTGCGAACGTACCGCCTCTGTTATTTGGAGGGCTCTCACGGAGATCGAACGTCCTGTCTTCCTCTGGAATGTCTTTCCTCTGCACCCATATGAAAAAGAAAATCCTTTTAGTAATCGATCTCACAATTGCCGTGAAAGAGATGCCGGCGCGTCCTTACTTGCTGAACTTATTGAGATGTTGAGCCCCAGGCTTATTGTTGCTTTAGGAAATGAGGCGATGCAAGTGACTCAGCGTGTCTCAGGTTGTTCCGATGTCATGCAGGTTCGTCATCCAAGCTACGGTGGCCAAGTGCTTTTTCTTAGTCAAGTTGAGGACTTGTATGGGGTTTCGGTACGAGGAAGACAGCAAAATTTTCTCGGTAACAGTGCATCGGTTTGCGGTATTTCCTAGTGAATTCTCTATATTCCTATATTAAATGAGAAACTACTTTTTCCTGAAATAGTCTTAAAGTCGACAAGGTATCAATTTAGTAAAATCATAATCAGAATTACTGAAAAGCAACGAACTAACGAATTGACCATAATTCTTTGAGAGGTGTGGCATGCATTTTGGCAATATAATCTCTATCAACAGAGAATCCATAAGATTATCCTCGGATTTACTGACTCCCATTTCTATCCACGATAATTCAATTATATATGGATTATTTTATCCTGCGAGCAAATCCCTCGGCTATAATGAGATTATACAATACATAAAACCCATGGTTAATGATTTTATGTTTACACCTATACCACCTAGTCTCTGGCCATATTTAGGCAGGTTCAATATTATAGCAAAACATAAGCCAGGAGCCATCGCAAGTATAGCAAAATTTTTTAATGATAATAACATTGGAATTTTAACTAGCGAGTGCACGAGATCTGGTCACCGATATCTCACTTGGACAGTAACGGTCTATTTCGAAGTTTTATTGGATACGAGGATAGACATATCAAAAGATATGTTTATGGAGTCTGATACTGACAGAGTGCTTATGAAATCAATAGCTCTGGATTTATTTAATAAAGTTCAACATGAAATTGTCGAGACGAAGAACAGATTAAGGGAAGTTTGTAAAGATGTCATTTTGGATCAAGAAAAAGGAGAGAATAGTTTCCTAGATGAACCAGTAGAGGGGTTTCCTGTAAAAGCCTTATCTTATTTTCATAATTACGTTCTCTTAAATGCTAATCATACATTAGATAGGCCATTTGAGCTAAAATGCGAATCCAATCGATTCACTTTCGATGATACTTTTCGGCGTCATCTTAATTTCCATCACATCATGGAACAATTACCAGCCTATGCATTCGCAGAAATGAGCACGCGGGATGTTAATCTACGCATTGTAATAATTCCCAACGATGCTCAACAAGACTTTAGAAAATTGAACATAGAATATGAAAGATATAGCACAGAAAAAAAGTCAAGCACAGGAGTATTTTCAAAATTTATTGCTCCTCTACGTGAAGAAACAAGTATATGGAGAATATCACAGAAAACATTGGAAAATACAAATCAAATAGAGCATGGATATATTGACCTCATCATACATAAACAGACTCAGCAATTGGATTGGAGTAGGTTGCTAAATAAGGTCCAATCTATAAACCTAACGGAAAATCAAATGGCTATAAAAAAAGTCAATCTCCAACCTGTTAGGCGTACACCAATATTCATATCAATAAAACATAATAAATCTTTTACCGAAGATGCGGTAAAAAAATGCCATGAACAGGGTGAAAAACTTGGTATTCTACTTAGTGATTTCATCAGGTCAGATGATTCTAATAGAGAGGTGACTCGAGACCTAAGTAATAAATTGAGACAATGTCGTGGAATGATTCAATTCTTTATTGCGGACAGTGAAAATGAGCACCTTGACTGGTTAAATATGGAAGCTTTTGCGGCCGATGTGCTGGAAATGCCTTATGTGAGGATTACGAATGAAGCATCGGAGAAGCTAATTACGGTCGATAGAGATATGCCATTCCGATATCAATGGGATGGATCTGATGCAAATTCCGTTGTCTATCAGGCGTTAAAGGATTTACTGGAAATCATGGACAAGGGGGTCAAGTCCTTTTTTAGTTGAAATTGGTCAGACTCCCTTTTGATGGAGTGGAGTTGACCCAGTTTTTCGGATGAGTCAAAGCCATTTTAAGAGAATCTCTTCCGATTTTTTACCCGGCCTCCGTTCATCCCGCTCCCACCGCCCCAGTGTGCCGGGATCAACACCCAGCTCTCTGGCCAGTTCCTTCTGGCTCATCCCTCGCAGCTTTCTCGCCGCGACAATCTGCTCACCCGGCGTCTGCGCCTCCATCTCCGGCGCATACCCCAGGAACGCGATAATCTTCGGCAGATACCGTATCTCCGGTTCCGCCCGGTTATTCTCCCAGTAACAGACTGAATCAGTCGTCACCCCGATGATCTTCGCCACCTCCTTCTGTAACAGCCCCAGATCAAGCCGCCGTTTCCGCAGACGCTCACCCCATGTCTTCAATTTCTTCGGATAAAGGGGCGACAGCGGCTTACGAGACTTGAGCCGGACTTCGCAACATGGCAACGCAACTCTGTGGTTGCGTTGCCATGTTGTGGTAAATTCGGGGGAGTTGGGAGGGGTGGGGAGGTAGGCTAAGTGGATGGATATATCCTCTTTCCCGATGAGGATACGGTCGGTGATCGACTCCACAATACGGCGTTTCTCATCGGGCAGGAATTCCGTCCATCGAGAGGCCAGATCACGCGCTTCGTTGAACACCTGATCGCTCGAAAGGTACTGAATCTTCAAGAAATCTACCTCGCCCTGGATGTCGGGCAATTCGTTTTCAATCTGATCAATGCGTTCTTCGAGCGGGCGGTATCGGCTGCCAAACGCCTTCACATCCAGCCCGCCATCAATGTACGCCCGATACACCTTGTCGGCCTCAGCTACAAGTTTTTGGTGTTCCTCATGCAGCGCTTTGAGTAGTCCTTCTTTGTCCTGAATCATCCGTTCCGCTTCGCTCAGGTATCCGTTAATCTCGGTGGGTGAAGCAAAAAAGCCTTCAATCTGCGAATGGAACACCTCTTCAAGATCGGTCACGCCGATCTTGTTGCGGCAACTTTGACAGGTATACTTTGGCGAGTTCGACGGCACATACATTTTCCGGTCACACGTCTCGCAATACACAAAGCCAGTGAAGAGACTTCTCGGCTTTCGGGCTACTCGTTTCCGTTTGTCCCGCTGTTCATCGAGGATATAGTTGCACTGGTCCCACAGTTCGGCGGATACGATAGCCGGAACGGGAACTATAACCCAATCCTCTCTGGGCTTGGCCACCCACTTCTTGCCGTCTCCGAGGCTTTTCGTGTGATTGGCGCGCCGGAGCCCCTTGGCCATCGGGTCACGCAGGAGGCGGTCAATGGTCGTATCGGAAAACGGGGAACCGTTTCGGGTTCGATACCCCCGTTCGTTGAGAATCCGAGCGACCGTCTTCTTTCTACGGTGTTCCAAAAAAAGCTCATACAGAAGCTTCCGGACCGGAGCCTCGTTCGAATGCGGAGCCAGGGTATTTCCTTCCCACGCATAGCCGAAGGGAGCCTGACCACCGAGCGGCTTCCCTAACTTTGCGCGGATTGGAACGGACGCCGCGACGCGATCCGCGATTTCTTCCCGTTCCCATTGAGCCATGGCCGCAATCATGGTATAGAAGAGGCGACCGGCCGGGGTGGAGGTGTCAATCGATTCCTGGAGGGAAATGAGGTCCGCGTTGTATTCGCCAAAAATCTCGGCGAATTCGAGAAGTTCTCTCGTATTGCGGGCAAGGCGAGCGAGCTTGGAAAAAATGAGACCGGTGATCCGACCGGTCTTCATGTCATGGAGCATCCGTTGTGTTTCCGGGCGTTGCATGACCGACTTGCCGCTTACGGCGTCGAGACAGTATACCTCGATGACTCGCCAGCCCTTCGATTCAGCATAGTAGCGCGCGCGTTTCTCATGGTGTTCCGGGCTTTCACCTTTGACCTGGTCCTCGGTGGAGACCCGAATCCAGATGCCGACGGGTTTGCCTTCGTTCATTACAGAGACCTCCTCAGAGTTGGCCAACGAGCCGTAATATAAGACACTGAAAATTTATGCGCTTGACAGGAGATCATCAATCAAAATCTTCTGTAACTTGATCTCCTATTTTTGCGCGAGGAATAACCCGGAAGGATTCGGATGGAACGGATTGATTGTCCTGGGCAAAGTCTTTTACGACACGTTCCGGTTTTGCGCCGGTCGTCTTTGAAGATATACTCAACGAGGCTCAAGGCATGGATATCTTGATTTCACAGACATCTCACCGTATCATTGCTTTCATCGTACACGTTGCTCAAAATCCGTAACATCGTCTCGACGCTGTTTCTGGCCGAGGCGCATTATGATCTGTCAGCGCTCACCGGTGAAATGCTTTCTCTGTTCGACCGGGAGGCGGATAAGCAGGCGGTGTCGTTGTTTCTGAACTGGTTCCGGCAGCTTGCGGTTCATGGCCGTATCGAGGCGGAGGACTATGAGGCGTTATCGGAGGTGTATCCTCATCGGGAGGAGGTCCAGAGCATGTTAATCAAGGCGTTGGAGCGGGAAAAACGGCAGATATTCGAGGAAGGCAAGAAGGTAAGAATTGAAGACTCCCCGCAGCCATTGCGCAGCAATCGAAGCTTCTTCACGCTTCTACCTCCGGAATCGGGTGATAGAGCCGGATGTGACTGGAACGCCCGCGCTTCGCTCGCCAGCTGAAACCCGTTCAACAGAGGATGGATGGTCCATAAATTGTGTTCGCGGTTGACGTGATTTCGTTTTACGGGCAGCGGGGACTATGGCGAAGAGGGCGCATGCGCGAGATTGCCCGGATGCGGTTTTCGACCGGTGGAGGGCACTGATAGGCTAATGTGTCAGCAAATCCTTTTCTCAAGCTGAAAACAGTCCGTTAAGATGGGCAAACTCCAAGTCGTGTCTAAGGCAGTGGCTCGACGCGGCTTTACTCTGCCTGGGAGATAAGAGCAAGTTTTTCAAGATATCTTTCAGGTGTTAGCAGACGGCCTATATAGAATGCAAAATTGAAGCTACCAGTTTGGAAACCCATGAATGTATTTTTCTCAGAAAAATATATAACTTGTCCATCCTGATTTCGTTGAGATAGTAGAGAAATCAAGAATTCATTCGTTTGTAGCTGTCGAAACAATGCGGTATTCGATTCGTGTCTCAAACTAGAAGGAAGAAGGGCTAACTTACCATTCATTGTGGTAATCGTGGCTTCCCGCTCCATCACTCTGGGAATATCCTCTGAAGAGATTATTATATTGCCGTAAACCAGGTACTTTTCCTCCTTTGATAGAGAAAAAATCGTTGTTGTTTGATCATGTGTTCTCGTATACTCAATATTCCACAGAAAGAGATTCGTTAGATCATCCCGTCCTTTATATTTTTGTATTGGACGAAAATGGTATTCGAGCAAAAAGAAGTCTGCTTCACTCTGATAATCCCCGTCTATGTAGTTAATGCGGCCAAGGTGAGCTATTGTATCAGAGCTAACGTAATATCCAGTGACAACGTAGTCATTTGCTTCAAGTAATCCTTCGGGTTTTCTGCTTATCAACTCATCTTTTACCTGAATTTCAAAGTCCGAGCATGACAAGCAGACCGCCGACAATCCAAGTAAAAATCTGCTCAAAGAAATTGTCCGTTCCAGAGTTAGATATTGGTACATATGGTGTAGTTTTTCAAGAAGTTTTGACTTGGTCTTAGCCATATCCGCCACAATTCATCCACACCCAATAAGACAGCGTTGATGTCGAATATTCTGGGGTCTTCAGCCTTCCCAGCAAAGAACTGCCAATATACTCATTTCTACCCATCAATTTCGTGACCTGTTCGTGGATACTAACGTCTTCGCATAAGGAGAGGAATTTTATCCCGTTTCCCGACAAGGGACACTAAAATTGCTGATTTGATAGGAAGTCATTGCCCTGTTTGCTGAGCTCTCTGTGACCTGAAAAGGGAGTCGGAATCCTGATTATAGTCGATAAAAAAGTCTTTACGGTTTTCATATCTCTCCTGGGCTATTTCTTCACTATCAGGCATATTTTTATAATCTTCAGGATATAATGTTTTATATTCTTCAGGGGTTATTACGCCATTTTCGAGAAAGAACATTGCTAATTGTAGATTGAGAGATTTTTCTGGATCGTAGCCAAGTGCGAAGAGACTGCCCAGTATATTCGATGGTATATCTTCTTCAGAAAACGCACTATGACCATGAGCTTTATCCCCACTCCATATTCTGAAAGAGGATTGTAATATTTCTACACCAACCCCTGCTAGCTGAGTGCCAAGAAAGGCAACTCCATCCAATTGATGACGCCCCAAAGTAGACATTAGAATAAACGTCTGGGAAGCCGCAGCGGCAAAGTGTCCCATGTCGATAAAGGTACCATTGGATCGAGGCAGATACCGTCCGCTTATCTGTCCATTCGTAAATATATTTTGATCACCGAGAGCTAATCGAGGGTCAAATAAAGAAGAGATTTTTTGATTTCTGATTTCGTGGATTATATTTTGTCCGCTTCCTAAACGATTTTTTACAGGCTCCCGTCCATCCGGGTCCACATACTTCATCGGATTGCCAGCCGCATAAGCGTACGGGCTTATCCCCGGATACTTGCCTGCCAGCGGGTCGATCTGCGGGAACCGTCCGGTGAACCCGTCGTAGCCCCGCCAGCCCATGTTGTCCAGCGTGGATTCGACGTCGCGCTCATGGCCGGTGTACAGCCAGCGCGTGGCCTCGCCCGTCTGCTCCAGAACCTCTCCGTACGGCCAGTAGTCGTAACGCGCCGGGACAGAGCCGTTCGGGCGCAGGACGACGCGGGTGGAACCGAGATGATCGGTCAGGTAGTAATGGGTCGTGTCCTGTGCAATATACGCCAGTTTGTTCGTCCCGGAGTAGACATATTTGCGGTCCAGGGCGCCGTTCCCGTCGTATTCGGCCAGCACGTCGCCGTTGGCGCCGCGCAGATAATAGACCGTGGCGGAGGAGGTTCCGGCCTTCTCCTTCTTCACCCGTCTGGCATCCGAACCGACCGTGTAGGTGTACGAGCCGCCTGCGTCTGAGTAGCCGGTGAGTACGCCCTGATGGTCGTAGGAAAGCGTATTCGCGCCGCGTCCGGTCATCGCCCCATTCTGGTTATACGTAAAGCTCATGCCCCCGGTTCCGCTGACGCTATCCAACCGGTTGGGCGTCGAGCCGTAGGTATAGTTATACGTGAGGGTCGCGCCGTTGGTCGTCTTTGAGGTGATATTGCCGCTCAGGTCGTAAGCGAAGCTCTGAGTCAGGTTGTCTACCGGCAGGGCAAAGCTGATGAGGCGGTTTAAGGGATCGTAGCTGTAGGTGGCGGTCTTCTGCGTTCCGGTACCGTGCCGGTACACCTGCGTGACGATGTTGCCCACCAGGTCATAGGCCAGGGTGTCCAAAAACACGTTGGTGTAATCGACCTTCCGGAGCCAATCCCGGAGCGTGTAGCTGTGGTTGCCGGTAACCAGATCATCGCCGATGGTGTGCGTGGCCAGGTTGCCATCTGGGGCGTAGGTATAGCGGGCGTAGGGCGCGCCGGCCCGGTCGGTTACGCGCGAGAGGCGTCCGGCCATGTCGTAGGTATAGCGCGCCTCGGTCGAGTCGGGGTAGATGATGCGGGTGATGCGACTGGCCAGGTCCCAGGCGTACTGGACGGTCTTAGCCGCAAGTCCCTCGACGGTCTGCGATTTCAGGCGGACGCGGCCTTCCCGGTCGTAGGCAAGGATAACCGTCACCTCGGCGGAAGCGTCGCTGTCCGTGTTTTCCTCGACCTTTGTCAGGCGCCCCTGAGCGTAGTTGACGCCCCCTGCATAATCGGCGTCGTAATAGTTTTTCGTCTTCCAGTACGCCTCGTCGCTCTCAAACGTATAGACCGAGTCCGGATGAAGGCTGTAGAACGTGGCTGGCGCCTCGCCCACACGCGTGATCCGGCCAAACAGGTCATAACAGAGGAACGTGACCTTGCCTCCGGCCGCCTGAGCGGCGTCCTGCGAGAAACGCAGCCGACCCATCCGGTCGTAGGCGTAGCGCGTCGTGTCGGCGTCCGGCTGGTATTTCTTCACCTGACGGCCCAGGCTGTCATAGACGTAGCGGCTCGTCCCGCCCTGCGGCATGGTCGAGTCGGTAAGCTGATCCAGCGCGTCGTAGCCAAAGCCGGTCGTCGCGTTCTTGTTACTCGCCCCGCCGCTGTCGGCCACGGTCTTGACCAGGCGTCCCAGCCCGTCATAATAGCTCGTCGTGATCACCCCGTTCTCATCGACCGCGCTGGTGTAGCGGGCAGGCAGACCGTTCGGCAGGATAACGCTGTTGTAGCGGCTGCGGACGGCCTGGGCGCTGGAGTAGCCCGGCGGGATCACCGCGCTGACCCGCGAGAGCGGATCGCTGAAGTAGGTCGTAGCCGTGATCTTGCCGCCGGCCTGCGCTCCGGTAAGACCGCTGTAACCCAGCGAAGCGGGACGCCCTGCCGGTCCGAACAGGCTGTCCGGCTGACCAACCCGGTTGTAGCGCGTCTGCGTGAGGATATCCTGATCGCCGGTGGCCGTCTTTGTCTGGATCAGCCGGCCCAGCCCGTCGTAATACTGGCCGCTCATCAGCGCCGGCCCCACGTAGATGTTGGCCAGATGGAACGATCCGCTGGTGTTCTGGCTGCGCGCCTGAGCGACCCAGTTCGCCGGAAGTCCGCTGATGGTCACGCCCGTCTCTGGCGACCACAGACCCGATGGCGATCCGACCCGGACCCGGACGGTTCCATCGGCCAGCGTCTCCAGTTCCACACGTCGCCACGTGGCGCCGCTTCCCCCGATATTCTGGGTGGTCGTCGTCCCACCGACACGACTTTCCACCTGGAACTGACTCTGGCCGGTGTTATAAAGGATTTTGACCCACTGAACCCCGTCGTCCAGACCCAGGATCAGCGGCGTGCCGCTTACCCCGCCAGGATGCGCGTCGAGGCGTACAAGACAGGGAGCGGCCACCGCGCCCATCTCCAGCGTTCCCGACGCGCCCATGAGGATGGCCCGCTGACCGGCGTGATAGCGGTTGAACGTGACGGTTCCCACGCTGTCCATAAGACCGGCGGCCGCCTGCGCGTCGATGCGCGCGCTGAACCGCGATCCCGTGGCCGCGGTAAAGCCCGGTTTAAGTGTGATCTTCGCGCTGGCCACAAAGCCGCTCGTCTGACCGCTGGCGATGGCGTTCGTCCCGCTTGTGGAAAGCCGGCTGCCCTCTTCCACCGCCCCGAACGGACCCGAAAGCGTCCGCGTTCCGGCCTGCCGCGCGTCCCGGTAGCCGGTCGCGGAGGGATACACGACGCTCAGGCTCCGGTTCGGCGACGTGGGATTATACGCCGTGAAGCTGGAGAAGTCCTGACGACGCTGATCCATGATCCGTCCGGTTCCATCCCAACTACGGATCACCCGACCCAGACCGTCGCGCTCCAGACGCCGCAGCGTTCCCCCCTCGTCGCTCAGCGCCATCGGCGCCAGCGTCACGGGATCATGGGCGTTCAGGACGCCCGGACGGGCGCTGGACGGGTACACCCGAGCGTTATCGACGAAGAGCGAATCGGCCGTGGAATCGCCCGTGTTGGAGAACTCGATGAACAGCGTCGCGCCCGCGTTACCCCGGCTCCACAGCCCGCTGGACGGGTAGCGCACGCCGCCCAGCGTCAGAAACCAGCCCGAAGAAGACCATTCCATGCGCACATGCATCCATTGCCCCGGGTCATAGCCTGCGCCGATAGCCGTGAGCGTGGCGCCATTGTTCATGGCGATCTGGCCGTCGGTTCCGAAACGCACCTGCGCCACAAACCCGCTGGCCGAGGCCACCGTGATCTTGCTCTCATCGCCGCTGGCCGCGTCCATCATCACATCGGCTTCCAGCACGCCGTCGGAGAGCGCGGCGATGTCCTGACGCGCCCCATGATGGCTTCCAGCGCCCGCCCCGGACACCTTGAGCAGCCCCTCGCCGGGCAGGATCGTCCCGCTCGTTCCGCTGGAGACATACCAGGCGTTCGGCGCGGCCTGCATGGCCGACCAGGACGGGTAATCGTCGAACACATAGGCTTCCATGGCGCTGGTTCCCGCGTTCGTCACGCTCCAGATGGACGCCATCTGGTCATAGCGCCACAGGCTCGAGGTCACCACGCCCGCGGCGTCGGCCATCGACGTGGGATTGCCCAGCGCGTCATAGGCGAGTACCCGGCTCTGCACGCGCCATTCGCCCGCCTGTATCGCCCCGTCGCCGCTCGCGTCCAGCCAGGCGTACGTCGTGTCCGGCAGCGTAAGCCCGGAGAAGCGCCCCATACGATAGGTCGCGCTCCGCAGGATAACGCCCGTGGTGTCTTTGACGCTCACCACATGCGGACGATCCTTGATATGCGCCATTTCCAAGTACACATCCTCGGCGTCCGGTCCGGTCTGTACCCCCTCGATGATCAGACCACGGGCAAAGGTTCGCATCTTGCGGTACACGCTTTGCGCCGGTTTATAGACATCGGCGGTGAGGATGATCTCCAGATAGCCGGAGGTCACGCCCGAAGGCACAAGCGCCACCGTGTCGAAGAACGCGGTCACCGGCGCCGGCGTGCCGCCGCCGAGCGGCGCCTGGGAGGAAAAATACGCCAGAAGCGAAGACGAGCCGTTAGACCAGCGCGCCGACACCGTCGCCTCACTGTACATGTTATCGCCGCCGAATATGGTTTCTGTGCCCACCGTTCCTTTGACGCGAAAGGCGATATAGCCGCCGGTGGTGACATTCGAGGAAGTGAAGGTATAGCGCGCCGGGCTGTCTCCGATCACATCGGCGCCCCGCGTAGACTCCACATAGGGGTCGGGGTTCAGGTTCCAGGTGATGGTTCCCTGACCCCAGTTGGAATAGAGCGAATCGAGCGTCGGCGGACTGTTCCAGGAGTAGGAGCGATTGGTGTAGGTCACATCATCCCCATGGTAGAGCGTTTCCGCGATGCGAACGGGGCGGAACACGCCGCTCATATAAAGGCCGGTTTTCTCCGCGCTGACCAGTCCGCTGCGGGCGCTGTAGTTCGTCTGCGCGCCTGATTTGACGCCGTCGAGCGTGGTGGCGACGGTGTCCTGGCGAACCCAGTACGCCTGCTGGGCGATGCCCGGGTAATACCACCACTGCCAGTCGCCCATCCAGTCGCCCCAGGGCGTCACTTTCCAGGCGGTTTCTTTTTTCTGAATGATCTGCCCGGCGCTGTTGAACGCGGTCACCCTTTTTTCCAGACCCCGGCGTATGCGCCGTTCGGATTCTTTCCGCTGATCGGTGCGGGGCAGAAGACCAAGCCCGTCCAGATCGTTTTCGCCCACAAACTCATGGCGTATCGTGCCGTAGCCGCCGGGCAGGGTCTCGTCTACCACCGGGAAGGTTAGTCGTTCCAGACGCAGCGGGCTATCCACCTGCATGACGGTGTCCATCTTGACGTAGACATAACTGGTGGTGTCCGGAGGCAGCGTCCCGTTCGGACCGTCGGCGTCCCAGATTTTTTTGGAAATACGTCGGGAGCGCTCATAGAAGTGATGGTCGTAGTTGTACGGCTCATCCATAGTGGACAGCGTGGGATACTGTCCATAGACCACCTTGAGCGTTCCTCCGGTGGGCGTCTGCGCTCCGGTCAGCCGATAGCTCTCATTGACATCGTATGTGAAGACAAAATCCGGGATAGCCGAGCCTGGCCGCCCCTCGATCGTAACCCGATCCAGCAGGAAGGTCTTTACATTGTCACCGGGCGCCACCGCCGGGCGATTGACAAGAAAATCACCATACGTGAAAACATAGCGCGCCAGTATATTTCCCGCGCCATCGGTCACTTTGAGCGTATCCAGCCGGGCATGGCTCTCGATACCGTCGAGCATGCGGTAGTAGGCGTTGTTAATGGACAGATAATGACCGTAAGAGTACGGTGGCGTTCCGGGAGCCAGATCAAAATAATTGTCATAGGTGGCCAGCGTATTAGACACATAACAGAGCGCGATATCACTGCGCGGTGTGACACCGGTAGTGATCTTGCGAACCAGCGCGCCGGTGGCGCTGGCAAGCCGGACTTCCGTAAGATGACTGGTGTAATAGGTTTTAACCACGGCGATGCCGCTGGAAAAGGCGTAGCGCGGATCCAGGTCGCCGGCGGCCAGGATGTTCCTGAAGCTGCGGTAAGCCGGGTCGCGTTCATTCGCCGTGTTACGCAGGGTCGTGATCGGCGCGTCCGCCGTGTATTTGAACCGGATCGTGTTGCCCTCCGGATCGCGGACTTCGGCGATTTTCCACTGGTAGACAAACTCGGCCGACAGCGGATTATGCTGCCCGGACACCGGCGCGCTGCCTTTGACCGTGTTGACGCCTCCGAAGGTCTCGCTGCCTATGGTGATCTTGCCAAAGGTGTATTTGACGCCGGAGAGACTGTGCGCGGTAAACGTCGAGGCAAGCGGACTGTTGGCGTCGTAATTCCACACGATGTTCAGGAACGCGTGGCGCTCGGTGTTGAACGTGTTCGCCGGTTGATTATTGGCGTCGAGCTGGCGCACCAGACGGTGGGAGCCACCGCCCGGGATGGTCATGGAAAGATCAAAGGCAAAGGGATGGGTTACATAATTGCCGCTGGCCGTCAGCGTATAGCCCCCGTTTACAGTGATCGCTCCGAAGTTCAGATTCCAGCCCAGACCCACCCAGGAGGCGTTATTGAGCGTATGGGTCCCCTTGCTGTCCGTGGTGGTGGCGGTTGTGTCCTCATGGACTTTGATCAGGCGATCCACGCCGGTGATCGCGCTCGAATAGGTGAGATTAATAGGCAGGGACAGGCCGCCGGCGCCCTGCGCTTCGCCCAGCGGGATGGTGTAGGACCAATCTCCTGAGAACAGGTCCACCTGATCGCCTTTGATCAGGCTGGAAAGCTGGTTGAAGTCAAAGGCGCTTTTGTCACCGGGGTTCGGCTGCTGGGCAAAACCCGAAGAAACCGGCCAGAGCGCCAGCGCGAGCCAGAGCGGATGAACAAGGCGAAAGGAGCGAACCGCCAGCATGATCTCCTCCGGGATTATTGATGAGTGAGCGGATATCCAGATCAGGGCGTTGCAGTGTGCACCGAGGCGTTACGACGCCGTTCTTCCTGTTTCTTTTCCATCACGCCAAGCAGGCGGTCTACGGCGCTCGACAACTCGGCGTAGCGCTGCGTTCCAACAAAACCGGGTCCGAGCGTCCCTTCATGATCGATCAGGAAAAAGGCCGGCGAGGCGGTCACGCCATAACGGGTCCAGGTGGTCTGATCATAGTCCATCGTCACCGGGAAGGCGATACGACGCTGGTCAAGAAACGACTGCATATAATCGCGTCGCCGTTTCTGCTGATCGCGGATTTTTCGATCCAGGGCTTCGCCGTGATCCTCCGGTGGAGCGCTATAGGACACGTCGGTCATGGCAAAGCGCGGCGAGGGTTTCCACCCGGGAGGCGGACTGTTGATCCCGATGACTTCAAGACCGCGCGCCCGGTACGCTTCCCAGAGCTGTCGCGCCTGAGCGAGCGCGGTTGGCGCATTGGGTTCTTCGGTGAAAAAGAACACCAGAACGACGATCCGGTCTTTCAGACTGGAAAGCCGGATGTCCTCCGGCGCTTTCATCGTATTGACGGCGCCATCGAGGTGCAGTTCCGGGGCCTGCATGGGTTCCGGCGCGTCCTCCTGCGCCGCGCCAGGCGATGGATAAAGGCCGATCAGAAAGATCAGCAGAGGATATAGCCATGGGTTTGACATCGTCGCCCTCCGTTTCCCCTCCAGGCGCGCTGCGCCGTGGATGCGCCATCAGCGTTTTTTCCGCTCCAGTTCCGTCAGCCGGTCTTCAAGGAGACGAATGTACTGGCGCATGGACTGAAGTTCCGTGTTCTGGGAAGAGTTGCTCCGACGCAACGTCTGAAGTTCATCCTGCTGAGCGATGGCATAGAGCGTCAGTTCCTCGATTTTCTGGAGCAGTCTGGTCTGCATCTGGCCTACGGAAACGCCCTTTGCCTTGACTTCGGCGGCGGTCGGGATGCCCGGCAGATGTTTTTCCGTCCGGATGATCCGGCGCACTTCCGAAAGCGGTGGGAGGCGGTAGTCTTCGGCGAACACAAAATCCGCCCAGCCGGTCTCCACCACGACCTCCTCCGCGCGGATTTTGCCTTTGACCGAGAGCATATAGCTTACGTCTGGCGAGGTTGTGCCGATACCGATCCGGCTTCCATCGTTATAAACCAGACTGCTCGCTATCCAGGTAGAGCCGTCGTAGCGCATGGTCTGACCGGTAGTGGCCGATGGGAGGGAGGACGGCGGACTGGCCCAGGACGCCAGACCGCTGGCGTCCGAGGTGAGGATCTTACCCGCGCCGGGCGTCCCACCGGTGATCTTGATCTGACCAGCCACTTCCAGCTTCGCGCCTGGACTGCTCGTCCCAATACCGACATTTGTGCCGTCATTATAGAGCGTGCTGTTGGTGATCCATGAGGTTCCGTTATGGCGCAGAGTCTGGCCATTCGAAGCCGACGGCAGAGCCGGGGCCGGATCCTGCCAGGACGCCAGACCGCTGGCGTCCGAGGTGAGGATCTTGCCAGTACCGGGCGTCCCACCGGTGATCTTGACCTGTCCGTTGATCTCCAGGTTGGTTCCTGGGCTGCTCGTGCCAATACCGACATATCCGGTGGTGTTCTGGATGGTTACGCGAGTTGTCCCGCCGGTTCTCAGCGCCAGATCTTCGTCGTACGTTCCGATATATCCGGTATCTACTCTGATCTCTTTATCGAAGTAATACATCGGACGATCCGTATAAAAATGCGCCCAACTCGTGTTTTTTGCCCCGATATCCACCCATCCGTTGCCAGAATCGATTCGTAACGCTCCCGACTGATTTCCCCTGATGGAGCCATTGACCTCCAGCCGGGTTCCCGGACTGCTCGTCCCAACACCAACATTGCCGTCATCACGCACGTAGAACAACGAGGTCGAAGCGGAATTCATCGCATGAAAGGCGGCATAGACACTCGAAGTTCCAATACCTTTTACTTCCAGTTTCGCCGCCGGCGCGTTCGTGCCGACACCTACCCTGTTTGCGAAATAGCTCTGACCGAGCGCCGCGATACCATTGCCGTTTCCTCCGAATTTCGCGTCGTAGCCCACACCGGAATGGGGATCGGTATAAGAGGCTGTGGCAAAACGCGACTCTCCGGATAGGCCGTAGAAGTTCGTCGCCTGGGCTACGCCGTTCACATGGAGTTTCTGTGACGGTGAAGAAGTGCCGATACCGACCAGACCATCGTCTCGGACGAAAAGAAGCGAAGCGGAAACCCAGTCCGTTACGTGAAGGGAAGAATTGCTCGACGAGGCGGACGTTCCTTTGATTTCCAGCCGGGAACCCGGCGTTGTGGTGCCCATACCAATCTTGGCATTATCATTAAAGAGCGTACTGCTGGCCACCCACGCCGAACCATTATAGAAAAGGGTGGAGCCGGTTGATGCGGAAGGAAGCGCGCCCGGAGCTGTTTCCCAGGTAGCCAGACCATTAGCGTCTGAGGTCAGCACTTTGCCAGCTCCAGGGCTGCCACCGGTGATCTTGACCTGTCCGGCCACTTCCAGTTTGGTTCCCGGGCTACTCGTGCCAATGCCTACATTCCCATCGTTTCGCACAAAGAGCAACGACGTGGCGGACGAATTCTTCACATGCAGGGACGATGTGCCTGACGTTGAACCCGCGCCTTTGATTTCCAGTCTGGAACCCGGAGCCGAGGACCCAACGCCGATGCCCACGTTGCCACCACCGTCATTGATGACCAGGTCTTTCCAGCCATTTACCGCGTCGTAAGCCTTGAGATAACCGCGGCCATAGGTTCCGTCATAGCCCATGAGGATCTGTTTTTCGCCGGCGGTGTCGTTGCCCACACCCAGTTGACCATAGACGTAGAACCGGTTTCCATTCGCATCCTGATAGCCTGTTCCGCCGCCGCCGATGCGTACGCTGGTATAACCGGAGGCGTTGTAGACGGCAGACCCTGAAGTGGTCCATTGCCCGCGCGCACGATGGGCGAAGCATACGACAAGAATGGCTATAGCCAGAAAGCGGATACGCATATGACCCTCCACCTGTTGGAAAGCGCGATGAGATTGATCCGCGTCGTTTGAGAGGCGTTCGCTGGATCGCGGTGAACGCCTCGCGCCGATCCCCGCATGCGCCTCACACACCCGGAGGATCGCGGCGACACGTCGATCTTTAATGCTAAAAATCCTGTTTACTGGATCAGGACAACTTTTTAAAGGCAGGATGTATGTACTAAAAATAGGCAACGGATGGAGAAAATCAAGTTCTTTTTTGCCTTTCTTTCAAAATAAATTCTACTCAGTTTTATATGCTATTTTTCTTATTATTTTGCCGTATCGCTGTCAGCATAGTACACGACAAAAAATTTCAGCCTGTCATTCCCGCATGTTTCAAGCGGGAATCTATTGTTGTTTATCTTGTATCTTTTCACATATAACACTTTAATGGATACCCGCGTGTGAGGGTATGACAATTTATAAAGTTTGTCGTGTACTATGCGCTGTCAGGACGGATCGGACATGGCGCGCAGGATGGCGGGGCGCAGACGGTAGAGCCGCACGGTCTGTTCGGCGCTCAGATGCCGATCTTTCATGAGGCCCGTGATCTTAACGCGCAGCCACCTTGCTCCATCTGACGCCTTCTCTGGAGAGCCTTCCTGGAGTCGCCTGCCGCCGGTAAGCGGGTCTTCTTCGGCTTCCAGCCGGGTCATGGTGAGGGTCACCACGCGGATTTCCGGCCTGACCAGGCTCCGACCATTGCGCCATACGGCGCTGTCCTGATGCGTATAGATCAGCGGACGCCCGTCGGCAAAGGAACACGCCAGATAGGACGCGCTCAGGCTGTCTATGGAGACCGCCTCTTCCAGATCGCGGGTCATGCGGTCCATGATCCGGTTTACCGAGCCGGCGAGCGCCCATTGTTCCTGCCATGCCGTGACGGCCTTCACCACGCTCAAATAGGCATAGGTGAGCCATCCGAAAAAAAGCAGGGTAAGCAGCGTGGCGGAGAACAGCTCGGCGAGGGTAAAACCGGCCTGGCTGCGAAACGCCGCGGCAGAGGGCGCGCTGGCGTCCAATGGCTCCGCGTCCGCAGGGCACGCGTCGGTTGGATATAAGGCGACGGACGATCGGCGCGTGCGATCTATGAAGAGGAAGCGCAGGGACATGGCCGGTTATCTCGTTTTCTCCGGATAGACGATCATGGTCAGCTCGACCAGCGGGCGCGCGTCCGCGCCGCGATAGACGGCGACGTGGAGCCGATAGCGGCCCTGATGCGGCTGAACCTGAGCTACAGAGCGGAATGTTCTGCCGTCCTGCTCTACTATGATCGGTCCGGGAGGGGTTTCGGGCGAGAGCCGCAGCGTTTCCAGATTGGAGCGGGCGATAGCCGCGGCCAGGGTGATGTCTGTAGCCCGATCGGTTCCGGCCACCTGGATCAGAAACCGCGTGAGTGGGAGCAGGACGATCAGAAACAGCGTCATGGACAGAAGTAGTTCCAGCAGGATTGCGCCGGCGACCCGGCTCTTTGTTGCGTCCGTCAGACCCGTTGCCGCCTCGCGCCCGCGCTTACCTTCTTCCATCCAAAATCCAAAATCCAAAATCGTCTTCATCTTTTGAGCCACTCCCAGGAGACGATGGCCGGCTGCGGCGCGGCGTCAAAGAACAGCGGAAGCAGGAACGCCTCGCTCAGGCCGGTCCGGTCGATGATCCCGTCTTTTATCCAGTTGATGTAGGTGGTGGGACCGTGCTCCAGGTAGAACGCGCCGCAGGCCACAGAACCCGTCATCTCACCCGCCAGCCAGGTATGGCTGGCGCTGTAGACCATCCCGGCGACGCGGCCTTTTGTGTCGATTTTCACCCGGACGCGATCCAGAGCCGGTCCGCTCATCCGGTCGAGCCGTGAACGCGCGATCAGGCTGCCTCTCTGGAGCGCGTCGGAGGTGATGGTCACCCCGCCGTCGATGCGCCCCTCGGATCGTTTACCCGTGGCATAGAGGACGCCCGGATAGCGCACACGGGCATGATCCCGGACTTCGACCAGATGACGGCTCAGGGCCTGGCCTTCGAGTTCGGCCTCATCCATGAGCCGTATGGGGCCGGGACTGTAGAGCAGTCCGCCCTGGATACGCGTTCGATCCAGCGCCCGGATCGAGTCTTTTGCCACGATGGTGACCGGTCCGGTAAGCCGCAGGTCGCCCTGGAGTCTGATCTCGCCGCGGGCCACCAGCGTGATGGGTCCGGTCAGAGGCGGATCATCCGGCCCGGCTGTGATCTGAACCAGAGTTCCGGGAAGGAAGACCACGCCGCCGGTCAGGCTGTCCGGGAAGGCGCGGGGTGAGAGCCGCTCGCCAAAGGCCGTCAGCGCGTCCGTCCCATGGGCGCTTCCCTGATCTTCCAGATGGCGGTCCAGTGCGGTCATGGTCTGCTCGAAGAGCGTCGGATCAAAGGAGGCTTCTTCGCCCTGAGTCAGGACCGTTCCCTGGATGTCCGGCTCTTTTGCCGGCATGGGTTCGCCGGGGATGCGTCCGGTGCGCACGCCGCCCGGGCCAGCCATCACATCGCCGGCGATGCGGCTTTTTCCGGTCAGGACCAGCGGATAGGCGCCGGCCTGAAGCGTGATGGCGCGGGCAAACCAGCCCGGCGGCTTCATGCCGAGCAGAATGCGCACGGTTACGCTTTCCTTATGGCAGACGCCCGTGGAGATGGCCTCGATGTAGCCGCCATAAGGACGGTACGTAACCGCATAAGCCGATGTTGCGCTCACCGTATCGGTTAGGGTCCATTGGAGCGTATCTTCTGGCATGAGCAGACCGGCAAAACCGCCGGGCTGAGAGAGGATATGGCGCAGATGATCAAGGCCGGACTCGGCGGCATACTGCGCCTGAAGTCGATGGACAGCCTGACGGGCCGGGACGACGCGCAGCGCCACCAGCCGGGCTACGCCAGCGGTCAGGATCGCGATGAGCGTGAGCACGATGAGCATCGCGCCCAGCGCGCTGCCGGCCTCTTCATTTCTTCCCACTTTCGCGCTCCGCAGGGCGTTACATGCCCGGATTTCCCGTTTCCAGCCGTATAGTCCTGTTGCCGTATTGAACAATCACGGCCGTGCGCTCAATACGGGTGATGGTGGCCCCGGCGATGGTCTTGCCCACATGCAGGTTTTCGATCTGACCATCCGGCCCCTGGATCGTGGCCATCGGTTTTTTCGGATGCCACAGGATACCCAGGACGGACAATCTGGGGGGCAGCGCCTGTGACGCGATTGGTCGGGGGGGATTTTGAGGCGGCGGTTTCTGGTTTGAGACACCCCACGACGGCTCGAACGGATCCCGGAACGCGCCGACAAAGGGACGGCGCAGCGTATCTTCGGCAAGGAAGGCCGCATCGGTTGTACGCAAAGGCAGGGATTGATCCGAGACGGTCGTATCCCCCTTCCCAAACGCGCCGAGGAACAGAACCGTGTTGTATATCCACACGATAGCGCCGGCAAGGAGCAGGGACACAAACAGGATTTTCTGCGTCTGATTCATGGCAGGACTCCGGGAGGCTGCCATTCATAACGCGTCACATCGAGACGCAACATGACTTCAGGCTGGCTCATGTCTGGCGCGGAAAGTTCGAGCGATTCAAGGACCATGAGCGCCGGATCCTGTTCAAGCGCATCCACGAACATTCCCACCTGGTGATACCGTCCAGCGGCCTGGATATGCACAACCCAGCGCTGGCGTCCTTTCTCCTGAACCGCTCCATCGGTCGCGATGCCGGTGACGGTAAGGCCAGCCCTCTGAGCTGCGGATACGAGAGGATGGAGCACGCCTTCCATGCGGCCTCCGGACCCGGCGGAAGTTTGCGCTTTTTCCAGGAAGCGTTGCATAGCGGCAATCCGCGCGCTGACGGACGGCTCGGCCCCGGCCCAGTCTTGCATCTGGTCGAGCTGCGCCTGTTGCGCCATGAGCAGGTTGCGCTCTTTCCAGAGCCACAGGACGCCCGGAAAAAGTCCGTACAGAGCGATGAACAAATAGAGCGCTCCGCTCATGAGCAGAAGGAGCCGCCAGGGACGCGCGCGCCAGGAATGGAGGGAGTCAGGCATGGCGTAATACCGGTTATTCTCTGGTGGTGAGTTTCGTTTCGAACCGGATCAAGGCGGCGCGCACCCCGGTCTGATGGCCCACGGCTTCCGGCGCTATGCGGCCTGTCGTGATGAGGCCGCTGGGCTGCCAGACCCCCTGTTGCTCCAGATTGGACAGGAAGGTCACCAGGGCCTCATCCGAGCGGGTAAAACCGGACAGCGTGGTTCTGTACGTTCCGCTGTCGGGATCGCGCGTGAACTGAACCGAACGCAGCCAGAGCCGCTCCGGTAGGGTCTGACCCAGATGTTCCAGATGACCGGCCAGACCGCGACGACTGGCCTGAAGGGTTTTCATCGCCGCCGCTTCGTTGGAGAGGGTCTGCTCAAGCGCGCTCAGCCGGCGCATCTGAGCGACCTGGATTCCATGAGAGGCCAGTTCTCCAGCAAGTCGGCGCTGTTCACAGGCGAAATACTGAGTGAGGATAAAAGCGATCAGGAGACCGGCCATCAGCATCATTGCGCCGCCACCGGCCACGCGCAGGGCCGTTCGCCGATCTCTATCCTGCTGGAGAGGAGGGCGCGGCGGGTCAGGAAGAAGAGAAAACGGCCGGAATCCCTGTTCCAGGGCCGCGCAAGCGAGCGCCTGACAGGACGAAGACCCTGTGCGTATCTGTACCGGGACGCCTTGATACTCCAGCGCCCTTAAAAGCGGTGGGATGGCCGATTCCTCAGAGCCGGCCAGAACCACGCTCGGATCGGCCTCAGAACAGGAAGCCATGACCCGGCTGACCAGAGACGGCCAGTCCGCAGAGACCCCGGCAGAAGCCCAGGCTATTTCGTGGAGATAGACCGGCAGGCCATCCAGAAGAGGCGCCATGGTCAGACTATCCGGCTCGCAGATCAGCAGCGTTTTAGAGGCCGGTTCCTGGTTGAGCGATTCGGCGATGGCCAGAACAGAGGGATACACACCGATTACCGGAAACCCGGCGGCCTGCGCCTGAGAGACCAGCCGGACCAGAGTCTCCTTGCGTGCCCAGACCACCTGGATGAGCGGGCGTTCATGCGCGATGATCGGTCGATAATCTACGGTAAAAAGCGCCAGTGAAAGACCGGGTGGAAGCAACGATCCCATCTGGCTTACCACATAGGCCGCCAGGTCTTCTGGTGGCGGATCGGGTGGGATCAGGAGCCGGTAGCCCAGAAATCGGCTGTCCAGACCAAGAACGACTGCCGGCAGATAGCCCTGGCGCTGGCGGCGCAGCGTTCTCAGGGTCTCCTCAAGCGACCCATCCTCCGGATGGACCACCTGATAGAGACCCTGAACGCGCGGGCCGGCACGGCCGCGTCCGACCACGCTGAGCGTTGCATGGCCGCTGCCCAGGATCAGCGCGCCGGCCTCGGCTTCAAACAGGAACGGATGGATCCCGTAGACGAACAAAGACCGCCAGTCCACCGGATGAAGGGCATTTTTTATATAAGAAAAGGGCGTCATGACAGGGCGCTACTTCGCCGTTTTACGGCGCTCCCGAATGTAATTCAGAAAGACCGGCGTCAGATTCGAGGTGGTGTCCGCATAGACGATGCTGCCGTTGGCGGTAGCCCCCAGGATCAGGAAATAGCCCTGTTCGCGGCCGTACTGTTGCAGCGACTCGTTGAGCGCGGTATAGACCGGCGCCATCTTCTCCGCCTCCAGGGCCGCCATCTGCTGGTTCGCCTGCTGAAGAAACTGACCGTAAGCCTGCTCGCGCTCGGCCATCTCCGCGCGAAGCTGATTCTGCTGCGCCGATGACAGCCGGGGCGTCTCCTGAATAAAACGCTGGCGCAGCGCCTCCAGTTCTTGCGCCATCTGCTGCGCCTGCGCCTGCATCCGGTCGGTTTCCGTTTTCAACGCAGCGCGCACCTCAAGAGCCATATCGAATTCATTCAGCAGGATGGCCTGATCGATATAGCCGATTTTCCGGTCGCTGCAATGGCACAAAAGAAGAAGCGCTCCAAGGAACGCTTTGTTTGAAATATTCCGGAACCAAAGGCTCATACGTGTTATCGCTCCTTTTTAACAATACGATCAGGCCGGTCTCCGGCCAGAACCGGGGAGACCTTACCGATTCTTTTTAAGATACTCCTCGACATTGACCGATCCTTCTTCGCCGTAGTAGAGATGCGGGGTCACAAAGATAAGCAACTGGTTCTTGACCTTGTTTACTCTCCGGTACTGGAAAAGACGGCCTAAGATCGGTATGTCGCCCAGCAGCGGAAATTTACTGATATCGGTCTGACTCGACTCCTCAATAAGCCCCCCCAGGATAATGGTCTCGCCGTCGCGCAGCCGCACGGTCGAGTCCACCACCCGCTGATCAATCGTCGGCGGTCGATCCGGATTGAGTTGCCCTACCGGCGTGTTGAATTCCGGATGGATCACCGTGGTAATCTCGCCCGAGGCGCTCACCCACGGCGTGATCTTCAGGATGGCGTTGGCTTCAATGCGTTCAAAGCGCTGGGAGGTCTGCGTCACCGGGTTGCCGGTTCCCGGAAAGACCCCCTGCGATTCGAGCAGGAAATACTGCGTCGTGCCGATGGTGATGCTCGCCTCATGCCCGTTGAGTGTGGCGATCTTGGGTTGCGAACGCACGTTGATGCGTCCGTCACGCTCCAGCGCCCGGAACTGCGCCCGGAAATTGGGCGGCAGACGCGCGATGAGACCGGCGCCAAAAAAACTCTCCAGATCCGTGCCCGGATACGTGAGCTGTATGCCTGGAAAATAGCTCGACAGCGGCAGGCCGGAGGTGTCCTGACGCGCGGTAAAACCCACTTCGTAATCGTCCGTGCGTCGCAAATCCACCACCAGCACGTCGAGCAGGATCTGCGGCGACGGTTTATCGATTTTACTCAGAAACTCCTGCACTTCCGCAATGATATCCTGCGTACCGATCACCATCAGACTGTTGTGTTCCTTGATGATCTTGAGCGTGGCCTGCGCGCGGAATCGCTCCGGCAACAGGTCGATGATGCCGTCGGCTTTCATATGGTCGAGCGTCAGAAGTTCCATGCTCGTCATGCCCCGGATGTCTTTATTGCCCACGAAATAGACGTTCTGCTCTTTGCGAAAGGTAAAATCCGTGCCCCGGAACAGATAGTTAAACGCCCGGTCCAGCGGCACGCCCGTGACTTTGGCCGTCACCGTTCCCTGGAGACGGCCATAGGTCACCAGATCGATGCTGGTCTGAAGCGCCAGTTCCCGCAGCACCTGGTTGATGTCCGCGTTGGTCACATCGAGTGTGACCAGACTGTCGGTGATGGAGACCAGCGATCGTCCGCCTGGTCCGCCTGAGCTGGCCAGACCCGCATCAGTCCGGTCGATACGGTAGATGCCGTCCATGACGCGCAGTTGAAGCCCGTTAATATCGAGCAGCGTGCGCAGACCACTGTCAAACGGATGATCTTTTAAAAACCCCGTGATCGGTCCGGACACCCCCCGTTCAAGCAGCACGTTCCGACCGCTGAGACGGGTAAGCTCCCGGGCGAAGGCGGTCAGGTCATAATTCTGCACATCCACACTCAGCAGGCTGTCGGCCCGGTCGATGCGTGATGGCGGCGGCGGCGGGGGTGCAACCGGGGGCGGGGGGGGAAGCGGTGCGATCTGAAGCACCCGGTTGGACACCTGATACGACAGGCCGGCGCGTTCGATGATAAACAGGAGGACATCCGCCACGCTCAGGTTGGACAGACTGAGCGTGAGACGCCCCTGCACGTTCTGATCCACGAACAGGTTGAGTTCATACTGCGTGGCCAGCGCCCGCAAAAGCTCACTCACCGGGATATTCTGATAGTTCATGGGCGGAATGGGCTGACTCATGCCGGGCAGCGCGCGCAGCGCCTCCTCCATGGAGGATATCGCGGGCCTCTGGGCATCCGACGGCTCCGCGGTCTGCGTCTGCCCCCGTACCGGCGGAAACGAGGCCAGGAGACTCAGAAAAAGGATAAACAACCCATGTCGAAAGACGCGTATCATGAAGAAACCATCCACAAGGATGTACGAAGAGCAAGCCGGGCTTCGCTTATACCTACCACGCCGGACTTCCCGTTTTCTCGCCCCGGTGATTGATGCGGTACACCGCAAACAGACCGCTGCCCAGGCCGTCGCTGTTGATGTCCACCTTCTCGGTGGCCGTGGCGATGAACCCACCCTCGCTGGTAAGGTCCACCCGGTAGACATAGCGCGCATCCCGCGGCGCGATAAACCCCAGTTCCGGACTGTTCTGACCTTCCTCCACCGCGATAAAGCGGTCGTTAAGCTGGTGATAGCTCTCTTCCAGATCGTAGAGGAACTTAAGCTGGGTATGCGCCTCCACCGCCTTGGCGTTGTTGCTTACTCCGGTATATTTCGGGATGGCCAGCGCGGCCAGAATGCCAATGATCACGATCACCACCATCAATTCGATCAGCGAAAAACCGGACATCCTCTCTTGCAGGGGACATGCTTTTTGATGCGCCATAGACCATTCCTTTTATCAGGGTTACGATACGACCTCATTGAGATTGAAAATGGGAAGATACATGGCCACCAGCAGACCCCCGACCAGCAGCGCCACCAGAATGATCAGAATCGGCTCCAGCGCGGCCGTGAGCGTCTGGATGCGATGCTCGGTCTCCTGCGTGTAGTAGTCGGCCAGATGCGATAGAACATGATCAAGCCGTCCCGACGCCTCGCCTACATGAATCAGGTGAGCCACAAGCGCCGGCCATCCCGGAGCGCCGGTCAGCGCCCCGGCCAGACTCTCGCCCTGGCTTATTCCGTCACGCGCCCGATCCACCGCCTGCTCCAGATGGCGGTTGACCAGCGTCCCCTGCGTCGCCTCCAGCGCCCGCAGCAGCGGCACGCCGTTTTCAAGCAGCGCGCCCAGACTGCGGGTAAAACGCGCCATCGCGCCATGGCAAAGCAGTGACCCGATAAACGGAAGGCGCAGACTCCACCGGTCAAAAAAAAGACGACCCGTCGGATAGGACAGCAACGCGCGCAGGCCACAGACCGACAGTCCAGCGCCAATCAGAACGCCGATCCAGTAGTTCTGCGCCAGATCGCTGATCGCGATCACCAGCGCCGTGGGACCCGGAAGCGGCACATCCGACTGACGGAACATCTCGGCAAAAAGCGGAATCACGTTCACCAGCAGCGCCAGCGTCGATAACGCCGCCACGATCAGGATGATCGCCGGATACAAAAGCGCGCTCAGAATCTTGCGCCGCAGCGCCTCGCTCTGCTCCAGATGAACCGCCAGACGATCCAGCGCCGCGGCCAGAAGACCGGCCTGCTCGCCCACCTGGGCCAGGTGGACATACAATCGGTCGAACAGATCGGGACGCTCTGACAGGGCCTCTGCAAACGCGGCCCCGGCCTGCACCCGTGCGCCCACCATCACAAACGCCGCTTTAAGTCGGCGATGGCCGATCTGAGCGGTGACGATCTCCAGACCACGCGCCAGCGGGATGCCCGCCCCGATCAGCGTAGCCAGTTGCCGGGTGATCGCCGCCAGAGACCGGCGCGACACACGGCGACCCATCGCCAGAGACCGGGTCCACAAACGCGGCGCCGAAGAAACAACCGCCGGCAAATGCCGGTTGCGAAGCTCCGCAAGAAGCGCGGCCTGTTCATCAGAAGATGGAGACATGACCCGGCTCAGGAAGAATCGGGTTAAAAAACGTTTTATACATACCCACTCCGTTTATCCCACCGTCTCCCGGATGACCTCAGAGGCCGTTGTGATCCCCTCCCGGATTTTTGCGATCCCATCTTCGCGCAGCGTCCGCATGCCTTCCAAGAGCGCCTGACCGACCAGCTCACGCGACGAAGCCCGTCGGCTGATGCCTTCCGAAAGCGCCGCGCTCACCACCATCGCCTCCGCCAGCGCCGTGCGCCCCTGGTAACCTGTCCCGTAACACGCCGCACAGCCCGCGCCAGCCCAGACCGACGTTTCCCCCACAAGGCCAAGCGGCGTCCCTTCCGCCTCCGTCAGCGCCACCGGAGAGCGACAGAACCGGCATATCTTCCGCACCAGACGTTGCGCCACCACAAGATGCAGCGACGAGGCCACCAGAAACGGCTCCATCCCCATGTCCAGAAGACGACCCACCGCCCCGGCCGCATCATTCGTATGCAAAGAAGACAGCACCAGATGGCCGGTCAGCGCCGCCTGGATCGCAATCGCAGCCGTCTCCCGATCCCGAATCTCGCCCACTAGAATTACGTTCGGATCCTGACGCAAAAACGAACGCAACACCTGGGCAAAGCTAAGCCCGATTTCCGCATGCGCCTGCGTCTGGTTGATCCCGGCAAGGTTGTATTCAATCGGGTCTTCCACCGTCAGAATATTGATCCCTTCGGCGCGGATCGCGTTCAGACCCGCATAAAGCGTCGTCGTTTTGCCGCTGCCCGTAGGACCGGTGACCAGAATCAGACCGTATGGACGCGCAATCATCTGCTGGAATGAAGACAGAACAACAGAAGACAGACCAAGTCCTTCCAGATCGAGCGCGACGGCCTCCCGATCCAGAATGCGCAGCACCGCCTTCTCGCCGTATATGGTCGGCGTCGTCGATACGCGAAAGTCAATGGCCCGACCCTGAATCGTCAGCCGGAACGTGCCATCCTGCGGACGCCGTTTCTCGGCAATATCCAGATCCGAGAGCACCTTGATGCGCGAGACAATGGCCGCCCGCAGACCGTAAGGCGGCCCCGGCTGCGTCTGCAGAAACCCGTCCAGCCGGTAGCGGATGCGCAGCTCCTGATCAAACGGCTCAATATGAATATCGCTGGCCTTTTTCTGCACCGCCGCGACGATAATCCGATCGACCAGATCGATCACCGAGGCCATGCCCTCGGCATCCACGCCAGCAGAAGCAGACCCCGGCGATGAGACCCGCACCGGAATCGCATCAAAAGCAGGCTCTGGCGGTCTGGGATCGGCTGGTTCATGCGGATACCACCGGCGAAGCCCTTCTTCAAGCAGAGCCGGTGCAATCGTCCGTGTCTGGATGCGCCATCCGGTGACCAGCCGCAGGGCCTCAAGACGCGGCCAGTCCATCGGCGGCGTCATAGCCACCTCAAGGTGGCCATCCATCAGACCCAGCGGCAGCGCCTGGAGGCCGGCCGCTGTTACCGCGGGAATCAGCGCAATGATCTCAGGGGCAATATGCTCCGGCAGCCGCTCTACAGGCGGAAAAGCCACATCGAGTCGATAGGACATGACAGAGTCCTGAAAGACGACACGTCTTTAACGAGACAGCAAAACAGAGAAAACGTCTGGGTACCGTGGAAACAGAACGGGTATGGGTAACGCGTGTGTCTAAGAAAACGCCCGGACGCGCATCCGGCAAGCTCTTTTTTTACCCGTTTGTTGGAATACCGCCCATCAAGCCCTATTTAAAAGTTTTGCTAATTTTGGGCTGGACGGACGGGAAACGACAGGCGCAATGGTTTTTTCTCTCGACATTTTCTCGGCCACCGACCACCTCTCATAGCTCACAATACCATCTCATATCATCCGCTATAACCGGAGGAAGGGGATGAATCAGCATGATGTGTGCAGAAAGCATATGGAAATCGCGAGCAGACGTCAGATACGGGCGACGGTTCAAGCTTGAGACCCGAATGCTCGATGAGGATATCGCACTGATATCTTGACCAAGTCACTTGATTCAGCTCATCTGAGACCAATGTCGGCGATGGAGCGCCTAAATCCAAGGATACACCATAAGCACCAACAGGCGATCGGACATAAGCCTTCCGAATGATCCTGTTATGTGCCTGAACATCAATGGGTTCACCCCTAAAGAAACTCGGGGCGAAAAACTTGGTCTATGACGTCCTGAATAGAATTCAAGCGATTGGTGAATGAGATGGAGGATTCTATGGTCGCTGCTGAAAGGCTTTGTGAGCTGTGTTCAACCAAATCAAAAAAGCGGTTTAGCCCGTCCATTTCACTCTGCGCCTCTTCCTTTGATATGTTACGAGGCGCATGGATAGCGATTACCCCATTGGAAGGAGGCTTGAGGTCCGGCGAGACATAAAGTCCACGCTGACGTTTGTCTTCCATTGTACCATCGTCCCGAATTGCAGACAATTCGCTTCTAATCTCATCAACCGGCCGTGTCATGCACGATTCGAGTTGTTCTCTCTCGGTTCCATGCAATACGGCAATTACCTCTTTCACCGTGGAATGTGGGTCGTCCACTGTCTGCTCAAGTCGGCTGTTATTCCGCTTCAACAAATTGCTGACGGTTGGAGCAAGAGACGATAGAAGCTGGCCATACATCTGCTTGTCTTTATGCCCAAAGATATAACCGCCCAGTTCTTTTCCGGTTATCGCGCCCGTGAGGTATAGGCCGCAGAGGTAGAACTTACCCAATTCTTCACGGGCAGATATTGTGATGCTACGCGCAACGCCGTAATGCTCCGCAGCAAGAAGTTTGCTCGCAACGTCGCGTAGTGTGTATGTGTTCAATATGGTTTCTGCGGCGAATCGGAGGACGAAATTTCTGTCGATAAAGCCGACGATATGTTTGGCTCGCATTCCTGGCTCCATCGGATGAGGGGTGTAAACGAACATCTATTATTCATACGGTCCAAGAAACCGGTCCCCGTTGAAATGGATGAGATGCGTTGGCGCATCCGCCACCCAGACTTCCGTTTCCCATGAGATGTCGTTCAGATACTCCACCATCATCCTCCGGGAAAGGAAGGCGGTCACGAATACCAGCCCCGCCGTCGAGTTCCGGAAGAGCCTCTGTAGTTCATCCCGTCGTTTTGGATTGACCGGTCCGTGCGATGTTACCGCTTCGATAAGGACAAGCCAGTTCTTGTCGGTGTGATGAATGACGACATCGGGCATCTTGCCGTGTGATTCGATGGACACGCCAAGTGCAGCAAGCCCCTGTTCGTCAAAGAACGCGAACTTTTCATCGGTATCGCCGACATAGAGCACTGCGCCACCAGGTGTAAAGACCGGCGCAAAATCCTCGATGAGCTTCTGCACCAGCACGTTCTGTCCGCCCGGCGACAGGGTTAATGTTTTGCCGGACGCCAGGGTAACCGGGATACGCGCGCGTTCACGCTCACGGGCATACCGTTTTCGGAGCGTTCCAATGGAAGTAAGATATTCCCGGAGATGCGTGGCCCACTCAGTAGAACCGAATGTTCGTACCAGCGCTAAGGCGCTCTCCTCTATTTGATACACCGCTTTCGGGCTGTTGGTTGGGCGTTCCGGTTCGTCGGGATTGATGAGAATGAGACCGGCTTCAAGGAATTGGTGTACGGTTTGGCGGCGCACCGTCTCCCGTGTATTAGGTTTGTACTGTTTACCATATTGGGCAGCGAAGAAGTCCATCATGGGGGTGATGCCACAGAGAGGGTTTCGCGCCTTTTCCCAGGAATGATCTGGTTTGAGATCAAGAAGCGCTAAGAGCGTCAGCGCAGACCGCTCGTTCTGCTGCTCACGAGGAAATCCAAGCGCTCTGATCACCTCGAGCGCTTCCTGCACACGACGAGCTACGATCGTCGGATTGTCCTGTGGGGTGTCGGTCATGGAGAAGAACTCCTGTTCCACCATCATATCAAGGGTAGGCTGGTCAAGCAACGCGGGTGTTATTTTCCGGCCAAAGGTTATGAGCTGGTCGCGTGACGGGTAACGGATGCTCCGCAGATCGGTCGCGTTGACCTGCGTATGTCCGTTAAACTGCCGGAAATAGGCGTCCACGAGACTTGTGTTGAGGAACGCCGCAAGGCCGCAGGCAAGGGAAAGGTCCATACCGGCGCCGTTTTGATGGATATAATTGAGATGGTTCTCGATGCCGATTATATCACCCGGCAGACATCCGGCTTCATAGACAGTGGCGACGATGCGCTTTTTCTCTTCCTTCGATGAAAACCGTTTGATGAGTACGTAGGTCGCATTAGGCACGAGCGATTCTCCCACCGCGTCTGCTGCCTGGATCGCGTTCGGCTTCCGACCGTTTTTAGGCCAAATGACACGGCCTTGCAGGAGATGCTGCGGATACAGGAGCGGTACCGTTCCGGCGTCTGGCTGATCACGAAGATATTCGCGCGCGCGGAAATCGACCACTTTACCGGTCGAAACGGCAAGACCCAAATCGTCAAGTGTCGCAGAGAACCTACTCATTTGTTCGGCGACGCGTCGTTGCATTTCATCCGGGACGATATGAATGAACGCATCTGGGTCAGCAGGGGAGACAACCTGCTCATGGGGAACATCGCGCTCGGTGGTCCAGCCGTCGTCCACATTGGTATTTGCGGAAATCGATACCGGTTCTTCCCGAACGGTATTTTTCACTGCATGAAAGATGATATTTTCCTGAAGCACATTATCGTCGGGGAACGAGTCGTCGCGAGAATCAAATAAATGGATATGACGAAACCGCATGGAGGATAGGAATTCGCTCCGAAACGGTTTGAAGTACGGACCATTGCAGAAGCTGCGCGGCGTGATCGCCACCAGTTCGCCATCAGGCATGAGAAGCCGGGTGGCAAGCGCAATAAATCCGGTATACAGGTTGCTCGTTTCAATTCCCAGAGAGCGCAAGAGTTTACGCTCCTCGGAATCCGAATGGATTTTCCGATACGGAGGATTGAGGATGGCGCAGGTGAAACTCGGAGGCGTCTCAATGGAAAAAAGATCAGAGCTGAGCCTCTCTACCGCTGACTGGATGAAGTCTTTTTCAATGACCTCACCGGCAAATTGGATGCCGGCATTCTGACACACCTGCTCACAGCGTCTCATGGTATCGGCAAGATACGGAGAAAGGCGTTCATCGACTTCGTATGCGGTTATTGTAATTCGTTCAGGGCGATCCGTTTGTTCGCACAGACGGACAACGCACGCGGCAGACAACATGCCACCTCCCGCTCCCGCGTCAAGGATATGGATGTCTGAGCCAGTGTTTTCAAACATTGAAGCCATGTGTATTGCGACAGGCTTGGGGGTGAGGAATTGACCAAGCGCCGATTTTTCGTCCGTCCCTGTCTTGCGGGATATATCGAAACGCAACATTTCAACGTGATCAAGAAGATCAGAAGGGCGCGGTTGTTTCTGCCGCTCAATATCCCGCGCTGGCACGACGAGAGGCGTTTGCGAGTTTTTTTGTCGAGTGGTCACAGCCATATCATCATACCTGATTAAAGGCTCTGTATAAAGGAGAGAGGCTATCCGACGCGCTACCGTCGTTCATGGAAATGAAATGCGGCAACGCTCAGCGGGCAGGAGTATGCATGAGGAGATGGACGTTCAGGGTCATCTCTACTTGATTCCATTCAAAGGGTTTCGTGATATAGTCGCTCGCGCCGCGCCGGATAGCCTCGTGGCCAATATGTTCCTCGATGACCCCGGTCATCATAATGACGATGACATCGGGGTTGTACCGTCGCATCCATTGGAGCGTTTCGAGGCCGTCCATTTCCGGCATGCGGATGTCGAGCAGCGCGACGTCCGGTCTGAAGATGTGTTGACGCACCATCGCCTGCATACCCGACTCCACCGCCAACGCTTCATAGCCGTTCTGGATAAGGGTAGCGGTGAGGACATTCCGCACTGATTCGTCATCGTCCACCACAAGGACCCGATACATGGCTGTCTCCACGCGGCCTGTCTCTGCAATCGCCTGTGTCTATACAGCGTCTTTCGGCCAAAACCTGCTTAAAAAATACGGTTCAAGGGAAAAGGAAACAAGGATTGTTTGTAGATGATACGTTAAATTTGTAAAAATATAAATTTAAAATATCCTGTTCAATCGTAATATGGGATTATCCCATACCAGCGGGAGCGAGTCGTAACAAGAGTTCGAGCGTCGATTATGGGATAGTCGCAAGCGATGACCAATCTTCACCCTGTCTGAAAAGGCAAAGAGGAGACCGCGTTGGCCGTCTCCTCTTTGCCGGGTTTTTCCCTGTCTGTCCTTCTGCTGGTTCCCTTTACTGCCTCCGATCCATCTCGCCCGTCGCCTGTTCGCAATGGTAATCGGCCAACACTTTCACCTCCATTGGGATCAGCATGGCCGTCCAGGTGGACGACAGACCATACCGACTGTCTCTGATTCGAGCGTCCCCTTGAAGATGCCTGACCTTACCGGCTGCATGTTCTCATTCAGTGTGCCGCTCTCCGCCTTTGTCGCCCTCGGCTTCTTTTCTGACTCCGGATGCGTGCGCGGTTTAGGGCACCGTCTCTTTCAAAGAGACGCCGACGGCACTGAAGATTTCCTTCAGTTGGGCAGTCAGATACTTCTTGTTCATGATCTGCTGTCTCCAGTTCTCCTTGTCCGCGTCCGCCTGTTCCTGAATCAACGTGATCGATATTTTCGTTTTCCGGTCATCAAGTTTGGCGATACTGACCGTGAACTTGCGCCGGCTTCGCACGTTGGCGAAAGCGGTGAGCAGAGTGCCCTTGATCCCCTTGCCCCCGACTTCATTGATGTTCTTCCAACCCGTTGTTATGATCCCGGATTCCTTGTTGGGCAGGTCAATGGGCCAGCCGTTCACCTGGAAGTAACTCAGATAGGCGTCATAGACGTCCGCCGGCGAGTTTTCGTACGTTCGGCTGATGATCTTGTCGCGTTCGGGCGCGGGCATGTCGTAGACCGACTTGAGCAGTCCCCCGCACCCCGCAATGATCACAAGAGCGAGCGTGGCGAGTGCGAGATAGCTGCGTTTGGATTGATCTCCCCGTTCCATGTTTTCCTCCTCCTCTTTTTGGATAGGCCAATCAGACCAAGATCGAGACGCGCTCACTCGTAATGGGTCGTTGAACTCCTTTTCTCATGATACCGGCCCTTATGGCCACCCTCATGGGTCCAACTCGGACTGCGGCAAACGGACTTGCAGTACGTGGAGCAGAAGGTGCTCGTCTTTTTCTTGCATCGCCAGAATCCCATAAGCGGCTCATTGCTCGACACGATCTGCCAGGTGGTCTGGATCGCATTGGCAAGGTCCGGTGCCGTCTCCATTTCCGGCTTAAGCTCAAGCGTCCGGTCACCGAGATACGTTGTCTCTACCACCACCATGCCGGGTGGCGTAACCGGCGAAATTTCAGCCAGCCGAAATCCGAATCGATTCAACGCGTCGTGATGTGTCAGGGCTTTGCCCAGTTGGGACAACGCTTTGATATCGACGTCAGAGAGCGGAAGAGATGACCCGGATGCTCCGGTGATTTCCACATGTTCCAGTGGAACCGGCGTAAAATCGTCTCCGTGTTTCTGAAGCCTCCAGGCAGAGGGCAGGGCGCGTAACCGTTCCATCATGGTCGTGTCCACCGGCGACGTGACGAGCGTTCCTTCCGGCTCATAGCGGGAGAGCATCCTCTCATGGTCATAGACCGGAAAGTGATGGTGCAAAAGCGTGATCGCGAAGCGCTTTTCCGTTCCGGTTTCGATCAGCGTTTCGGATAGATCGTGAAAACAGGCGCCGTCATGATCCTCAGACCAGCGCCGGGTCTTGTCGATATGCGGCAGGTCAGCGTAGGCCGGATGAATTGCCGGATGGTTGCGACGTGTTGGAGCAGACATGCGTTATCCTCCTGTAAAGCGTGAGAAGTCTGAGAAAACGCGCGGTTATTGTTTTGACTCGGAGGCGGGAGCCGCGTCCGCTCCGCGTTGATGTTCGGCCAGATGTTTCGTCTCCCGTGAGGATACGACGGCGAGAAACCCGATGATATAGGTAACGGCGACGAACACGATGGTTATGACGAGCGCGGAAGCATGAGCCGTAATCGTGCAGAGCGCCCCGATGATGAACAGGATGATCCCGGTGTAAAGGGGATGAGCAAGCCAGCGATACACACCCGTCCTGACGATCCGGGGCCGTGGATGACCATAGCCCGCCCAGGTGTGTTGATCGCCCAGATCGCGCTTGGCCTTGACGACCAGGATCGTTCCGCAGAGTGTGAGCATGACTCCAACGAAATCCGCCGGTCGCGGATTTCCGACCTGAGTGAGTACGTATCCGTACAGGCTGATTGGGACGAGATAGGATACCTTTACGAACCGGATGATCCGGGGATGGATGAGCGCGATACCCGCTTTGCGCCGCAGATCGGAGACGCTGACGACAAAGACGAGCAGAATAATCCACTGGATCATCATCATTTCTTTTCCCCGGAAACCGCAGTTGGGAGTCTCGGATCGCCTTCGCCTGCGACGCCTACCGTGACAATGGCCTTGCCTCGTTCAAGCTCTCGGAACACGGTTTCCCGTCGCCTATCGGAGAGTTTGGCGTAGATGAGCGTATTCTGGACGTTGACATGCCCCAGGTGATCCTGCACGAACTCGATGCCCTGTCCGGAGTCGAGGAGATGGGTTGCTATCGAATGCCGCAGCGAATGAACACTCACGTGCGGCCCCAGATCAGCCAGTCGGGCGTACTGTTTAAAGAGTTGCTGCATCCGCTTGCGGCTCAAGTTGCCCTGCCGGCCGGTAAACAGGCCGTCGCCGGTTGGCCTCCGGAAAGGGAGATAGGCTTCAAGGAGTCGGGCGGTCGCGTTGAAGAGCGGCCGTTCGCCGCCAAGCCCGTGTTTTACCCGGCGGATCACGATCCGGTTCCGGACGAAATCAACCTCTTCCCGTCTGAGTAGCGCGGCTTCGGAGACGCGCAGGCCGTATTGGTATATGAGCGCGAAGAGCGCCCGGTCGCGTGGATCGGTGATGACGGAGAAGAACCATGCCGTCTGGTCGTAGGTGAGGTAACGGATAACGGGGCCGTGCGGGGACATATCGGCGGCAACGGCTGAGTTGCCGTTTTTAACTAAACTGTCCAACTCGTCAGATTCGCCCTGCCAGTCGTTAACCTCTGAAAGTCCTTCAGTTACAACGCTTTTCTCGATCTGATCCACCAATCTGCCCCTCGTTAATTTCTACCCCAATATATTCCGCCAATAGCCCTCGATGACCTTATCCTTTTGAAAGACCTTGATCTGTCTCACGGTTGCAAGCTGTTCAGATAGACAATATAGTTAAAAGGGGAAGGTGGGGCAAGAAAAAAAGTGTATAGCGTCTAAAAGAACCTGAAAAGACATTATTCGACATTCATACGGACATACTTTCAGCCTTTTTTATCAACCAAGCAGCCGTTATAGAATCTGTTAGTAGCGTGTTTATATACTGACCATTCAAGGCCGCCCAAATAGACATTTGTTTTGATTCGCCACCAGCAACAGCAATAACAACTCTATCCTTACTCTTGGATGCTTTTTTAAGATCATCCAGCGACATGGCAGTACCTTTTTCCATTGGAAGTGGAGAGGTATAAGGAGTACCATCGTCATGAATGAGATGATAACCTACACTTCCAATAATTTTTTGACCTCTTAGATTATTCATATTAATATCAAATTTATGAAGAATACTCTGGAGTGTTGAGTTTTTTTCAAGAGATCCAATACCAAGAACTATAATTTCTGCGTTACAAGCGTCTTGATAGATTTTAGAAATACTCTCATTGGGTATAGTTCTATCTGGGAGATGATAACCGAAAGTTTTTGGGTGTGGGTATTTTCTACATAGTATTGTAGTAATTCCGATCGGTGAAGTGGCAACGCTTTCCTCCGGCCATAACCCGACTAATGGATAGACTTTAATCGCTTTATCGGTAGACACTGGCAAATGATCCATTACCATTGCCAGAGTTTTGCCCCCGTCCAAGCTTATCGATGTGCCGGACCGAATTTTTCTTTCTAAATATGTAGACGCAACATCTGCTATGGATGTACTTATAAAATTGTCGTACATGGGAAACGATTTTTTAAC
Organism: uncultured Planctomycetia bacterium; assembly: GCA_964373505.1. Classification (GTDB taxonomy): domain Bacteria; phylum Omnitrophota; class Gorgyraeia; order 2-02-FULL-51-18; family 2-02-FULL-51-18; genus CAYJVC01. Next base: position 54,750 of record CAYJVC010000006.1, read on the forward strand.
TGAAGCCGGCAATTCTACGGAAGCGACACGCGCATCTCGTAAGAATGAAAACATACTTATTAACTTACCAGCGAGTTCTTCGTTATGCGGTGCTTTTATACTCGTCTGTATTATGTCTTGGTTTTTGGCTTCTTTAAGTCGTCGTGTTACAGTAGTTCGTGATATTCCAATAGAGGCTGCGATTTTGTTCAAGGAATATCCAAGCAGGAATTTCATCTGCGCACATCGAATTACTTCGCTTCTATCTTCTATCGATATCTGCCTCATTTTCTGCTTCCTCATCAATATATAATTACCTGAAGGGTGGGAAGTTCTATGTTTCTCCCAAGACCTGCTGTTTAATAGCCCATGTGGAGGCGCCTGGACTTGACCCAGTTTGATGGACAGGTATCTTCTTTGTAGGAAAGGAGTCCATGATGCCGAGAACACGTCCTGCCTGTCCTCATGAATTTCGTCCAACAGATTGTCGACCTCTATTAAAACGGGGCAACTCCAGAAATTCAGGCGATCTTATCTGGTTTTTTTTTCTCCAAAGTAGTGACCGAGAATAAATGTAAGAATAGCTATAAGAGATGTTGTTAAGCTGTTTATAATATCGGTTTTGTTATTACATATAGCCCAAATAAGTATCACAGAAATCATACCGCAACAAGAAAATACTACCGTCAATGCCAATTTTGACCGAATATTCTCTCTATGTTCCCCTATACTATTGTGGGAGAATCTAGAGTGTGATTTTTCGTCTGCCGGGTCCTGCGTCTTTGTCATATGATTCCAGACGATGAAGCAGAGATAATCGTGTATAAAAAACGCTTTATAGATCACAGTACTAATTCATAGCTACCGTTGGTCTTATAAAGCGTTTTTATATGGATAGATACAAGGTGATTCGGGCGACCTATGCACGGATTGAGTGCAATCTATAAACCCATTTTCCATGGATTCAAGTTTTCAAAATAAATGGCAGCAGCTTCCTTATCTTTTATGTACGACACCAATTCCACCTCATTCTCGCTACCACCATTCATTGAGACGATTTTCTGTCTATGGAATTGCTCTTGGAGAATCCATTCATAGATGCGCAAGGCATCAATAATAACACTCTCTGGTGTAGGGCGGCCCGTTATCACCTTCAATTGTTCGAGCCCAATCACAGCCCCATCAGTTATATCCACTCGGAGAATTTTTTGTTTAGACATTGATACCTCCCTATGATCCTGCCAAGAATGCTGTAAGAAATAAAGAGAAGAGATCAACTCCTGATAGGTGGTCAAGGCCGCTTCCTGGTTGGTCTGGACATCGCGAACCCGCAGTACGGGAACCTCCACTTTCTGATCGGCCAGATACACCGAGCCGCGTTGACGCCCCAGCGTCTTTTCGAAACCGTTTTGCCTCTGCGAGCATGCTTCTTGGCGCAAAGACGTTCGACTTCACGCTCGAGTTGGTCGGCCACCGCAGCAAGACCGATGGGAATGAGCACCTGAATAAACGCGATCGACGTCAGATCGTCGGGAAAAGGCTGCACAAGCTCCGAATTTAACATGGGCATAGAATCCCCCTTGACAAGGCAGTAAGGATTTCATTGAGAAAAGGCGACGAACATCAGACACGGTGTGCGTGGCCAATGTACTCGGGAGCCTTATTTTTTCAACTAAGAACTACACCATCACCCACATCTACAGTGGTGCACACTCTCTATTCTCGGTTAATCGAATTCTGATCTTTTCTGTTGGGAAGGGGATGAGCTTCGGACATTTTCCTCATTGAATTTTGAGTCATCGTTGTTCGTTGGATCGATGGTTTTTCGTTGTCTTTTCTTCGATAAGGGATTTAAATCGTCTCTTTGGGACATATGACTCTCCGGTGGGTTGTTTTTCCATATTAAAGACCTTTACTCCATCAAGACAATATCACATCCGCAATCGATTGCAAGTCACTATAGTGTGTTGGGTATTGGGGTGTGAATTTGTAACAGGTTGTGAGTATTGTAAGTTATATGCATTTAACTCCCCACGTCCCGAACGAAGTGATATAACTGCTTTATAGTTATGTTCATAGTAATAACATTCTCTGTGATCCTGTTCTGACTCCCAAATTCTATGCTCTATTTGGTAAATATATCCACCAATGAGATGAGTTTCCACCAAAAGCTATAAAAAATGGCGAAATCGCCTCGCGGATATGGTCGAACAGTTCTCTGCAACTGTTCGGAAACAAGCTTAACTGTACACTTCACACCTCTGACGAACATTGCGAAGGTAACATCTTCACTAAATACCCTATAATGGTCCCCAAAAACTGTACCACGAGTTAAGGTGGAAATAGATTGAGAAAA
>CAYJVC010000007.1:0-50561 GCA_964373505.1 uncultured Planctomycetia bacterium
TCCGGCACGCTCGCCGTTGAAGCCATGCTTTCATCCTACGGCGATGCCCGGAAGAAAGTGCTCGTCCTCTCGAACGGTATTTACGGCGAGCGTATGCTCGAGATCCTGAAAACCCACGGGATCCCCTGCACCGTTCTCCGCGCACAGCTCGGCCAATTTCCGCCGATGCGGGCGATCGAGGATACTCTCCGAAAAGATAGAAAGATCACGGCCGTCGCAATGGTGCACCATGAAACCTCAAGCGGCATGCTGAACCCGCTGCCGGCCGTCCAGACCCTCGCGAAGCGATATAAAAAAATCCTCTTGCTGGACGCTGTGAGCTCGCTTGGCGCTGAGGCGGTCGACTTCGACGGCATCGATTTCTGCGCCGGCTCTTCGGGCAAATGCCTGCACGCGTTCCCGGGGCTTTCTTTCGTCTTTATTTCAAAAAAGGGCTTGGACCAGATCCGCGGAAAAAATAAAAACTCCGTTTACCTGGACCTGGGCACAACGCTGGCCGCGCAAGAATCGGACAACACGCCGTTCACGCCGGCCGTTCAGCTCTTCTACGCCTTCGAGGAGGCGCTCAAGGAACTTGAAGCCCAGGGGCTTCGGAACCGCATCAAAAGCTACGCCGAAAAAAGCGCTTTGATCGAGAAGGGTTTCTCCGGCCTCGGGTTCCGGTTTCTGGTCGAAAAAAAATTCCGCTCGCATGTTTTAACCGCCTTTTGGCTGCCTCGTGGAATTTCCTATCAAAAACTCCACGGCGCCCTCAAGAAAAAAGGATTCGTGATCTACTCCGGCCAGTCATCGCTCAAAGAAAAGGTGTTCCGGATCTCAAACCTCGGGGCGGTCAGCACGCCGGATCTCAAGCGGCTCATCACCCAAACCGCTAAAATTATTCCGCCGGTATCCCGAAAAACACTGCCGGTACCGGTCGTGCTGGCGGCCGGGGTCGGCAGGCGTTTCGGAAAAACGACAAAAACCCTGCCCAAGTGCCTCGTTCCGGTCAGTGAGAACGGCGAAACGCTGCTGTCACGTTATCTGGACAGTTTCAGAGAACTGGGCTTGAAGAAAGTGGTCATCGTGGTGGGCCATCTCAAAGAAAAGATCATAAGCGCCTGCCGAAAAAATTGCGCGGGGCTTGCGATCCGCTTCATTACGAACAAGAACTACCGCAAAGGCAGCGTCCTTTCGCTGGCGAAGGCTTCGCCAGCGCTCAACCAAAATGTGTTGATCATGGACGGCGATGTGTATTTTCCGACAAACGCTCTGTCAAGGCTCGTCGATTCTGATCAAGAAAGCGCTTTTCTCATCGATCCACGCTCAAAGAGTACCGGCGAAGAAATGATCGTGTATTCTAAAAACAGCAGGCCTTACTCCATTTCAAAAAAACCGCACCCCGGGCTCAAACCTCTCGGCGAAGCCACCGGGATCGTGAAACTTTCAGCCTCGGATGCGAAAGCACTTCGAGGGATCCTTAAAGGTTTTATCAAAAAGAAAATTGACCGCATGGAATACGAGGAAGCTTGCTCGTTCTTGCTGAAGAAGCGGAAAATAGGGCTCGAAACCGTCGGGGATGTCTTCTGGAGTGAAATGGACTTTAAAGAGGATCTTGAAAAAATAATCAGTTCTTCGTGACCTGCCAAGCTTTCTGGTAGTCGGCGAATGTGTTGATGTCCAGCCACCCACTTTGCACGTTCACCGCGTGGATCTTTTCCTTCCGGTCGATCAGTTCCTGAATGAGGTCTGTGAACTGGGCTTTCTTGAAAGTTGCGGCATTGTGAAAGGGCGCCGTTCGTTTCTTCTTCGAGATCTCGTGGTAAGCCTGTCTCAAGGTCCGCGCGCCTTCTTTCGAGAAGGACGCGAGGCCCGCAAACTCGCCGTTGGCTTCGGTGTGCCGCAAATGGTGACCGATCGCCAAAACCTGCTCCCCCGCCACCACCCAGTCATGCTCCAGCTTGCCGTTGACAGAGGAACCGACGGAAGCGTCCGGAAGCCTTTTCACCACAAGATTAATGTCACCCCTGGCCTTCAGCAACTTCTCAATCACAAAATCCTCGAAAAGCACATCCCCATATAGAAATAAGAATTTATCCTGCATCTCGCGCTCCGCCGAGAAGAGCGACTGTAAAATATGAGTCTGGCGAAAATCGGGGTTGTGATAAGTAATGATGTCCGGGTGCCGTATCTTTTCCCTTTTGTATCCCGTGACCACCGCGATCCTATGGATGCCCGCCTTTTTTAAAACTTCGATCTGGCGCTCGAGGATGCTCTTCCCTTTTATCTCGAGCATGGCCTTGGGTTTTTCAGAATTAAGCGGCCAGAAATTCTGCTCGAATCCCGCCGCTACGATGATCGCGGTCGGAGATCTTTTATAACTTTTGACGAATGCAGCCTCGTCCTCCTCATGTTTCGGCTGTCCCACGAGCCGAAAGATCTCCTTGAGAGGCACGATGTACTTTTCAACCGGCTGGAGACACTCTTTTTGACGCATGGTTTTAAGCGTCTCCCGCATGGCACCCACGGCGGCACGCAACGCCTGATTCGCGAATATGATGACCTTGATGCCTATCTTTTCAAGTTCCCGGCGATGGACCCCGGGATACTTCGTAGGCACCGCGACCAGAGGCACCTTCCCTTTCCACCTTGAGGCGAACTCGCGGATCTCATCGGGTGTCGACTGGCGGGAATGGATCAGGATCGCGTCCGCGCCCGCTTGCTCGTAGGCCTTCGCCCGCAGGAGCGCTTCCTCCATCCCAAGTCCTGCGATCAAGGCTTCGGTCCTGGCGATGACAAAAAAATCCTTATCCGCCCGGGTGGATACCGCGGCGTGGATGCGGCCCGCCATTTCGTCCTTATCCACGAGTTCCTGCCGCTCGCCGGGATAGAGACTGCACTTTTTCGGAAAAGGGTTGTCCTCGATGGAAATGCCGGCTATTCCGGCCCGCTCGTATTCTTTTACCATGCGGATCACGTTCAGCGCATTGCCGTAGCCGTTGTCGCAGTCGGCTATCACGGGAACGGAAATCGCCTCGTTCATGCCCTTGGCCGCTTCGAGCGCTTCGGTCATCGTGAGAACGTTGGCGTCCGGAAGACACTTCGTGGAAGCCGAAATTCCAAAGCTCGATGCCCAAACCGCGTCGAACCCCGCTTCCTCAATGAGCTTGGCGCTGATCGCATCATGCGCGCCGGCGAGCAGCACGGACCGACGAGATCTGAGGAGGTGCCTGAATTTTTTGGCTTTTTTCATAATTGAACCCGTGGACCTCTATTATTCACGGATCGAGTTTAACTGCAAGCTCATGCTCGCCTCCCAAAAGATAAACTTTCGGTCTCTTTAAGACGTTCAAAATAAAGTGGTGCTTGGCCAAAAACTTCTTTTTAAATTCCTTCATCGTATAAACCGTGGGGTTGATTTCGCGCCCCAACAGTTCTTCCGCCGGTCTTAAAAGAGATGAAAGCTCCGAAAAACTGGCTTGCCCAATCACCATCAAGTCAATGTCGCTTCCCTTGCCTCGAAAAGCGCCTTCCGCCGCCGATCCATATAAAAAGGCAACCTTGATGCGATCCTTGAGCGGCAGTAGTGCCTTTTTTACCGCTTCCCCCGCTCCGGCTGTCTTAGTTAAAAGCGAACGAAGCTCTTTAAAAATAGGAGACTTGCTGTTTGCCTGATAAAAGATTTTCTTTCCTTTTTCGTGTCGCTCGATAATACCGGAGCTTGCAAGTGTCGCCAGCTCCCGTTGCGTAGCGCCCAAACCCGTCTGAGCTTCTGCCACGATCTGGCGAAGATAAAATTCTTCATCGGAGCGCGTGAGAAGAAGCGCCAAGAGCGCCCGTCTGGTCTTGCCGAATAATGTCGAGGAAAGCCCTTCTTTCATCTTCACCCCATTTTGGTTACGATTGTAACCATTTTGGGTTCATGCGTCAGCAAGAATGAAGCGTCCTTCAAAACTTCTTTAAGAATCCCTTTGATCCTATTGACGCGAATGATCTCGACACCCACAATCTCATCCTTCTTGTAATAATCAATGCTGACAGTGTCGTTTGTTCTGACCATCCGCACGGCATCCTGATCGGATACCTTGAAATATAGCCCGCGCCTGCTTCGACTTTTCATGTTCCACACATAACGTTTTATTTTGTTAATTAACCAATAATTCGGAGAGACTGGGATTCGAACCCAGGGTCCCGTTTTACCAGGACAACCACTTAGCAGGCGGTTGCTTTCAGCCACTCAGCCATCTCTCCAAAAACTTTTCAACCGATAACTCAATAAATATAAAATCCGCGGAGAGGGTAGGATTCGAACCTACGGTACCTTGCGGTACAGCGGTTTTCAAGACCGCCGCATTAGACCGCTCTGCCACCTCTCCCAATGAGCAACCTTCTTAGGTCTTTTTTATGATCGTCATGCCGCCCATATAGGGGCGCAGCGCTTCGGGGATCACCACGGAGCCGTCGGCATTCTGGTTATTTTCCAGGATCGCGATGACAACACGCGGCAGCGCAAGCCCCGAACCGTTCAGCGTATGCACGAACTCGGTCTTGCCCGTGTCCTTTCGTTTATAGCGTATGTTCGCGCGGCGGGCTTGGAAGGCCTCGAAATTACTGACGGACGAAACTTCAAGCCAGCGCTCAAGACCCGGCGCCCACACCTCTAGGTCATAGCACTTGGCCGCGGCAAATCCCAACTCGCCGCTGCATAGCTGCATCACGCGGTACGGAATCTCCAAAAGCTGGAGGATCTTTTCCGCGTCCACCAGCATTTTCTCAAGCTCCGCATAGGAGACCTCGGGTTTCGAGAACTTCACAAGCTCCACTTTATCAAATTGATGCACGCGCACAAGACCCTTAGTGTCTTTGCCGTAGGAGCCCGCTTCCCGCCGGAAACAGGGCGAGTAGGCTGTATATTTTAATGGGAGCTCCTCTTCTTTCAAGACGTCATCCCGGTGCATGTTGGTGAGCGGCACCTCCGCCGTGGGTATCAAAAAAAGGTCGTCGTCCTTTAAGCGGTACATATCTTCCTCGAATTTCGGAAGCTGGCCCGTGCACGTCATGCTCGCGCGATTGACCAATGCCGGCGGCCATATCTCTTTGTAGCCGTGCAAACCCGTATGGGTGTCCAGCATGAGGTTTACGAGAGCTCTTATTAAACGTGCTCCCACCCCTGTAAAAAGTGGGAAAGCGCTTCCCGTGATTTTCGCCGCCACCGCTAAATTAATTAAGCCTAATTCCTCACTTATCTCCATATGTTGCTTAGGCTTATGAACTAATTTCTCAACGCTTCCACAGCTTTTAACCTCAGTATTTTGGTTTGAGTCAATCCCCAATTTAACCGATTTATGAGGTAAATTTGGGATTAAAAGTGATATTTCTGCTAATTTAGAGCTAATATTACCCACTTTTAACTCCAATTTATCGATTTTTTGGGCTATTGACTTCATGGAAGCTATCTTTGGCTTGGGATCCTTCTTCTCTTTAAGGAGGGCTGTAATCTCGTCATTGGCTTTGTTCTTTTCGGCCCGCAGAGCGTCTAAATCCTTCAATAGTGCCCGGTGATCGGCGTCTATCTTAAGGAATGCGTCAAAATCCAGCTTGGGAGCCCTGGTTTTAAGGGCTTCCCTGAGTTCGTCCTTGTGTTCCCGGACAAAGGCGAGGTTTAGCATGGGTGACTTTCACCATGGGTTCGAAGAAGAATGTGTCGTGTTAAGTAATTCGAACTCATTACAAAATATCTCCAAAATCTTTCCCGTTACTTTACCACATAATCTTTTGCAGGTCACTCGTCTAAAAAAGAAGAAGCGTACCCACAAACCCCCGACCTCTCGAACTTCAATGCAAGGATGCCAACACACGCCCGCCTCGGGCTAGTTAATCCTTGCCGTGCTTTTGGTCAAAATTTCTTAGTTTGTTTTTTAGACGCTCAGGGTCATAAAGTTCTTTAGGAGTGTATTTGCTTGAGAGGCGTTCGTTATAGCGGTTTTCTTCAAGTTTATCGTACTGGACTTCCAAGAGATTCTTTTTTCTTAGTTCCATCGTGCCTTGAGAGATAAAGGATTCGGAGATGTTGAACGTGTCGGAGAGTTGTTTCCTCGACATAGACCAGGAGGGTTTGGCTTGGGTGAAGTTCCCGGCTTCGTCTTAGAATACGGGGATATTGTTCTTTTTCAAGAATTCGAAAGCTTTTTGGTTTGTGGTTCGAAGAAGATTTTCTTCGTTCTGTTCCACTCTGAAATCTAATGTTTGGACAAGAATAACTTCTGTGAAGGATAAATAAAACGAGACGGCCCCATTAAAATATATTTTTTAGATAATTCACCGAAGACGCCCGGCTCCAATTTTCAAAATAAATGGGCCTTTTATCTTCAAATAATATGGTTTTTTTATCTGTAGGCACTAAAAAGACCTTGGGGGTCAGGTTGGATTTTACATTTTACATTTGTTAAGTGTAAAGACCTGACCCACGCCCCCCCCCGATCCGAAGGCCGTCCCCCGTCATCTGATCTCGCCTCCCCAGATATAATCCTTGAAATTTGGCACGGGATGGCGCCCTATCAACCGGCACTTTTTCAGCTTCAAGCCGCCGGACAATTCCTTCAGCGCGATATGATCATGCGCTGTCGGTGATTCTTTGGCCTCCAGCGCCGTTTTCTTGTCCAGAATAAAATCTATCTCCCGTCCTGTTTTCAGGGAGTAGTAGCCTACCGCGCCTTTCGAGCGTAACTGCGCGAAAACGGCGTTTTCAAATTTCACGCCGCCCGAGACGTTTTCAAGGGCATTCATGATGCCATTGTCGCAAAAATATATCTTTTTCGCTTTGACTATCTCTCTGTCAGGATTTTTCGCCAACACCGGGATGCGTTCAATGAGGTATGTCTTTTCCAGAAATTCGACGTAACTCTGGACGGTAACGCGCGAGATGCCCGTCAACCGCGATAATTTTGAATAGTCAAGGCGCGTGCAGGCCCGGAGAGCCAGCATCTTCATCAGCTTATAGATACTTTCCTGGCTGCGGAAATCGGCAAGCGTTTTGATATCGATATTCACATAAGAACTGACAATGTCGGCGATGATGTCCTTCTTGTCGGCGGTCTTTACGGTAAGCGCCACTTCCGGAAATCCGCCATATTCGATATACTCTTCATAGTAGTTCTTAAGCCTTTCGTACTCCGGTAGATTGAACTGCTTTCCGATAAAATCCTCACTGCCGGCATGGGATACTTCCTTAAAGGTAAGGAATTCGCCGAAATCGAGCGGATAGAGTTCAAAGACCTTCTTGCGCCCGGCAAGCGACTCGGTGAACAGGTCCTTCAGATAGTAGGAGCTTGAGCCGGTGACGATGAATTTAATATCGTAATTATCGTAGAGATACTTCAGGACGCTGGGAATATTGTGGACGAGCTGTATTTCATCAAGCGCGATAGTGGCCTTTTTTTTTATATTGAGGCCGCGTTGCTGTAAAGTGTATAGGACGGCGTCATAATTCTTTTCGGAAAAGATCTCGCGGTTATCGATACGCTCCAGATCGATATAGACCTTATTATCGCCTGCGATGTCGGATAACAGTTGTTTTACGAGCGTGGTCTTTCCGGTCCGGCGCATCCCGGTAATAACGGTTATCTGCTTGCCGGATAAGTGTTCCTTTAATGAAGCGTGCAACTTTCTTGGATACATAGGCTCGCCCTGTGTTGCGCCTTTTAATACTAAATGTTAATTATAATATACATATAGTATAGCTATTTGTCAAGTGCTAACTGCCGATTTTGTCGTTCGTCAGATTGCTTCACCCCTATTCGTAAAGCGTATCTCGTGAAGCGTTTTGCGCTTCACGCTATTTCGTCAGCTTCTTCAACTCCTCCACCTCATACTGCGTCACCGAGCGCGCGGCACCGGTCATGATGCTCTCCACTCCCCTGAAAGGTTCTTGGACATGCATGCCTTTATTGTCAATCATATACTCGCGGATCTCCTTCTCGTGTCCCGAAGGAGTCAGCCGAAGGCGCCCCGAAGGGGTCAGTCGACCCCTTTCTCTTTCTGCGAGACGGCCCCATTAAAATATATTTTTTAGATAATTCACCGAAGACGCCCGGCTCCAATTTTCAAAATAAATGGGCCTTTTATCTTCAAATAATATGGTTTTTCTATCTGGATAGGCGCTAAACACAATCGCAAAAGGAGCTTTGGGATATTTTCTCATAAAAGAAATGATGCCTTTGGGAATATTGGGCGGGCTTTGACTTGACTTGATCTCAACGGGAATAGGAATCCTGTTTTTTAACAAAACAAAATCAACCTCATCCTGTTTTTTAGTTCTCCAAAAACGAATTTCCATATTCGGCTTGAGCTGCGGAATAAGTTCCAGTAAAACAGCGGTTTCATAGAGAACTCCTTTGTCTTCCCGCTTATCCGCCGGTCTCACATCTTTAACCAGCGCATTCCGTATGCCTGAATCAAAAAAATAATATTTTTTTGATTTTTTTAGTTCATTGGCCATATTCGTCGAGTAGCTGCTTACTCCGTAAAGAACATAGGTCTGGCTCATAAGCTCAAGATATCTGGAAACAGAAGACTCACTCAGTCCGGTTTCTTGGGCAAGAGTGGAAACCGAAGAAATGGACCCTTGAGATTGAGCCAATGAATAAAGAAGCAAATTAAAAGCCCTTACATTCTCTTCTTTAATCATCCCCTTGATATCTTTGGTAATATAGGTGTTTAAAATATTTTCCAAAAGCTCCAACCGCTTTTTTGATCCGCGCCTACGGATAAGCCCGGGAAGACCTCCCCATTGCAAATAATGCGCTTCTTTAAAACCTTTGACCTCTTTCCATTCGATAAGAGATAGGGGATAAATGATTCTTTTTGTAAACCGTCCTGCGAGACTTTCTTTGAGATGTTTGTGGATTTCCATGGAGGATGATCCCGAAGCATAAATCTTTATTTTTCTTCCTGAATCATAAATCGCTTTAAAGATCTTGGAACTATTCTTCAAATAGTGAAACTCATCGATAAAAACAATTCTTGCCCTCTGAGTCAGTCTGGCAATCAATTCTCCCTCATCGCCGCTGGCGCCCAATTCTTTTAAATCGGAGGACTGCTCAAGGTCATAAAAAACGGACGGATAGCCTTCTTTTGTTGCTTTGGCTTCGAGTTGACGAAGCAGGGTCGACTTACCGACTTGTCTAGCTCCCAAGATAATCGAGATCTCTTTGAGACTATGCTCTCTCCAGAGATCGTTAAAATAAATTCGTGTTATCGACATGGCACCATTCTAGCACACCATGACGGAATAGTTCCATAACATATTACTCATATCTCAGATAAACCTTCTGGAGATTAGCTAAAGAGGAGGGCATTTTAGTGTCAGCATTTTAGCATTTTAGTGTCAGTTGTTGACTCTTGACACACCGCGTCAACTGTCAACTACTGACACTTCAACTGCTACTGACACTTCAACTGCTTCAACTGACACTTCAATGTTGACACAGAAATTTGGGAAATTCTCGGCTTGTACTTGCAGGGCGGAAAGATTGGGACAAATCAATAAGGTCAAGATGAGAAGAAATATTCCGGCTTTCATTTTGACGCCATGGATGAAGCTGTGTTTGCGGCTGAGGAACATACCGCTATGATAGCGAGTTGGCTTTATGCCGTCAAAAAGAGATTACACCCTTAGAGTTGAAACAAATTAGACGGATAAAAAAGGGATATCTTCTTTGCGATTCACATTCAAAAAGGCTTCGGGACTACCCGTCCAAGAAAGAATTTTTTTATGGGAGGATGCTTCGATAAGACCCGCCATTGAAAGATTATTCTGTATGAGTCTTTGACCGATAAGACTACATAGAGAAGAGGGATAAATACCTGGAAATGGCTGAGGAACCAAACGATGTGAAAATACGGTTAAATAATCATCCTCTAGGTGTTCTAAAAGCTGAAGCGCTAGGGTGGGACCAAGATCCGGCATATCACATGTCAATACAATAAAATCCACTTTCTTGAAACGGTTCATCGCCGTATAGATGCCTCCAAGCGGCCCCATTTCAGGGAGTTTATCGTAAAGGATCGGGCAATTGAGAAACGGATAATCCACTCCTAGACGAGTCACAACAATCGGTTTTAAATGAAGTGCAGTGAGTAGCCCGACCGCATGTTCGAGGAGCCTTTTTCCTTTGTACATGGCCGATGCCTTGTCCTGGCCAAAACGCCTGCTTTTGCCACCAGCTAAAACCAAACCGCGAAGATTCTTCACCCCACCACCCGATTGGTCGCCTTTGGCGACCGATTCGCGGAGCGAATCGTTACAATCAAGTGGTAGGGTCACAAAGACATTTCCTCCGGCGAGTGTTGGCAGATCGCCCAGCCGTTTGTTCCATCAATATAAAATTCCTTTTTCCAAATGGGAACCGTGTGTTTGATCTCGTCAACAATCGCCTCGCAGGCCGTAAACGCCTCGGCTCTATGAGCGGCAGCGACGGCAACAACCACAGCAATTTCCCCGATTCCTAGCGACCCGATCCGATGCAAAATACACACATCTTCCAGCCCCCACTGACTGATCGCATGCTCCCGAATGGAATGAATTCTCCTATTGGCCATTGGGATATAGCATTCATAATAAAGCCGGCGAACGGCGAGGCCCTTATTATGATTCCTCACAATCCCAAAAAAAGTGGCAAGTGCCCCCGCGGCAAGTGACGGTCTTAAGAGAAAAAAAGCCTCGGGGAATATCGGGCTTTGAGTGATATACGTCATACCGCTCCACCCGAGACGGGCGTCATGAGAGCTAGTTCGTCGTCGTTTTCCAGTTTTTTTTCGGTTGTTTCAATATTTTCATTGACCGCATAGACAAGAGAATCCTTTTTTAAACAAAGCTGATCTGACTCACTTGCCAAGAGGTCCACGACTTCTCCGATCGTCGTTCCTTCTTGAATATCGACGAGGCGAAATTGCCCGAAAATTTCCTTGAGCTCGGCAAAGAAAAGAATTTTAACTTTCATAAAACGCCTTCCCAAGCAAAAGGAAGGGAGTGGACAAGAACTTTTTCGCCCTTTTCAAGGATTTTGTCAGAATTTGGGACCACAACAAAACTATCGGTCTCACACAACGACGAGATCATGTGGGATTTCTGGCGCTTTAACGGGAGCACCCCTCTAACGCCGTTTAGTCCAATCTTACTTTTAATAAATAGAAGTTTTTCCGAATCTGGTTTAAGAGCTTCTTGCAGCTTGAACTTTCCGGAAGAAAGAGTCGGGTTTTTATAACCCATGAACCGGCGGATCGCCGGATAGACGTACTCATAAAAACAAGTGAAAACGCTCGCCGGATTTCCAGGCAGACCGAAAACAAGGTGGTTTTCTTTTCTCCCAAAGAATAAAGGCTTCCCCGGTTTTTGGCTTACTTTCCAAAAAATCGTGCTCACCCCGGACTCTCTCAGCGTATCTTTCACATAATCATAATCGCCCGCCGAAACGCCACCTGTAAGGATCACGAGGTCGCTTTCTTTTAGCGCAAAATGAATCACCTTCTGGATGGTCTTTGGCGCGTCATTGAGACGCCGGACTAAGACAGGGCGAATTCTCATCTCCTCAAGCGCCGCTTGTATCATCGCGGTGTTCGAATCATAAATCTTTCCTGGCCTTAAAGGATTGCCAGGAGCCGTAAGTTCACTTCCCGTGGCGATCAGAGAGACAGAAGGTTTTTTGTAAACTTTAATTCCCATCATCCCCATTGTTGCCAAAAAACCTATCGTACCAGGATTGATGACAGAGCCTTTCGGTAATACCAACTCGTGTTTTTTGATTTCCTCGGCTTTAAAACGAATATTTCTCCCTTTTGAAACGGGTCCGCTAACCACCAGTTTGTTTTTTTTAACCACAGCCTTTTCTTTTTCAAGAACCAAGTCGCCTTCCTCGGCGATACAAGCCCCCGTCATGATCCGATAAGCCTCTTTTTCGCCCAGTGGCTTTATCCCGCAGTCGCCGGCTTTGATCACGCCTTTCAGATTCAAGGTGACGGGATTCGCGACTGTGGCACCCAGCGTGTCTTCCGAACGGAACACGAATCCATCCATCGCTGAATTGTCATACAAAGGCAAATCGATGGGCGACCTCACATCCTCCGCACTCACAAAGCCAAGCGCCGCACCGATGGATATCGTTTCCTCTTTTGGAGGCGGACTATTTTCTTCGATTTTTCTTTGCGCTTCGTAGAAAGTAATCATTCAAAAAACCTTCGTAATGAGATGGAAGGAAACATATAAAATCAGAAGCGCCGTGATCCGCTGAATCCCCAGCTGCGGAAGACGGTAAGAGCCGAGACTTGCGCCCAACTGACCGCCAACGAACACGGCAAGCCCGAGAAAAAAAAGCCGCTCATCCGACACAATCGCCACTTTTTGTGCTTGGCCCAAAAGACCCGAGAAAGAATTCACCAAAATAAAAAAACTTGCGGCAGCCGCGGCTTGTTTCGCATCGACCCAACGCATCAAAAGTAAAAGCGGACTTAAAAAAATCCCGCCACCGATCCCTACCAGCCCTGAAAGAAAACCCAGGCCGGCACCTACCGGAATTCCTACCGCCCATTTTTCCTTTTGAGAAACAAAACGCGGTTCCTCAAATCTTTTATCCGGTAAAAGCATCCTCACCGCCGCCATTAACAGAGAAAAGCCAAGCAGCAAATAAAAAAGCTCCTTGCTGATCGCCATTTTCCCTCCCAAAAACGCCATAGGAATCGAAAAAATGACAAAAGGAAATACCTTACGGATATCAAAGTAGCCGCCTCTATAAAAATGCCAAAATGCCGAACAAGAAACAACAAGATTACAAGCCAAAGCGATCGGTGGCACTTGTTTGTAGGGAAGGCTCACCAAAATGAGAATGGCCAAATAAGAAGATCCGCCGGCAAAACCAACCATGGAATAAATCAGCGCAACAAGGAAAAAAGCCAGCGGCAGCCAAAACGGCAGATCAGGAGGCATGGCCGAGTCCTCTCATCATCTTATAGGCATGAAAAATAGAAGGGAAAAGGGCATCCAGAGATTCTTCGACTCCTTTCGAAGAACCGGGTAGATTGACAATAAGTGTTTTCCCTTTTTGTCCGGCCAGTCCTCTCGAAAGCATCGCATAGGGAGTTCTCCGCTGACCGTAACACCGCGCTGATTCCATGACTCCCGGAATTTCACGGTCAATCACCGTTTCTGTCGCCTCGACTGTCACATCCCGGGGGCCCAAACCAGTTCCCCCAGTCGTCACGATGAGATTCGCTCCGTTTTCACAATATTTTTGAAGTGCGGCAGAAATCAAATCTTTGTCGTCCGGAATCACTTCATACGACGAATCCACTCCGAAAAATCGAAGTCTTTCTTCTATGAGTCGGCCTGATTGATCCAAACGCACCCCTTTAGACGTGCTGTCCGAGGTTACGATCACGGCTGCTTTGAAATTCGGAGGAATTTTTTCCTTGAAACTGGTTTTGCCGCCCGTTTTTTGAAGAAGCTTCGTATAAAGAATTTCGATTGTTTCGTCGACGGGCTTCAGCATGTCATAAATAGTCAGGGCGGTGACACTCGCTGCCGTCAAAGCTTCCATCTCAACCCCGGTTTTGGCGACCGCTTCGACAGTAGCCCTGACGTTAATCCACCACAAAGACTCAACATGAAACTCAATCTCCACAAAGTCAATCGGCACCGGATGGCAGTATGGCAAAAGATCCGGCGTTTTTTTAGCGGCCAGGACCCCCGCCGCGCGCGCGATCGGAAACACGTCTTTTTTTGGCAGGTCGTTTTCGAGAAGACGTTTCAGAGTCTCGGCGGCTGCCGAAACACGTGTTTCCGCGGTTGCCCGTCTTAAAGTCTCAATTTTATTTGTCACCGAACGCATGTTTCATCCTCCTACCGCCGTCATCACAAAATCGTTGTGAGGTACGGCCGCATTGTTTAGAAAATGTTCTTCCGGCCGGTCGAACACCACCGACTCAATCTTCTTTTTAATTTCTTCACGCGGAGCGCCTTGCCTGAGCAGTGATTTAATGTCCAAATCCTCTTTGCCATGAAGGCAGGTCTTCATCATGCCGTTGGCCTTCAGGCGCAGTCGGTTGCACATCGCGCAAAAAGCGTTTGATAACGGGCTGATAAAGCCGACTCTTGATTTTGTTCCTTCGATATAAAAACTTCTCGCAGGCGCATGAGGATTTGAATCATCGGGAATTAAACCGCACTTTTCTTCGATCAGCCGCTTTGCGAATTCCGAACTCAAGAAACGATTTTCTCTTACTGAATGAATTTCGCCCGCCGTAGGCATCCATTCAATGAAACGAATTTGAAAAGATCTCTCAATGGAAAAAAGAACAAGATCCATGATCTCATGGTCGTTATATCCCTTCATAAGCACCGTATTAATTTTAATCGGCTCGATCCCGGCTCTCGCCGCTGCTTCGATACCGCTTAAGACATCGCTTAACTTATCCAAACCCGTGATGCGCATAAAATTTTCCCTACCCAGCGTATCGAGACTCACGTTGATCCGGTCCAGTCCCGCTTTTTTCAAATCTTCCGCGAATGGTTTTAAAAGGACGCCGTTCGTGGTCATCACGACTTCCCGAATCCCAGGAAAATTTTTAATCCGCCGGATGAGATCAGGCACGCCTTTTTTCAAAAGCGGCTCTCCGCCCGTCAATCGCACTTTGGATATTCCCAGTTCTGCGAAAATAGAAATAATCTCGGCCGTCTCGTCCATGGTCAAAAGCTCGTCCTCTTTGAAAGGATTTAAAAGACCGTGCGGCATGCAATACAAACAGCGCAGGTTGCAGCGGTCGATCAGCGAAACTCGTAAATAAGTCAGTTCTCTTCCGAATTTATCCCGCATAAATCCTTTCGTTTACTTTCTCCAAGCGGCACGCGCAAAACTTGAGCTCCGGCTGTTTGGAAATCGGGTCAAAAGCGTCTACCGTGGTTTGGTTCACGGACGCCTCGCCGAAGAGACCGCCCCAATGAAACGGCATGAAACAAACGCCGGGATTCACGCGATCCGTCACCCGGGCCGGCGCTTTCGCGGTCCCACGCCGCGTCACTACCTTCAAAGGATCTCCTTCTAAAATGTTCAATTTTTCCGCGTCGGCCGGATGAATTTCCAGAAATGAATAAGGATCGCTTTTTAAAAGCGAGTCTACTTTTCCCGTGCGCGTCATCGTGTGCCACTGGTCACGCACACGGCCGGTGGTCAGCGTCATCGGAAATTCCGCGTCCGGAGTTTCAAAGGGTTCCTGGAATTCTCTAGCGACAAATCTCGCCCGGCCGTCCGGCGTCGGAAAACAAGCGTCCGTGTACAACCTGGCCGTGGACGGGGAACGCTCTGTTGGACAAGGCCACTGGAGGAACTCTGTTTTAAGCCTTGAATAAGAAACTCCCATGATATCGATTTCGGTTCCGCGCGTACTTTGCTTGTACTCCTCATAAACTTCCTCGGCCGTTTCAAACGCGAAGTCACTTTCAAAACCCATCCTCGCGGCCGCGTCGCAGATGATTTTCCAATCCGCCTTGGCCTCGCCCGGCGGATCCACTATTTTCTCGAGGTAGGATATTCCTCGCTCAGAGTTTGTCACCGTGCCGTCTCTTTCCGACCACTGCGCAGCGGGAAGAAGCACATGCGCCAACTGGGTCGTCTCCGTCGGATGATAGGGATCCTGCACGATGACAAGCTCAGCTTTTTCCAAAGCCGATCGTACGAGATTGAGATTCGGGATCGACACCATGGGATTCGTCGCGATCACCCAGATCACTTTCACTTTTTTCTCATGCACCGCCTTGAAAAGCTCGATCGCCGATAAACCGGGTATGGGATTTATCCGACCCTCAGGGATTTTCCAAATTTTTTCCATGTCGCGGCGATGAACTTCATTTGCAATGAACCGATGACCCGGCAAAAGATGCGCGAGACCACCGGTCTCCCGGCCTCCCATCGCGTTGGGCTGCCCGGTGAGGGAAAAAGGGCCCGAGCCAGGCTTTCCTATTTTTCCCGTCGCCAAATGCAGGTTGATAACGGCGTTATTTTTGGCGACGCCACTCGTGCTTTGATTCAAACCCATGCTCCAAAAACTTAAAGCAGATTTTGATTTCCCGAAGAGTCTACCTGCTTCGAGGATCGATGCGGGATCCACGCCGCAGATTTCCGCGGTTTTCTCAGGGGTGTATTTTTCCAGGAGTTTTTTCAGTTCTTGCCAGCCGCCCGTATGGTTTTGAATGAACACTTCATCGACAAGGCCTTCTTTTTCTATCACATGCAACAGGCCGTTCAAAAAAGCTACGTCTGTGCCGGGTTTGAGAGGGATATAAAGGTCGGCGAGGTCGCTGGTTCGGGTCTTGCGCGGATCCACGACAATGATTTTGACGGCCGGATCTTCCATTTTTCGGTTTTTGATTCTCTGAAACGTCACGGGGTGACAGGCAGCCGTGTTCGTGCCGATGAGAAGAAAAAGTTCCGCGAGCTCGATATCCTCATAACAAGCCGGCGGGCCATCCGCCCCCAGCGACGTGGTGTAGCCAGCAACGGCGCTGGCCATGCAAAGCCGTGAATTGGAATCCACGTGGTTGGTCCCAAGAAATCCCTTCGCGAATTTATTAATCACATAATAATCTTCCGTCAAAAGCTGCCCCGAAATATAAAACGCGAAACTTTCCGGGCCATAATTTACCAACGTGTTTTTAATTTTGTCCGTGACAAGCGACAGGGCTGCCGGCCAACTCGATCGCACGAACTCATCCGTGAGGGAATGCCTCACCGACGGAAACTTCAAACGGTCCGGCGTGTCAACCACTTGAGGAAGTGTGGCGCCTTTGGCGCATAAAAGCCCGCGGTTGGCCGGATGGGCCGGATTGCCCCGCACCTTTTCTACTTTCCCGTCTTTTTCGCCCACGAGAACTCCACAGCCGACTCCACAATAAGGGCAAACAGACTTGGACCAACGAAGTTCGCTGTCCGGGATAGAGCTTGTTTCCCAAAGCGTTTCTTCGCCCTCTTCATAAACAAACATCATCGAAATTCGTTCAGAAGGCGAAGAGGGAGCTCTACTTTTTTTCGGCTGCCTCGCTTCCGGTATTCCAAAAAATTTCTTAAAAAAAGAATGGCTCATTCGACCTCGGCGTCCGAAACGACCATTTCCGCTTCCAGTCCGTTCATGACCGGCACCAGCCTCACAAATGACCAGCTTTTTTGAACAATTCTTAAGATCGCCAAAGCGCTGATGCTCGCGATCGCGAAAACCATAAAACCGGCTCCATAAGTTCCTACGGAATCTTTTAAGAAACCAAGCGCCATCGGAAGAAAAAAACCTCCCAAACCCCCGGCCGCGCCGACAATGCCGGTGAGGATTCCGATTTCCTTGCGGAATCTGAGAGGTACCAGTTGAAACACCGCTCCGTTTCCCAGTCCAAGACATGCCATGCCGCAAACAATGAACGTCGTGACAACTAAAAGCGGCGGCAAGAGACCGACGCCGAACATAAACGCGGAAATTAGCAGAAAAAGCGCACTCAAGACTTTGATGCCGCCGAATTTATCCGCTAAAGCGCCGCCGACAGGCCTAGCGAAACTCCCCGCAAAAACACAGAGCGCCGTCAGATTACCCGCCATTACTTTACTTAAAGCGTATTGGTCATGAAAGAAAATCCCCAAGAAACTCGCCAGTCCTACAAAACCGCCGAACGTAATGCTATAAAATAAACAAAACCAAAAGGTATCTGCTTCTTTCAGCACTGAAAAATAACCGGCTATTTTTTTGGGCTCGGGCTGCTCGGGGCTTTCTTTGGCAAGAAACATAAAGGCGCAGAGCGTTATTAACACCGGGATGAGCGCCAATCCGAAAACCGTGTGCCAGCCGAAATATTCCGCCAAACGCGGCGCAAAGAGCGAAGCGAGTACGGTTCCGCTGTTGCCGGCACCCGCGATTCCGAGCGCCACTCCCTGATGCTCGGCAGGATACCAGCGACTGGCAAGTGGCAATGCAACCGCGAAACTTCCGCCGGCAATTCCGAGAAACAAGCCGAAGAAAAGCAGCAGATGAAAACTGGGAGCGAAAAGCCAGATGCCCAAAAGAGGCAGAATCACCAAGAGCTGCCCAAGGATGCCGGTTTTTTTAGGACCGATATGGTCAACGAGAAGCCCCAGCGGAATGCGTACTAAGGATCCGCCGAGAATCGGTATCGCCGCCATCAAACCTTTTTGGGTCGCGGACAGGCCGAAATCTTTGGCGATATAAACGCCAAGCACGCCCATCAAAACCCACACCATGAAGCTGATATCAAAATACAAAAAGGCCGAAAAAAGGGTCGGCGGGTGCCCGCTTTTTAAGAAATCTTTGATTTTCATCGAATGTTCCTTTTGAGTTTAAGTCACAGCCGGTTTTTACCGGTGCGGATCGTAAAACTTTCTCTCACATCGGTGACGAATATCTTCCCGTCGCCAAAATTCCCCGTTCGCGCGTGAAACTGAATCGTTTCGACAACCCGCCGCGCATCTTGATCTTCCACGACGACGATCAGCATGAGCTTTGCCAATTCGTCATACGTGGCACTGCCCACCTGCACGCCTTTTTGCCGGCCGCGTCCCAACACATCGAGCTTCGTCAAAGAATAAAAGCCCTCTTTCTCCAATCCATGCACGACATCAAATTCTTTTTCGGGCCTGATCACCGCTTTGATCATTTTCATTTGACCACTTCCTCCCCTTTCTCGCCGGTACGGACACGGCGGGCTTCGTTGATTTTGGAGACGAAAATTTTCCCGTCTCCGTGTTGACTTGTTTGGTTTACGCGAATAATCGTTTGCACCGCCGTTTTAACAAGCGCATCGTTCACGACGAGATAAATTAATTTCTTCGGTAAATATTTCATAGCGACAAATTGTGGAATATTCGAATCATTGGTCAAAGAGCTATACCGTAACCCTCGCTGCCTGCCCCTGCCATGTACTCTGACGCTCGTCATGGCCAAACAACCGACTCTGGAAAGCGCTTCTTTGGTTTCACGGTCTTTCCCCGGCCGGATCACAGCCATAATTTCAGTCATTTTGTCTCCACTCTCATTCTTCCATTAGTCTATTTCGGCGGCGTCAAGCGCCGGCGAGTCGACGCTGTCGCAGAACCCGCCTTCTTCAAATGCGATACACACTTTTTCCCCCAACGCCCGGACTGGGTATTTTTTGACCTGTCCTTTGCCTCCGCTCAAAGCGCATCCGGTCTCAAGGCTGACTTTCCAGTTATGCAGCGGGCAAAAAACGGCCCGGCCGGCGACGATTCCGTCAGCCAGAGGCCCCGCTTTGTGCGGACAGCGGTTGTCCACCGCCAAATACTCATTGCCCAAATTGAATAGTGCGACTTCATGATCGCCGCAGCTCACACGCCTGCCTTCTTTGGCGGGGATCGAACCAATTTCAGCGACCGGGACCCATTTCATCTTTTATTCCTCATTAAATACCAACCAGCGCTTCCGATTCTTTCGGTAAAACAAAATCCTGAAACTGATAAGGATGGACCGGTTTTTGGGATTCCACCGCCCAAGGATTCACGGCCTTTTTTTTCGCTTTTTCTAAACGGTCCAAAAGCGCTTTTTTGTTTTCCTCTGAAGCAAGCACCGTCTCGCGGCGTACTTTTTCAAGACCGACACGCGGAACAAAAGCATAAGTGCGTTCGAGGTATTCGCCGTTTTCCCGGTAATACTGGAAAAAAAGTAAAGCCGCTTCAAGCGCCTCCTTGGTCGTTTTAACCGTGATAAGAATATCCGCCGCACGGACGATCTTACCGGCAGCGCCGCCGATCACTACCTGCCAGCCCCCTTCGATCCCGACAAGCCCAATGTCTTTCACGGTCGCTTCGGCGCAATTTCGCGGACATCCAACCACGCCCATTTTTACTTTCGCGGGCGTGTAAAGACCCTCAAGCAAGGTTTCCAATTTAATTCCGGTCTCAATGGAATTCTGCGTACCGTACCGGCAGAAATCCGTGCCCACGCAGGATTTCACCATGCGCACGGCCTTCGCATAAGCAAAGCCCGAGGTCATTCCAAGCTCCGCCCAAATTTTAGGCAAATCCTCTTTTTTCACGCCCAAAAGATCAAGCCGCTGGCTGCCGGTCACTTTTACCATCGGAACTTTATATTTTTCGGCGACATCAGCGATTTTGCGAAGCTCTTGTGGATTGGTCACGCCGCCACGCATGCGCGGAACTACGGAAAAAGTGCCGTCCCTTTGGATATTGGCGTGGACACGGTCATTGATAAACCGCGCCGAGCGGTCTTCACTGTGTTCGCCCAGCCACACTTCATCGACAACAAAACTGAGTGCCGGCTTGCACAAAGAGCAACCGATCCCGTTGCCGTAGATATCCAACACGTCCTGCACTTTTTTCAGTCTTTGGGTCTGAATCATCTGACGTAGTTGCGTTTTTGGAAACGGGACACACGCGCACAAGCCTATTTTTTTCTCTTCCTCAAATTCAGCGCCTATGATGGCTTTTAAAATATCCTGCACCAAGCATGCGCAGGTGCCACAACCCGAAGAGGCCCTCGTGCAGGCTTTGATCTCTGTAACGGTTTTCAACCCGTTTTCGCGGATCGCCGTGACAATCTGTCCTTTGGAAACGCCGATGCAACCGCAGATCGTGTCAGAATCGGCTCGCGACATCACATCGGTCGGAGAACCCAGCACAACCGGCGGTGTGTCGAAAAGCACCCGGTGACGTTTGTCATCCACAACTTCTTTTTTACGGATCATTTCAAGAAAACGGTTCGCATCGGAAGCGTCCCCGATCAAGATGGTCCCGACGACACGGCGCTGATGCACCACCACTTTTTTATAAATCCCGAACGCATGATCCTGATAAGCCACGACCTCTTTATCAGGCTCCTCAGCCCGAAAGTCACCGGCTGAAAAAAGCTCGATACCCATCACTTTAAGCTTCGTTGCCAGGGTTGAACCCTCATAAGGGAGTCCTTTTTCGCCCGTGATCGTCGCCGCCAAAACTTTTCCCTGGTCGTAGAGGGGTGCCACAAGACCATAAACTTTCTCGCGATGTTCCACACATTCGCCCACCGCGAAAATACTCGGATCGCTTGTTTTCATATGGTCATTGACGACAATGCCCCGATTGACCTTAAGACCGGTCTTCTTCGCCAATTCCACGTTCGGACGAATACCGCAAGCGATCACAACCATATCGGCGGGCACAATCGAGCCATCCTTAAAAAGCACACCGTCGACCCATTCAGCCCCCATTATTTTTTCGGTATTTTTACTCAGAAGTACTTCTATGCCGAGTTTTTCGATTTCCCTTTTCAAAAATTGTCCGCCCACGGCATCGAGTTGAACATCCATCAACCGGTCCATGAGATGCACCACCGTTACTTGCTGCCCTTGATTGAGAAGGCCGCGGGCGGCTTCAAGCCCCAAAAGACCACCGCCGATAACAACCGCTTTTTTCGAAGTCTTGCAACGTTCCAAAATTTGGTGCGTATCCGCCATGTTTCTAAAAACATAGACGCCTTTCTTGCGGACACCTTCTATAGGCGGAATAAAAGGATTACTTCCGGTGGCTAAAAGTAGCTGATCGTAGTCAAACGCAACCCCCTTGTCCGAAGTGACCCTTTTCATCCGGGCATCGATTTCAACAACTTTCTCACCCAAGTGAAGCCTAATATTGTTTTTTTGATACCACTCTTCGGTGTTGATATAAATATCTTCTATGCTCTTTTCTCCGGCTAAGACGCCGGACAATAAGATGCGGTTGTAATTGTAAAACGTCTCCTCGCCAAAAACCGTGATCCTAAAATCGGGTTTTCTTTTCAATATTTCATCGACACAGGCCATTCCGGCCATGCCGTTGCCTACCACTACGAGATGCTGTGTTTTCATTCAGCGACACACTCCATCAACACACGGCGCTCTTCAACACGCTGTTCACTCTGGCGTATTTTTTCCTGCTTCAGTAACCATGAACCAATTTGCTGCTCTAAACGTGTGCTAAATTTTCTTTCCTCAGTCATTTTTCCCCCTTTAAAGATCCCTCGTCGGCGCTGGGTCGCGCCTCCTCGGGATAAATTCGCACGGTGGGCTTGGCGCTCCTTACAGTCGCGCAAGTCCCGTGCTCATTTAAATAAAAAAGCCCTTATCTTGAGGAGCCGTCACGACTCCAAAAAAATAAGGACTTCTTTATCCTGACTTGTTAGAACTTGTTAGATGGTAAAAACTATTTCATTAACTCGACGGACAAAATGATCGCGTCCGCGATTTCTTTCTGAGGCTTATTCTTATCCATACTTGCTTTTTGGATAAACCGATGGGCGTCTTCTTCACTTAGGGTGTGTCTCTTCATTAAGACACGTTTGGCGCCATCGATCGCTTTCTTCGTCTCAAGAGCTGATCTTGCTTCCGTCTCTTCGTATATCACCCGCGCATGTTCGATCGCGATAGCCGCTTGATTGGCGACGGTTTGAACCAACCGAATTTCTTCCTTACTAAAAGTTTTTTCTTCCTCTGTGTAACAATTCAACACTCCGATAATCTTGTCTGACAAAAGGAGCGGCACCGACAGCAACGACTTCAAACCCTCTTCCCGCGCAATCTCGGGATAATTGTAGACCGGGTCTCGGGTCACATCTGCCACCTGCATCGCGTGCTTTTTTTCAACGACCTTGCCGCTGATGCTTTGCCCGATTTTAATCGGGGGTTTATCACGATAGGCCGTGCTAAGGCTTTGAGTGGCCTTAATAACCAATTCGTCTTTCTTGCCATTGATCAACATCAAAGAGCAGATCTTTGAACCCACGAGTTGCGCAGTCATGCTGACCACTTGCTGGAGAATAGCATCCAAATCTTGCTTACCCACCAACGCGCGACTGATCTGATAAAGTACCTCCAACTGCCGTTTCTCTTTCATATATTTTACCTTACACAACTAAAGTATATGGGTTGATTGTTACGGAATTATTAAGCACGCATTAAAAAAAGTATTTTGAAAGAAACTATGTGCTTTTGCGTCGTCAGCTAGAGGTTAGTCCGCCTCAGGCGGAAAGGGCGTATTTATCCTTAGACGAAGGTGGAGGTGGATAAAATCCAGAAAAAGTCCCGACCAACTGCGCGAGGGTGTTGTGAACCCCGACGTCCCCGCTTGTAGCACTTCGTTCGATACTAAGAAGTGGTGAGCCGGGAGAGAATCGAACTCTCGACACCTTCCTTAAAAGGGAAGTGCTCTGCCAACTGAGCTACCGGCTCGGAAACATTATCTTCCAACTTGTCTATTCTACCCCCGCCACAAATCTTGGCGGGTCCGTCCACAGAGCATCTTGCGAAGGAATCCGCCGTGCTCTGTGGCGGAAACTGAGCTACCGGCTCGGAAACATTATCTTCCAACTTGTCTATTCTACCCCCGCCACAAATCTTGGCGGGTCCGTCCACAGAGCATCTTGCGAAGGAATCCGCCGTGCTCTGTGGCGGAAACTGAGCTACCGGCTCGGGGTTTCTTGGCGCAGACGGCATCGGGTCAGCCCTGCGTAATTTCTTTTTCTTTGGCGGCCTGTGATTGGTCGACGGATTGAATGTAGCGGTCGGTGAGCTTTTGTACGTCCTGCTGGAGCTTGAAACTCTCGTCCTCGGTGACTTTCTTGTCCTTCTCGAATTGCTTGACCGACTCATTGGCCTCCCGGCGGATCGAACGGATCGCGACGCGGCTGTCCTCGGCTACTTTGTTGGCGAGCTTGGCAAGCTCCTCACGGCGCTCCCGGGTCAGCGCCGGCACGACAAGCCGTATCAGTTTTCCGTCAACCACCGGCGCAATGCCGAGGTCCGACTCCAGGATCGCTTTTTCGATCAGCTTGATCGCCGACACGTCCCAGGGGTGGATCAAGAGCGCTTTGGGCTCCGGGGTCGTGATATTCGCCATCTGCTTGATCGGCGTCTGCGCGCCGTAATAATCGACCTTGATGTTTTCGACCATGCCCGTGCTCGCGCGGCCTGAACGGATGCTCGAGAAATTATGGTGTAAGACCTCAAGCGACTTTTTCATCTTGTCCTCAATTTCTTTGACGAGCGTGTTAGGAGCCGTCATGAGACTTATTTTTTGACCTGCGTGCCTATATTTTCGCCCGTCACGACGCGGCGAATATTGCCGTGCTTCATCAAGTCGAACACGATGATCGGGAGGTCATTGTCCATGCAAAGACTGATCGAGGTCGCATCCATCACCTTCAAGCCTTTTTTCAGGACATCCATGTAACGAAGCTTCGTGAAACGTTTGGCGTTTTTGTCTTTCTTGGGGTCCGCGGAATAGACACCGTCCACTTTCGTGGCCTTCAGGATCACTTCGGCGCCAAGCTCTATCGCCCTCAAGGCGGCGGTCGTGTCCGTCGTAAAATAGGGATTGCCGGTGCCACCGGCCAGGATCACGATACGGCCTTTTTCCAGGTGCCGTATCGCGCGGCGGCGAATATACGGCTCGGCGAGAGCCTCCATGGTGATCGCCGTCTGCAGTCTCGTGTAAGCGCCCTTTCGCTCGAGGGCGTCCTGGATCGCCATGCCGTTGATCACCGTCGCGAGCATGCCCATATAATCCGCGGTGGAGCGGTCCATGCCGCGGGTAGAGGCCTCTAGTCCCCTAAAAATGTTGCCTCCGCCTATCACGACGGCAAGCTCCACACCCATGTTTTTGACTTCAATAAGCTGCGCAGCGATCGACTCCACGATCTGCAGGTCAATGCCGTGTTCCCGGGAGCCCTGTAGAGCCTCTCCGCTGAGCTTCAGGAGCACTCGCTTGTATTGGGCTTTTGACTTTGTCACGAAGGTGTGGCTTCTCCCAACTGGAACCTGACAAACTGCCTGATCTGAATGGCGCTCCCGCCCAGCTGCCCGGAGGTACGGTTCAGGAGCTCCTGAACGGAAACCGTATTTTCCTTGATGAAAGGCTGTTCGAGAAGACAGCTTGACTGATAAAATTTATTGAGTTTGCCCTGCACGATCTTTTCAACCATGGGTTCGGGCTTGCCCTTTATTTCTTCGCGGAAAATCGCCTTCTCCCTCTCGATCGCCGCCGCAGGCACCCCGGCTCTGGCGACATAAGCAGGGTTCGAAGCGGCCACCTGCATCGCGATATTTTTTCCAAGCTCCTGGAACTTTGGGTCATTCTTCAAGGACTCGCCCGCAATGGACATCTCGACGATAACACCCAATTTCTGGTTGGAATGAAGGTAGCTGAAAAGCGTGCCGTCTTTGGTTTCCACCACTCTGGCCCGGCGGGCTACGATCCGCTCCCCTATTTTTCCGGTAAGATCCGCCACGCGCTCGGCCACTTTATCGGAGCTTATCCCCTTCTCACCCTGCGCGAAGACTTCCTGCATTGCGAGGGTCCCCAACGCCTTAAAATCGTCCGTCCTCGCCACGAAGTCGGTTTCACAATTCGTCTCGACGAGCGCCGCCCTGCCGCCTTCCTGCCTCACGAGGACGAAGCCTTCTTTTGCCTCGCGGTCCGCGCGCTTGGCTGCCTGGGAAAGGCCCTTTTTCCTCAAAATATCGATCGCCTTTTCCATGTCGCCGGCGCTCGATTCAAGAGCCGCCTTGCAATCCATCATGCCGGCCCCCGTCCTCTCTCGGAGCTCTTTCACCCGGTCCAACGAGACCGTCGCCATAAATATCTTTAATCTTTCGGTTCTTGAACCTCGGAAAGAACCGCCTCCGATTCAGGGTTGGCAGATGCGCCCTTCTCGGTGCCCGCGCGCTTGACCTTCTGGAGGCCCTCGAGTACGCTGTCCACCACAATGCCCGTGATCAGCCTGATAGAACGGATCGCGTCGTCATTTCCGGGGATCGAATACTGCACGAGGTCCGGATCCGAGTCGGTGTCGACGATCGCAACGACCGGAATATTGAGGCGGTTGGCCTCACGGATCGCGATCACTTCCTTCTTGGCGTCGATCACGAAGAGCGCCCCCGGGAGTTTCTTCATTTCAACGATACCCGCCAGATTCTTCTCGAGCTTTCCGATCTCCTTTTCAAACTCGGCCACTTCCTTCTTCGTAAGCGCCTCAAAAGTGCCGTCTTCCCGCATCCGAAGCAGGCTTTTATAGCGATTGATGCTGTTGCGAATGGTCTGGTAATTGGTCAACATGCCGCCGAGCCACCGATGGCTCACGTAGTACATGCCGCAGCGCTTGGCCTCGCTTTCGATGATGGCCTGTGCCTGCGGTTTTGTGCCGACAAACAAAACCGACTCGCCGCGCGCCACCACGTCATGGACGTACTTGCAGGCACGTTCCAGGTGGGCCATGGTTTTTTCAAGATCAATGATGTAGATGCCGTTTTTTTCGCCGAAAATATACGGCTTCATCTTGGGGTTCCATTTCTTGGTTAAATGGCCAAAATGGACACCCGCTTCCAGCAGATTTTGGACTAATTCTTTGGACAATGGAGAGACTCCTTAACTGGTTTTAGGAAACGCGTAAGTACTTATATTTAATTGACTTACGTACGGCCCTACCGTTCTTCCCGGCCATTGAAGGCCTGATTGATCGTGCGTTAAAAGCGTTATTATACCAGAGTTTTAAAGGCAGGCAAGGACTTTTGCGGTAAATGGACGAAGACCCTAAACCCTGAACTGAAGCTCGTACAGCCGCTTGTAAAGGCCGTTGGCTTTGAGAAGTTCTTCGTGATTGCCCACCTCGGTGATCCTGCCTTCGTTGAGCACAACGATCCGATGCGCATCCTTGATGGTGGAAAGCCGGTGCGCGATCACGAGCACCGTGCGTCCCTGCATTAGATTGTGTATAGCCTCCTGGACCAAAAGTTCCGACTCCGAATCCAGCGCCGAGGTGGCCTCATCCAAAATAAGAAGTGGGGGATTCTTCAAAACCGCCCGCGCGATCGACAGCCGCTGTCTCTCGCCGCCCGAAAGACGAAAACCTCGGTCACCCACCACGGTCTGGTATTTGGAAGGCAGTTTCGAGATAAATTCGTGCGCGTTTGCGATCCGCGCCGCTTTTTCAATATCGGCCTGCGGAGTCTCTGAGCGGCCGTAGGCGATATTGGCGCTGACCGTATCGTTGAAAAGGATCGTTTCCTGCGTCACTATTCCAATCTGGTCGCGGAGCGATCGGATCGTCACGTCCCGGATGTCGGTCCCATCCACCAGGATCTTGCCGGTTGTGACGTCATAAAAACGTGGCAAGAGGTTGACAAGGCTTGTTTTCCCGACGCCGCTGGGGCCCACGATCGCGACGATCTCCCCGGCCTTTACCTCAAGATCCACGTCAGACAGCACCACCTTTGACGCTCCGTAGCCAAATGAGACGCCGCGAAATTCGATCGAACGCTTGGGCGGCAAAAGGCGCTTGGCGTTCTCTTTTTCCACTATCTCATTGGGGGTGTCGAGGATGTCAAAGACGCGCTCGGCGGCCGCGAGCGCATGTTGGTTGATGCCATGCACACGGCTCAACCGTTTGAAAGGCCTTAAAAGCGAAAAAAAGGACACCAAAAAAGCAATGAACGCGCCCGGCGACATCTGATTTTCGATCACTTCTTTTCCTCCGAACCATAGAACAGCCCCCAGGCACACAAATCCTATGAATTCCGTGAGTGGGCTCACGAGGATCATGCGTCCGATCGAAAGCATTAGGGTCCTGTAAAGTGACTCGTTTTGGTTGGAGAAACGCTCTGTTTCATATTTTTCCATCCCAAAACCCTGGACGATCCGGATGCCGGAAATCGTCTCGAAGAGCGTTGAATTGATCGAGGCCACTTGTTCTTGGTTCGAGCGGCTGATCTTCTTGAGCCGCTTGCCTACGCGCAACACCGGATACACGATAAGCGGGAGCAGGAAAAGGATAATGAACACGAGAGACCAGGGAATGCTAAAGATGAACTTCACGGAAAGAAGCAAGGCTAAGTAGACCGCCACCTGCACCGGTTGGAAAAGGAAATCTGTCAGCCCCTCCGAGATCGCGTCACGGATCACGGTCGTGTCGTACGTGATGCGCGATACTAAAGCGCCTGTCTGGGACTTTCCGAAAAAACTCGGAGGCAATCCCACGATCTTCTGATAGACGCTGTTCCTCAGATCGCGGATCACCCGCTGGCTCACATCATTCATTAAATACGACTGAACGTACTCAAAAACCGCCTTGAAAAATGACAGAAAAATAGTCCAAAGGATGATGAGGTTGAGAAGCTCCCAGCGTGACATCGAATTGATCTGGTAGATAAAATCGAGCACCAGGCGGGGTACTTTGTCTTCGTGCGGAATCACAATCGGTTTGCCGGCCAGCACCGAATCTACGAAAGGAATCACAATACCCACGACCGGGACGCCGCTCAGCAAGGAGTTCATGATCATCGCGCAAAATGCGACGCCGAGCCGGGCCGTGTGGGGCATTACGAAACTGATCATTCGCCGGTAATGGCTCACCCCATCCCCTCTTTCTTTGTTTTTTGAAGAACAAATAAGTTCGCCGAAGGCGAATTTAAACGCCGCTTCCTTTGCCACCGAAGCGGCGTTGAAAGAGGGGATGGGGTCATAGGCAGGCATAATAGCATAGTGGTTGGAACTTTGTCGACCGTGGTGCGGTGCCATGTTACAATAGCCGCTCATGAAAAAGACTTTAAAAGTGGGTGTGGTTGGTTTGGGCCGGTTGGGAGTGCGCCACGCGGAAGTTTACTCCAAACTGCCCGGGGTGGAACTCGTGGGAGTATGCGATATCCACGAAGAGCGCGCCGAGGCGGCGGCCAATCGGCTCAAAACCATCCCCTACCAGGACCCCCGCGCGCTTTTTAAAAAGGTCGACGCGGCCAGTATCGTGGTGCCTTCCCATGCGCATTTTGCGGTCTCGAAAGAGTTCCTCGAGAACGGCGTGCATCTCTTGATCGAAAAGCCGATCACGACAAATCTGCCGGATGCGGACCGGCTCCTTCGTCTGGCTAAAAAAATGCGGCGGATCATCCAGGTCGGCCATATCGAACGCTTCAACTCGGCCATCCGGACGATCAAACACGTGATCAAAAAACCCCGCTTTATCGAATGCCACCGCTTGGGCCCCTACGATCCGAGGGTCGCCGACGTCGGCGTGACATTGGATCTCATGATCCATGACATCGACATCGTGATGGACCTGGTGAAATCCCCCGTCAAGACGGTCGATGCCTTAGGCGCCTGCGTACTCTCAAAAACCGAGGACATCGCCAACGCGCGTATCCGTTTCAAGAATGAGTGCGTCTGCGATCTGACTGCCAGCCGCGTCACGCCGGACGTGGTCCGGAAGATCCGGATCTTCCAGGAAGACGCCTATATCTCCATCGACTATGTGACACAGGAGGCCGAGATCTACACGAAGGAAAACAGCCACATCCGCCACCGAAAGATCGACATCACAAAAAACGACTCCTTGGAAGAGGAGTTGAGCGACTTCGTGCGTTGCGTGCGCACCGGCCGAAAGCCGATCGTCTCCGGTCAAGAAGGCCGCGACGCGCTGCAACTGGCGCTCAAGATCTCAAAGCAGGTCCACCACCGAAAGTGACCCCACCCCCTGATTTGTCCGCCGGAGGCGGACCGATTGCATCGCAATCGTTAAAATCAGGTGGTGGGGTGACCCGGAAAATCTATGTCATAGCCGGCGAGGCCTCCGGCGACTTGCATGGATCCCATCTGATCAAGGAAATGAGGGCCCAAGCCGACGGGCCGCTCGAGATCTACGGCGTTGGCGGGGACAAGATCCGCGAAACAGGCGCGCTTGAGTTCTTCGACCTGGCCCATTTTCATGTGACGGGCATCACCGACGCCATCAAACACTTCCCGAAATACGCAAACGCCGAAAAAGTGATCCTCTCGAGGGTCCAAAAGGCGCGTCCGGACCTCGTGGTGCTGATAGACAACCCCGGTTTCAATCTGCATCTGGCCCGTAAGATACACGCGCTCTCCATTCCGATCGTCTATTACATCGCGCCGCAGGTCTGGGCCTGGGCGCCGAAGCGCATTATAAAAATCAAAGCGTACGTAAAAAAGGTTTTGGTCGTATTTGAGTTTGAGAAAAAAATTTACGAGGAGCACGGTATCCCGGTCGTCTGGGTGGGCCACCCGCTGAAGGACCTTACAAGTCTCGTACAGCAAAAAAATGCGGTAAAACCAACCGTGGCGCTTTTACCCGGCTCAAGAATAGGCGAGCTTAAAATGCTTTTTCCGGTGTTTGCCCGGGCCGTACGTAAAATAATCGAGAAACTTCCCCAGGCGCGCTTCGCGCTCATCAAAGCGCCGACGCTTCCGAAAGAATTCTATGAGCGCCTGATGAAAAAGGAGCTTGGGGGTATCGCATGCTCGCTGGTGGAAGAGGCACCTTACTCCGAGATCAAGGGATGCGACCTTGCTCTCGTGTGTTCCGGAACCGCCACACTCGAATGTGCGCTCCTGGGAGTGCCTATGATCGTCACGAATAAGGGCACCTTCGTGACGTATCTGGCCGCGAAAAGCCTCGTCAAGGTCAAATACCTGGGACTCCCCAATCTGATCCTGGGCAGGGAGTGCTTCCCCGAGCTTTTGCAGTACAACGCGACACCCGAAAAAATCGCGGAGGCGGCGCTCAAGATCCTGACGAGCCACGAACGGCGCCAATCCATGAAAAAAGACTTAGAGGAAGTGTCTGGAAAACTCGGGGATTTGGGCGCCACACGGAGAGCCGCGCAGGAGATCTTGAACGCCTTATAAGATCGGAAGGTATTTCTCGAGCTCGTAATTGGTGATCTCGGCACAGTATTTGTTCCATTCGATCTTCTTGTTTTCCAGAAGCGAATGGTAAATATGCTCTCCGAGCGCATCTTTCATAAATTTGCTGTTCTGCGCGATTGTGATCGCCTCGCCGAGGCTTTGCGGGAGAAGCCGAATGGCTTTCTTTTCGCGTTCCAAAATGCTCATCGCGCGCACGTCCTGCTCCACGGGGTCCGGAAGCTCCGTCCCGTGTTTAATGCCCTCGAGACCCGCCGCCAGCATCACCGCAAACGCCAGATACGGGTTGCAGGCCGCGTCGGGAGAACGAAGCTCCGCGCGCATCGAACCTTCACGCCCCGATTTGTAGGCCGGCACGCGCACGAGCGCGTAGGGATTCTTTTTTCCCCAAAACGTGTAGACGGGCGCTTCATATCCCGGCGTCAGGCGCTTGTAGGAATTGACCCATTGATTCGTCACCAGACACATTTCGGGGGCGTATTTCAAAAGCCCTGCGATGTAGTGCCGGGCGGTTTTCGAAAGATGGTGTTTGTCGCCTTTGTCATAAAAAGCGTTGCGGTCCCCCTTGAACAGCGACTGATGCACATGCATCCCGCTCCCGTTCTCGCCCTTCAGGGGCTTCGGCATAAAGGTGGCGTAGACGCCGTTCTTCAGCGCGATCTCCTTCACCACCAGGCGGTAAGTCATCGCGTTGTCCGCCATCGTCAAGGCGTCGGTGTACCTCAAGTCGATCTCATGCTGGCTCGGCGCCGCCTCGTGGTGGCTGGATTCGACCCCAATCCCCATTTCCTCGAGCGTCAACACCGTCTCGCGCCTCAGGTCCGAGGCTGCGTCCAAAGAGGTGAGGTCAAAATACCCGCCCTGATCCAGCGGTTTCGTGAATTCGGAATTCTGGAAATAAAAATACTCGATCTCGGGCCCCACATAGAACGTAAAGCCCAGATCCGAAGCCTTTTTAAGATGCCGCTTGAGGCACTGCCTCGGATCACCGACGAACGGCGTGCCGTGGACATCCACGATGTCCGCGAACATCCTCGCCACCGCGTTCTCTCGGGGGCGCCACGGAAGGACTTGGTAAGTGTTCGAGTCGGGCACCGCCCGCATGTCCGATTCGTCGCTTCGGGCGAAGCCCTCCACCGCTGACCCGTCAAAACCTTTGCCCTGATCCATCGCCTCCTCGAGCTCGTCGATCGTGATCGCGAAACTTTTCAGAAGCCCCTGGATGTCCGAAAACCAAAGCCGAATAAAGCGCACATTGTCGTCCTGCGCTTTTTTAAGCACAAACGCCTTGCTTTGCTTGGCAACAGAAGACCTTGAGTTTTTAGATGAGCGTGTCTTTTTCATTTTTGAGTCCTATTCTTCGGAAGTAAACTTGTAACCGATATTCCTGACTGTTTCTATAAACATTGAGGATTTCCCCTCGATCTTCGCGCGAAGCCGCCGGATATGGACATCCACGGTCCGAGTGCCGCCGTAGTACTCGTATCCCCACACCTTGTTTAGCAGCACTTCGCGGGTGAACACGGTGCCGGGGTTGCCGCATAGGAACTTCAATAGCTCGAACTCGGTGAATGTGAGGTCTATCTTTTTCTCGCCCAGTCGCACCTCGTACCTGGAAACATCGATCGTGAGCTTGCCGCGCTGGATCAGGCCTTTCTGGCCGACTTTGTGGACTCTCTTTAAGAGGTTCTTGATGCGCACGACCGCCTCGGCCGGCCGCAGGGGCCGATAGAGCATCTCCTGAACGCCTGAAGGAAGGTCTGCGCTTTTCATCTCCGACTCATCCATCATGACGATGATCGGAACGTCCTGGATCGGGGGTTCCTTCTTGATCGCGTAATACACATCCATGATCTCGAGATAACTGGACCTGGGGTTCATGACCACGAGATCCGGCCCTTTATCCATCAACTCACGGATCACAGCGCCGTTCATCGGGACCACGCGCGCCACAAAATGCGACTCCTTCTTAAGGGCCTCTTTCAATTCATGGCCCTGCTTATTTTGATCACCGATGATGAGGATATTTCCGTTCATAACTTATGTGTAATTCAGTGAAGCCCCACGAGGGTCATGCCCTGTTGATCGGCTTCGTCCAAAAGCTCTTTTTTCCTGAGGAGGATCGTCTTGCCCGCCTCGACGCCCAACACCTTCGACGAGGCCGAGGCCAAGACCGAAAGCGTTTGCAACCCCACGCAGGGAAGATCGAACCGGAGGTCCTGATTGGGTTTGGCGACCTTCACGACCACTGCCCCGCCGTGTCCAAGCTCGCCGCCGCGGCGTATGGCGTTGTCCGTTCCTTCCAGCGCCTCCACCGCCAGCACCACGCCGCTTTTCACGGCGACCGTCTGGCCGACGTCCATCTTACCAATCCCTCGGGCAATCTTGTAGCCAAATTTTAGATCCCCCCATTCCTCGCGCGTGGGCGCTCTCCGCGTCAAAACGCCTTTGGGCGCCAGAAGGTCCTTGAGATATCGTCGCGGATCCACCACCGACACGCCGCACTTCAGTTTCAAAAAAAGTCCGAATGCCTTGAGGAGGTGGTCGTCTCCCTTGTTGTTCGTTCCGCGAATGAACCCTTGCGCGGTGTGGTCCATAGGAAAAGCACTGTTATAAATTTCCCTCTTGGGCACGCTGCCGGCAAGCACCACGTGCTTTACGCCGCTTTTTTTTATGAGTTTCTCAAGCTCTCCGAGATCCCCCAAATCCACATAATGCGTTTCGGCCGCATAGGGTTCAACCTTGGGATCCGTGTGGTTTCTCACGCCGAAAACCACCAATTTTTCATTCAGCAAAGACGCGGCTTCCGCGAATAAAACGGGGAATTCCCCGCGGCCCGCGAGTAGACCCAGACGGCCGGAAGGCTTAATCCACCAGCGTGAACATAATCTCCGCATCGCAAACCTCTATGCCGCTCACTTTTGCGGTCCCTTTGACCATGCCCAGCTTTGACTTAAATTTCAGCGCCTCGATCTCAAGCACAAGCTGATCGCCGGGCACGACGGTCTTCCGGAAACGGGCCTTGTTGATGGCGATCAAATAAGCAAGGCGTTTCTCGTTCCCGCTCAAAGACAGCATCATGATCCCGCCCAACTGCGCCAGCGCCTCTACGATCAAAACACCCGGCATCACGGGCCTTTCCGGAAAATGCCCTTGAAAGAAAGGCTCATCGACGGTCACGTTCTTGATCCCCACCGCTCGCTTGTCGTTCAGTTCAATGACGCGGTCCACCATCAGGAACGGATACCGGTGCGGCAGCACCTTTTTGATGTCCTCGACATCCATCAGGTAAGGTTTTTTGGGCTCTTGGCTGTTTGGTTTTTCCATAGCTGTCCTTTTTTTTTGATCGCTTCCACCAGTTTCCGATTCAGTGAGTGGCCGCTTTTGATTCCCACCACATGCCCGACGATCGAAAAACCCAGTAAGTTCAGGTCGCCCAGGATATCCAGCACCTTATGCCGCGCGCACTCGTCAGGAAAACGAAAGCGGTTCCGGAGGGGGCCATCGTCAGATATCACGAGCGTATTCTCGTGCGTCGCGCCCAGGCCAAAACCGTTCCGCTTGAGCGACTCCGACTCGGTCTGCGTGCAGAACGTGCGCGCAGGGGCTATCTCCTTCTCAAACACTTCAGGCGTCAAAGTAAAATCGGCCATTTGGCCGCGGAGCAGCGGGTGCTCATAATCCAAAACATAACTGACCCGAAAACGGCCCGACGGATAGACCGCGATCGCCTTGCCTGGTTCGTGGCAAAATATGGGTTCACGGATCTCAATGGTTTCCTTTTTGGAGGGAAAATCCCTGAGGCCCAAATCCTTCAGGCACTCAACAAACCCGAGTGCCGAGCCGTCAAGCGCCGGAAACTCCGGTCCCTCGACTTCGACCCGGAGATTGTCGACCCCGAGGCCCGCGAGCGCCGCCAAGAGATGCTCCACGGTCTTTATTTCGGTCTTTCCCTGACCGATCGAGGTGCAACGCCCGGCATCCAGGCTTGGGGTCAACGGGACATAGGTCCCGTCTTTGAAAAATTGCAGTCCGGCGCCCGAAGACAAAGGATTGAAACTAACCCTGCAAAATTGGCCCGTGTGAATACCGGTCCCGCTTAAAGAACCTTCTTTCGCAATGGTTCGCTGAAACTGGTAGGCGGCGTTCATGGAGTCCTATTTGTTGAAGTTTTTCTTCAACTCCGCGAATTCCTTGAAGAGCTCGGGCAGTCGCGCGATCAGCGCAAAAAGTTTCTTCTGTTCCGCGATGGGTTTGGCCGGTTCGCCGAGAACCACACTGCCGGCCGGCAGCGACTTCGTCACTCCCGAGCGCGCGGCCACGATGGTGTTGTCACCCAGCGTGATATGTCCGACAAGACCCACCTGGCCCGCCAGCACCACATTTTTGCCAAGCTCCGTGGACCCGGAGATCCCGCTCTGTGAAACCACCAGGCACCCCGGTCCGATCACCACGTTATGGGCGATCTGCACCAGATTGTCTATCTTGGCGCCTTTTTGAATCCATGTCTTGGAAAAGCGCCCCCGGTCGATGCACACGTTGGCGCCGATCTCCACGTCATCCTCGATGCAAACCCAACCCGCATGCGGGATCTTCACATGCACGCCGTCCACCGTCTCATATCCAAAACCATCGCCGCCGATGACGGCGCCGCTGTGGACGATCACGCGATCGCCGATCTGAGTAGCCTCGCGGATCGTGACGTTCGGACAGACCCAGACATCCGATCCGATCACGCACCGGTCCCCGATAAAAGCGCCCGCTTCTATCACCGAACGGTCGCCGATCACGGCGTCTTTCCCTATAATCGCGTGCGGGCCGACCCAAACTCCCCGGCCGAGGCGCGCGGTCTGGTCCACCACGGCCGAAGCGTGAACGCCTTCGGTTTTTTGAAGTTTTGCGGCCGCAAAAAGAGAGATCACACGTGTGAAAGCCACCGAAGGATTGGCAGTGCGAACGAGGGTCTTAGCGCTGGAACTTATTTCTTTGGAGGTGATGACCGCGGAGGCCTGCGTCTGGTCTAAAAAAGGGAGATATTTAACGTTCGAGAGGAACGTAATATCTCCCTTTTTGGCTTCCTTGATCCCCGCCACGCCCGTGATAGTGACGCTTCGGTCACCGACAAGCTCGCCTTCTATGAGCCGGGCTATTTCTTCTATCTTTATGCTCTTTTGGGCCTCATTATTTTTTCTTGTAAGAGTCATTCAACGCCTTGATGACCTGGGCTGTCAAATCGCCGGTCTCACTCTTGAAAACAAGCACACGGTCATTGAAAATGTACGTGTACCCCTGCGTCCTGCCGAAATCCTGGATCACGGCTTCGATCTCTTTCAGGATATCGCGGACCATGCCGTCACGTTCCTTACGAAGCGCATCGCGCGTCGTGCGGTCAAATTCCTGCAACGCCTTGATCTTCTCGTCGATCGTGACCTGTTTGCCTTCTTTCGCCTTGCCGGTCAAAAGCTCCGACTCATCTCTTAACTTTTTGATCTCGGCGACCATCTTGTCACGCTCGGCCTGTTTGGCGGCGCCTTTGCCTTCGAGTGATTTGTCGAATTCTTTGGTCTTTTGGTATTCATCAAAAACCTTGGCCAGATCGACATAAGCTATTTTCTCCGCTTCCGCGTAGGCCTCTCCGACGCCGAAAGCTAGAACCCCTGCGACAAATAAGGCGGACATCGTGATCGACATGAACTTCTTCATTAGGATCCTCCTCTTAGGTTAGAATGCTTGACTGATATTAAAATAAAATCTGACTTTCTTTTTCTCGCCTGGGATGTCATCGAGCGGATAACCGGCGTCGACCTTCACGGGCCCGATCGGGGTCTTGACTCGCACGCCAAAACCGAAACCGGAGACGGTGCCACCGTTCCCGAAATCATCCACCTGGTCATACACATTGCCTATATCGAAGAAGGCGGCCCCTTTGATGAGGTCCGGGTAAATGGGGAATGTTTCCTCTACATTGGCGATCCAGTAAGTCTCGCCGCCGATCGGTTCCTGGTTCCCCGGGTCCCGGGGGCCGATACGGCGCTCACGGTAACCGCGGATCGTGTTCGCGCCGCCCGCGAAGAAACGCTCATAGATCGGCACTTTTTCCGAATCGCCGAATTCATCCACAAACCCCACGCGGCCCTTAAGTTCGAGGACCATCACGTCAAAATTTTTGAAATAGGTGCTCGCCAACGTCGTAAGCTTCATAAAATCCTTGTCGCCTGCCAAAAAGCCGCCGGCCACTTCGCCGGTGCCCGTCACTAAAAAGCCCGACGAAGGATTATAAACATTATCCCTTTCGTCATGGGTCAACGTAAGCGCAAGGCTCGAAGTAGTGTTCTTGCCCTCCTCGTCCTTTAACGCCTGCGAGGCCTGGACCGGAATGTCGCTGATCACGACTTCTTCTAATTTGTACATCAGAAGACCCCGGTCGTATTCGGTGAATTCCTTGCCAAGACGCAGGTCAAAACCGGTTTTTCTCTGGTCAAAAAAGTAGCCGGATCTCCCGGACCGGTTGTACTCCCGGCGGTACACGTCAAATCCGAAAGAATAGGGATGGCCGAAGACCCAGGGCTCCGTGAAACTCAGCTCCGCATTCTGCCGTACGCTTCCTATTTCAAACCGGAGACCGAAATCCTGGCCTGCGCCCGTGAGTGTCTTCCAATTTTGCCAGTCAAAGTTTTTCTGCCGTATTTGGGCGAAACCGATCACCGCATCGACTGAGCTGAAACCGCCGCCAAAGCTGAATTCGCCGGTCTTCGTTTCCTTGACGGTCACGAGGAGATTCCGGCTCGAGGGCCGGGAGCCTTCTTCCGTGTCAAAACGCACGTCTTCGAAGAAACCCAGGTTATAAAGACGTTCTTTCGAGCGTTTGAGCTTGGCGCCGCTGAAGGATTCGCCGGGATAAGCGCGCAACTCCCTTCGGATCACGATGTCCTTGGTTTTCGTGTTG
This sequence comes from uncultured Planctomycetia bacterium, assembly GCA_964373505.1. Taxonomy (GTDB): domain Bacteria; phylum Omnitrophota; class Gorgyraeia; order 2-02-FULL-51-18; family 2-02-FULL-51-18; genus CAYJVC01. The sequence continues at coordinate 37,663 of CAYJVC010000007.1, forward strand.
CCCTGGATCACCACGCGTTCGACATACGTCAGCTCGTTCTCGGTGATCGAATAGTTGACATCCACGCGGTCCGTCGATTCATTGTACAGCGATTCGGAACGGATCTGGGCCGAGAGATAACCCTTTTCAAAATAAAGGTCCTGGATGTTGGAGACATCCATGCGGAGCCCGCGTCTGGAAAAGGGCTTGGCCTGCGTCATTTTGACGGCCTTCAGGATCTCTTCGGAAGCCACGACCGAGTTGCCGTTGAACTGGATCACGCCCACCAAGTACTGCTTGCCTTCTTGAATAAGGATCTTAAGCAGAATATCGCCGCTCCCGTCGCCCAGGGGTTGGGTTTCTTTCGTGACTTCCACGTCGCTGAAGCCTCGTTCGTCATAGAGCGCCTTGATCCTCTCGATATCTTCGTCCACGTTCTCTTCCTTCAGGAAACCGGAACTGAAAAGACCCCACCACGATGCCTTTCGGGTCTTCATTTTACTCGTAAGCTCACCGGTCTTGATCGAGTTATTTCCCTCGAGTCGGATGTCCCGGATACGGACCTTCACTTTTTCATCGAGGATCACGCGCAGCACGCCCTGGTTGGTGTCGGGATCCACGTCGAGCGCGTGGTCCACCTGGGCCTGCGAGAAGCCCTTCTTTTCATAAAGTTGCCGGATCGCGTCCAGATCATCGCGGATGCGCTTTTGGTCCACAAAATCACCCACCGCGGACTGCATTTCCTTCTTCAATTGGTCTTTTTTGAGCTGGTTATTGCCTTCGAATCGGATCTCGGCCAGGATCGGCTTTTCCGTCACTAAAAAAACGACCTTGAGTCCGTCTTCAAAATCCTCCTGCTCAATGCGGACATCCAGAAAATAGCCCAAACCGTAGAGCCTTTTCAGGTCTTCATTGAGAACCGCCGAGGAAACAGGCTGGCCGACCTGGGTTTTGACCTTAGCGAGGATGGTGAGAGAAGAGACTGTCTTGTTGCCGCGCACATCCACGGCCTTTACGACTTTAGCATCGTCGGCGAGGGCAAGAACGCAGGAAGCGCCCAGCCAACCTGCGATCAGGAAAACGATAATGAATAAGGACTTACGGCTCATAATTTTTAAGGGGCTACTCTAACACAGCCGCCGGAATAAATCAAACTTCCTCCCGGCGCATGAGCTCGGCGTTCTCAAAGCGGGTGTATTCGTGAATAAAGGTAAGGAAGAGCGACCCCACGGGGCCGTTCCTCTGCTTGGCGATGTTCACCTCGGCCTTGCCTTTATTCTCTTCGGTGGGGTTGTAATACTCCTCCCTGAGGAGAAGGATCACGACATCGGCGTCCTGCTCGATCGCGCCGGACTCGCGGAGGTCCGAAAGCTGCGGCCGGTGGTCGGTGCGCGATTCGACGGCTCTTGAAAGCTGGCTGATCGCAATGACGGGCACGTTCAGTTCACGCGCCAGCTCCTTCAGCGACCGGGAGATCTCGGAAATCTCCTGCTGACGGCTCTCAGAATTGGCGGAGCCTTGCATGAGCTGCAGGTAGTCCAATATGAGAAGCTTGATATCATACTGCGATTTCATGCGCCTCGCTTTCGCTTTAAGCTCGAGGATACTGATACCCGGCGTGTCGTCGATATAGATCGGCGCTTCGGAAAGCTTGGCGGCGGCGCTCGTGAGAGAGGGCCAATCCGACTGCGCCAGGAAGCCGGTGCGCACCTTGTGAGCGTTCACGCGCGCGCAGGAGCAAAGCATCCTCTGGATCAATTGCTCTTTGGACATTTCGAGGCTGAAGATCGCGATCGGCTTCTTGAGTGCCATGCCCACGTGTTCGGCGATACAGGCCATCAAAGCGCTTTTGCCCATCGAGGGCCTGGCCGCGATGATGATGAGGTCCGAGGGTTGCAGCCCCGCCGTCTGCGTGTCGAATGCATGAAAACCGGTTGCGATCCCCGTGATGTGTTCCTTCCGCTGATAGAGGCGGTCGATCGTCTCGATCTGGTTGCGGATCAGATCTTTCAGGGGCACCACGCCGCCCGAGAATTTTTTGTTGGCAATATCAAAAATGAGCTTCTCGGCGCGGTCCAGGAGGCTCTCGACTTCCTGGCCGGAATCGAACGAGTCCGTGACGATCTTTGTGGCGTGCGAGATGAGCTGCCGAAGGATGCTCTTTTCCCGGACAATGCGCGCGTAGTAAAGAACGTTCGCGGCGGTCGGAACGGCGGTCGACAGGTGCGCCAGGTAACTGGCGCCGCCGACATCCTCCAGCGTGCCCTCCCTTTCAAGCATGTCGGTCAGCGTGAGGATATCCACGGCCTTATTTTCGTTGAAAAGATGAATGATGCTCTGGAAGATCTTGGTGTGGGAATCCTTGTAGAAGTCCTCCGGGGTCAAGTGCTCGATGCTTTGGGGGATCGCCTCTTCCTCTATCAGCATGGAGCCCAAAACAGCCATCTCGGCATCGAGATTCTGGGGGGGGATACGGTCTTTTTGAAGGATTTTTTCTAGATCTCTAAGGGCCATAAGGTCCTATTTTGCTTGGACAACCCATAATTTAAGCAGCGCCGTCACATCCGGATGAAGCCTGATCTCGATCTGATAAGCGCCCAATTTTTTGATGGGCTCGGGCAAATGAATGTCTTTTCTGTCGATCTCGACGCCTTGTTTGGCGAGCCCCTCCTGAATGTGCTGGGAAGTCACCGCCCCGTACAACTTCTCGCCTTCACCCACTTTAACCGCCACGGTGAGCGAGCGTTCCAAAATGCTTTGGGCGGTCTTTTGGGCCTCGGCCAGAATTTCCGCCTTTTCCTTGTCATGCCGCTTTTTTTCTCCCTCAAAATTTTTGAGAAGCGCCCGGGTGGCGAGTTTGGCCTTGCCCTGCGGGATGAGAAAGTTGTGCGCGAAACCCGGGCTCACCGTCACCACCTCGCCGCGACAGCCGAGCTTCGGCTCATCCTGCGTGAGGATAACTTCGATACCCATCAGTCAGCCACGAACGGCAGGAGGGCCAGTACTCTTGCGATCTTGATCTGGCGCACCAGGTGCCGCTGGGATTTGGCGCCGGCGCCGGAAATGCGGCTCGGGATCACCTTGCCCCGCTCGGTTACGAAATAACGCAGGCGGCCGATGTCCTTGTAATCAATGGTTTCGATCTCCTCCGGTTTGAACTTGCAAACCTTTTTTTTGAAGATCTTTTTCTTGATCGGGCCCTTCTTTTTCGTTTTCTTCTCAAATTTACGCTCGAACATAGCAACTCCTATCTTTGAAAAGACACTGTGATGGATTACGCAGATTTAAATAATGATTACTCAGATTGGACCTTATTCATTTAATCAGCGTAATCTTCTTTTTAATCTGCGTAATCATTCCTTTAAAATGGCGTCTCTTCCTCGGGTTTCGCGGGAGACTCGGCGGAGATCTCATCCAACTGGATCTCCGGGATCTCTTCCTTTGCGCTGCTGGGGGAAGCCTCAAGACCGCTCTCCTTGTCCCGGCTTCCCTGGCCGGTGCCTCGGAGGAATTGCACATTGGTGGCGACGACTTCCAGAGTGCTCCGCTTCTGGCCGTCCGCGCCTTCCCAGGAGCGGCTCTGAAGGCGGCCTTCGACAAACACCGGGCTTCCCTTTTTAAGGTACTCACCGCAAGTCTCCGCCATGCGTCCCCAGACCACCACGCGCACGAAACTCGTCTCTTCCTTTTTCTCGCCGGTCTGCAGTTTGTAGACGCGGTTCATCGCGACCGTAAAACTTGTCACTGCTGAGCCGCTCGGGATATAACGCAGTTCCGGGTCCCTTGTCAGATTGCCCATCATAAGCGCTTTGTTGAGACTGGCCATCGTATCTCCTAATCTAATTAAAACCACTGATTTATGGATTACGCGGATTTAAACAATGATTACTCAGATTAGATCCTATTCTTTTAATCAGCGTAATCTTCTTTTTAATCTGCGTAATCGTTTGATTATTTATTCTCCTTATTGATCAACAAAAATCGCAAAAGCTGATCATTCAGCCGCAGGGATTGCTCAAGCTTCTTCGTCTGCTGCGTGTCCAGCTGGAAATTCAAAAGCACGTAATGGCCTTCCTGCCTTTTTTTGATCTTGTAAGCCATGCGCTTTTTCCCCCACTCCTGGACACCTTCCACGCGGCCGCCATTTTTCGAGATCAACTCCTGCAACTGGCTCACCACGCCCTTCGACGACTCCGTCGAGATATCCGGGTCGATGATAAACACGCCCTCGTAATTACGCATTCCGTTATAGCTCCTTTTTAAATCGTTTTTACTTATCGCTTACCGCTTATCTCTTAACGCTGTGTATGCGGCTCATCGCATCCATCGCGGATCTCAAACCGTTTTTTATCCAATGATCGCAAACCAAAACCACTTGTTCCAGTATGAGCTTTAACTGCTTTTCCTCTTCGCGATCGAAGCGCTCTAAAACGAACCCTGCCAGGTCCCTGGGCATCGTTTCATTCCCGACCCCGATGCGAAGCCGCGGAAAATCTTCGGCGCCGAGCGCCTCGATCACCGACGCTAGGCCGCGGTGCCCGCCGGCGCTTCCTGAGCCGCGAAGACGAAGCTTGCCGAACGGCAAATTCACATCGTCACAGACCACCAAAAGGTCCTGTTTCTTGAAACGGCTCCTTTCCATGAGGAGCCGGACAGCCCGGCCGGTATTATTCACGAACGTGGACGGTTTTACCAGCAAAAGCTCTTTGGGACCAGGGTCGACCGCTTTTTTGACCGCATCGACAGCCGCAAACCCTACGTTATGCCGCGTGCGCTTGTACTTCTCGCCCGGGTTGCCGATGCCGACGATATACTTCATTAAATCCGAAACTCGAAGCACGAAGCACGAAACAAATTCAAATATTCGAAACACATGTTTCGAATTTTGGTCATTCGGATTTCGGATTTGTTTCGTATTTCGAATTTCGTGCTTCGGATTTCCTCATTTCTTTTCAGGTTTGGCAGCTTCTTTTATCTTCGGTTCTTCCTGTTTGCCTGCAGGCGCTGCTTTTTTCTCGGCGCCCGACTTTCCGCCCGAAGCGCCCGCCTGCCGGTCGGGCAGGGACCCGCCTCCGGCGGGCGGTTCTTCCTTTTTCTCGCGCAGGACTTCGACTTCTTGCGTTTCGGCCGCCGCCGGTGCTTCCTCTACTTTCTCTTCGTGCAACTTCACCTGAAAAAGCAGCGATTCGGGATCGTTCAGGATCTCAAACTTGTCCGACAGTTTCAAGTCTTTTACGTGGATCGAATCATTGAGTTTGAGGCCCGACACATCCACGTCGATGTGCTTGGGAATATCGGTCGGCAGGCAACGGACCTTGATCTGACGCAGCGGATGGTCAAGAAGGCCCCCTTCCTGCTTCACGCCGAAAGGTTCGCCGTTCGCCACGACTTCGACTTCGACGATGATCTTCTCCGTGAGTGAGATCTCGTTGAAATCCACATGAAGGATATTGCGCTTCACCGGGTGGTGCTGTACTTCCTTGATGATCACGGGGCGCGGCTTGGCCCTTTTCTCCTTTTCGATCGTGAGATTGATCAGCACGTTCTCGCCTTCGGCGGAACGGATGATCCTCGAGACCTCCTTGTCCGCAACCACGATGGAAACCGGCTCGTCTCCGCGGTGATACACGACGGCGGGTATCCACCCCTTGTCACGCAGACGCTTCACGGCCTGCTTGCCCTTTTCTACTCTGACGGTAGCTTTCAAATTGATTTGGTCCATTGTAACCTCTTATGTGTCATTGCGAGGTCGCCGTAGGCGACCGAAGCAATCTTTCTTTTATGAGATCCCTCGCTGCGCTCGGGATGAAATTCGCATCGTGATTTACGCTTCCTTTGGTCGCGTAAATCACATGCTCATTTCAATTAAACAAACTGCTCACCGATTCCTCGCGGTGAATTCTTTTGATCGCCTCCGCCAAAAGCGGCGCGATCGTCAAGACCTTAAAGATCGGGTGTTTCTTCTCGGGTGTCAGCGGAATGCTGTCCGTGATGATAAATTCCTCGATCCCTGTTTTTTTGATCCTCTGAAGCGCGGGCCCCGACAAGATCGGATGCGAGGCGACCGCGAAGATCCTGAGAGCCCCCGCCCCTTTCAGCGCCGTCGACGCCTCGCAGATCGACCCCGCCGTCGCGACCAGGTCGTCCACGATCACGATATTTTTCCCTTTCACGTTCCCGAGAATATTCATGACTTCCGCGTGCCGGTCGTCGATGCGGCGCTTGTCAACGATCGCGAGCTCTGCGCCGAGGCGCTTCGCGTACGCGCGCGCCATCTTGATGCCGCCGACGTCCGGCGAGGCGATCACGAGATTCCTCATCTTCTTTTTTTTCAAATAGTCCACGATCACGTTCACGGCAAAAAGATGATCCAGTGGAATATCAAAAAAACCCTGGATCTGGCCCGCGTGAAGGTCCATCGTGAGGACGCGGTCCGCTCCGGCCACCGTCAGGATGTTCGCGACGAGCTTGGCGCTTATCGGAACGCGCGGCTGGTCTTTGCGGTCCTGGCGCGCATAGCCGAAATAAGGCATGACGGCCGTGATGCGCCGCGCCGAGGCGCGCTTGAACGCGTCGATCATGATGAGGAGCTCCATCAAATTGTCATTGGTGGGCGGACAGGTCGGCTGGATGAGGAATACATCGCGGCCTCTCACGTCCTCATTGATCTTGACGCGAACCTCGCCTTCGGAAAATGAGGTCACGAGCAGATCCCCCAGCGGGGCCTTCAAGATCCGGGCTATCTTCTTGGCGAGCTCCGGATTGGCGTTGCCTGCGAATATTTTAATTTTTCCGTTCATTGTTTACCTTTGAAAACTCGTCATCCTGAGCCCATTCGCTGCGCTCAGGGTAAACTCCGCGAAGGATCTCATTTCTGAGATTCTTCGCCCGCCTTCGGCGGACTCAGAATGACGGATTAATTTAATTCTTTTGCGGGTACGCCCACCACGACCGCCCGGTCCTTGATCCGTGTGCCTTTTGTGACGACGGATCCGGCACCCGTTTTCGCCATGCGGCCAACCACGACGGGTGCGATCAGGATCGTGCCGCTTCCGATCTCGGCCTTGTCCTTTATCACGGTCTTATGCTTCGTCTTGCCGTCGTAATTAGCGGTGATCGTGCCGGCGCCGATGTTGACCCCGCGGCCGACCTCGGCGTCGCCGATATAACTCAGGTGCTTGATATTCGTGCCGCGGCCGACGCGCGAGCGCACCACTTCCACAAAATTGCCGATCACGGCGCCGTCTTCGATCCGCGATCGCCCGCGGATCCGCGCGAAAGGCCCGATGAGGCAGCGCTTGCCGATACGGGAGCCCTCCTCGATCACGGTGTTCGGCAGAATGATGCTTCCTTTGCCGATCGTAACATCCGCATCGATCACCGTCGTCCTTGGGTCGCGTATCCGAATGCCCTTCTCAACCCACGTTTCCAATATCTCTTTTTGCATCAACGTTTGGATCCTCGAAAGATCACTCCGCGTATTCACCCCGAGCGTCCGGTCGGCAGACCCGGACGGGACCGAACGAACCCCGCCCTGCCGGGCCAGGATCGCTATGGCGTCCGTCAGGTAGACCTCTTTTTTCTTCGGGTTTTGGCGCACACATTCTAACGCTTGGAATAGCTTTTTGGAACGAAAAACATAACAGCCTACATTGATCTCCCGGATCCGCTTTTCCCGGCTTGTGGCGTCGTTTTCCTCGACGATCCTTTCCACAAAACCGTCCGAGCGCCTCAGGATCCGGCCGTACCCGAAAGGATCCGGCAACACGGCCGAGAGCAGAGAGCTGTCTGAGCCATTTTTACTCTGGTCGCGGAGCAACGCCCGCAAATTCTCAAGGGGAATGAGCGGCGTGTCGCAATAGAGCACGAGCACCCGTCCGTTAAAACCCGATAGCGCCTTCGAGGCCTGACTCACGGCGTGGCCCGAGCCGAGCCGCTTTCTCTGCCAGACCGCCGTGACCCCGGGCCCGATCTCTTTCCGGACAAGCTCCTTCCGGTGACCGACCACCACCACGGTTTTCCCTGGATTGAGCGCCTTCACCTTGTTCAAAAGATGCCAAAGCATCGTGCGGCCGCAAAGCGTGTGAAGCGCTTTCGGCAAGTCGGAACGCATCCGCGTTCCCTTCCCGGCCGCGAGGATCAACACGGCCAAGTCACCCCATCCCCTGTTTCCAACGATCGCTTTGCGATCGGTCCGCCTACGGCGGACGAAACAGGGGATGGGGTCACGCAATTTTTTTGCTCAGGCCTTTTTTTTCAATGAGCACGGGCCGTGAACGCTTTTTCACGGTGTCGCCGTCGATCACGCATTCCTCGACGTTCTCCGTCGAAGGAATGTCGTACATCACCTCGAGCATGATGTCCTCCAGGATCGAACGAAGCCCCCGCGCGCCCGTTTTTTTCTTTATCGCTTCTTTGACGATCCCCTGGAGCGCCTCGTTCGTCAACGTGAGAACGACACCCTCCAGTTCGAGAAACTTTTTGAACTGCTTGACAAGCGCATTTTTCGGTTCCACCAGAATATCCAAAAGGTCTTTCTCGGTCAAAGGCTCAAGCACCGAAACCACCGGCAGGCGGCCCACAAACTCGGGGATCATGCCGAACTTCACGAGATCTTCCGTTTGCGTCAACGACAAAATATGGTTCGTATCCGTGTTAAATTTTTGGTTGTGCCCGCCGAAGGCGGGTCCGCCGCGCATTGTGGCGGAAAATCCGATATCTTTTTTACCCAGCCGGTTTTCGATGATCTTGTCGAGCGTGCTGAACGTCCCGCCGCAGATAAAAAGAATGTTGGCCGTGTTCACCTGGAGGAGTTCGGACTGCGGGTGCTTGCGGCCGCCCTGGGGCGGCACATTCGCAAGCGTGCCCTCCAAAATTTTGAGGAGCGCCTGCTGCACCCCTTCTCCCGACACATCCCGGGTAATCGACACGTTCTCGGATGTTTTCCCGATCTTATCGATCTCATCGATGTAAACAATGCCGGCCTCGGCGCGTTTCACGTCGAAATTAGCGTCCTGCAGGAGCCTCAGGATCACGTTCTCGACGTCCTCGCCGACATAACCGGCCTGTGTCAGCGTCGTCGCATCGCAGATCGCGAACGGCACCTTCAAGATCCGCGCCAGCGTCCGCGCCAGAAGCGTTTTTCCGGAGCCGGTCGGCCCGATGAGGAGCACATTGGACTTATCCAGCTCCACCTCGCGTTTATCCACATTCGAATAGATACGCTTGTAGTGGTTGTAGACGCTCACCGACAGCTGCTTCTTGGCCTGCTCCTGGCCGATCACATATTCATCGAGGAATTTTTTGATCTCGGAAGGCTTCGGCAGGTTCTTTAAAACAATGGGTTCGGGTTTGGCGGGCTCCGGCTCGTGCTCGAGATTCTGGTGGCAAAACCGCACGCAGCGGTCGCAGATAAAAACATCCTCCGGCCCCGAGAATAATTTCTCGTGGCTTTTCAAGGTCCTTTGACAGAATGAGCATTTGTGGATAGTAATTTTCATTTTCTATTTTCTATGCTAATGCTAGTATAACTTCCTCAGATTTTGCCCTGTGGTGTAATGGTAGCACACCGCCCTTTGGAGGCGTGAGTTTTGGTTCGAATCCAAACGGGGCAGTTCTTCTATTTCTTAGAAAGTCGATACGACAAAGACCTGCCAACTTCTATTTCTTTTCAAAATGCGCGCGGCCTTCAAAGCGCGCGCCCTCGAGGCGAATATCCCAAAAACCGAAGAGCCGCTGCCCGACATGAGGCTCGCCAAAGCGCCTGCCTCAAGCATTTTTTTCTTCACACTAAAAATATATGTAAGTTGTTTACTACCAGTAACTTCCAGACTATTTGTTAAGAGCTCTTGGAGTCTGCCTGAATCACACTTTTTCAGTGAGCGGAGGAGCATTCTAACATTGACTTTCTGGAGTGTCAACTCTCGCCCTGACGACGCATTCACGGGTGACGCGGAGACGGGGTCGCCCCGTTCGAGCAAGGGAAACACTTGCGAGAATGGGGCTGTCGAAGCGGCAGGACCCGTGAATGCGTCGTCAAAAGCCTGATAAGCTTGCTTAGTTGAAATGCCAAACGGAGGTTTCACGATGACGTGCCAGAGCTTGGTTCCCTTTATACGAATTGGCTTAAGGATCTCCCCGCGCCCGTGCCCCACGGCAAAGGGCGTTTCCAGAACAAAAAAAGGCACGTCACTGCCGATCTCCGCGCCCAGTTTGCAAAGTTCTTTTTTGGACAAGCCCAGTTTCCAGAGTTTATTGAGCCCCAGGAGGACCGTGGCCGCATTGCTCGAACCGCCGCCCAAACCCGCCTGAACGGGGATCCTTTTTTGGATGCGGATCACAATACCTTTTTGGATCCCGAATTTGACCTTCAGGAGCTGGGCTGCCCGGTAAGCGAGATTCTTGGGACCCATTGGCAGGTCCGGGCGGTCGGTGAGGATCCGAATACCGGATCTCAAAGGTGAGAGGGAAACATCATCGCAGAGGCTCACCCGTTCGTAAAGCGTGCGAAGTTCGTGGAAGCCGTCCTTGCGTTTTCCCGATACGTTCAGGAACAGATTGATTTTGGCGGGTGAGAGAAATTTCAAGGAGCGGCTTTGGCTACGGACGCTTCCGGATTGTCGGCGGGAGTTTGCGGCAGCGTGAAGCCGAAAAGCTTGAAGGCCTCCTGGATGGACTTGGATTCGGATAAAAACCGATCAAGGATCTCCTCGTCCGTTATCTTTTTCTGTTGGTACTCCAGGAGCGAATCACGGTCGATGTCGAGCTTCTGCCGATTCAGATAATCATGGATCTCCACCGAATCGAACCCGGTGAATTGGTAACCCGCGAGCACCTGGTTCACGGTCTTGAATATGCCCAGGAGCGCCTGGTGCGACTCATCGCCCCTAAGCGCGATGAGCGAAAAGCGGAAGATCCGCTTGCCCGTACTCGACTCAAAATGGCCGTCCACCATCACAAGCGCCTTTTCCAGATCGTCCTTCGCGTCCTTCGTATAATTGACACGGATCCGCTGCACGATCTGTTCGGTCAGAAAATTCTCCTGCTTCACCTCCTCGATCACGAAAGGAGGCTGGGAGTCATCCACGAGTTCGTATTTGTCCTGCCCGAAAAGCGTCCGGTTGATCGATTCCTCGATGCCGATCACGTCCGCATAGGCACGTTTGGTATCGTCCAAAGATCGAGTGATCATGAGCTGATAGGGCTGGGTCTTGTCGCGGATCACGACGAGACAGTAGTCGAGCGGCAGGTCCGTAGAAAGCGCCACCCGCGTCACGACCTGCATGACTTTGCCCATCTTTTCATTCAACTCTTTCGGGATCTGGCCCTCTTTGTCGAGGAGCGAGTCTACGACCATGAGCGCGCCGACGGTCGTGCCGACGATGCCGGCACGGATCTCCAGGTCGTAGTCTTTACGGCAGAGCTTCTCGATGGACTCGGGGACCTTATCGGCGGGATAGGTGTATTTCGGGCCGCAGCCGACGGCGAGTGAAGTAAAAATTAGGAGGCCTGCGAGAACGGTCTTACTTCTCGCCTTTCGGAACGTACTTCGAGGTGACTCTCGGGTTGGCTTTGCCATATTCTTTGAAGATCGCTTCGATATCATCGTAGTCAAGCTCCAATCGCTGCAAGAGTTCCTGCGCGAACCGCTCAAAGATCACGCTTTCTTTCTTCAGTAGGCTCTCAACGTCCTTCATGCAGGACTGAATGATCTCATGGGTTTCTGCGTTTAATTTGTCCTTGACGCTTTCCGACAACTGGTCCGCAGGGATCGACATGTAGTCGCCGAGTGATTCCGACCGGCCCATGCCCAGGCGCCACACCATGTTGTGCGCAAGCCGCATCGCATGTTGAAAGTCGCTCGAGACGCCGCTCGAAGTCACGCCGAATTTGACCTTCTCGGCCATGTAACCCGCGATCAGCGTGCGCACTTCCGCCAGGAACCAGTCCCTGTTCCTGAACATCTCGTCTTCCTGCGGCAACGAATAGGTCACGCCGCCCGCGGGGCCTCGGGGGATGATCGAGACCTTGAACACATCGTCCTTGGGATGCATGAGGTACGTCACCATGAGATGCCCTGTCTCATGATAAGCCGTGATGCGCATTTCCTCTTCGCTCACCTTGCGGTTGCGTTTTAGGCCCAGATCAATGCGCTCCATCGCCTCAGACAAATGATCGGCAGTCACCTTGTCCTGCTTGCCGCGTGTCGCAATGAGCGCGGCTTCCTTCGTGATATTGGCGATGTCCGCGGGGCTTTTCTGGACCGCCTTCCTCGCAAACCGCGCGACGTCGATCTTTTCGTCGAATTTGACCCGGGACAAGTAATACCGGAACAGCTCTTCCCTCTCCTGCAGATCGGGTTTGTCGACGAAGATCTTGCGGTCAAATCTTCCCGGGCGTAGAAGCGCCTCATCCAGCGAATCCTGAGCCGCATTCGTGGCGCCGATCACGATCACGTTCTCGTCCTTGTCCTTCAAGCCGTCCATCTCGGCCAGGAGCTGGTTCTGTGTGGAGTTTGTTTCCTCGGTGCCGCCGAAGGCCGAGAACACGCGCTTGCGGCCCACCGCGTCGATCTCATCGAGGAAAATGATGCACCCACCGTGCGCGTACGCCAGGCGCCGCGCCTTTTGAAAAAGCTGCCTCACACGCGAGGCGCCGACGCCCACGAAAACCTCCACGAATTCGGCGCCGGACATGGATATAAAAGGAATGCCCGCTTCGGTTGCGACCGCCTTGGCGAGATACGTTTTTCCACAACCGGGAGGCCCCATCATGAGCATCCCTCGGATAATGTTGCCGCCTATTTTTTTGATGCGCGCGCGGTCCCGTATGAGTTCCACGAGCTCTCGGGCTTCCATTTTCGCGGCTTCCATACCGATGACATCCTTCCAGTGGATGTCAACGCCTTCGCCGCGTATCTG